>NZ_JAHGAM010000011.1:0-394088 GCF_030248595.1 Vibrio sp. D417a | reverse complement strand
CTGAGCTAAGTCGGCACACTTTATTCTTTGTGCTTTTGTCCGTGTTATAACATTTCGTTAAGACACCAACAAATCAAATTGTGGTGCCCGGAGGCGGAATCGAACCACCGACACGAGGATTTTCAATCCTCTGCTCTACCGACTGAGCTATCCGGGCAACGGAGCGCTATTAAACGGATTTTCCCGCGTTGCGTCAACCACTTTTTTTAAATAATTTCAAAAAAGTGGTTGTTCGAACGCTTTTTATTCAACTGTCACTACAAAGTTTGCTTCGAGTTAAATTCCTTTTTGAAATTTGTAACTTTTTCTAGGTAGCGACGCGCTTCTGCGTTCGGGTGTTTCTTGGTTAACGCCCAATAAACTTGGTTGGGTTGCAATGAATTAAGATCTTGCATTGCGCGTTTGCGATCACTGCGATGAAATGTGTTTAAAACTCCTCCAGTACCGCCATTGTAAGCTGAAATCATGCTGTACTCGAGAGAGGTAGGGTGGCGGACTTCTCTTAAATAACGATTTTTTAAGATATAGAAATACGCAGTACCGGTATCTATGTTGTTTTCTGGATTAAACAAATATTCAGGGCTTGGTTGGCCCGAGCGCTTTTTCACGAGTTTGAACACATCTCGTCCCGCTGTTTTAGGTACAACTTGCATTAGGCCATACGCATTTGCCCAACTTACCGCGTATGGGTTGAAACTGCTCTCGGTTTTAATAATGGCGTATATCAAGTCTTCTGGAATGTCGTATTTCTTGGAAGCTCGACGCACGATATCGGCGTATTGGTAGCTGCGAGTTGAAAAGTGGTCTTCAACCATGGGAATTTCGACGTAATACGCTTTCTTGAAATCTACATTTTTGGTTTTTATTTTATTTGCGATGAGGTATTCCGCAAATCGGTTTGCCCGCCAAGACCATTGAATTGGCTTATTGTCTTGGTCGACAACTTGTTTATACAGGAATGGTTGCCCCTCTAACGTGATAC
The DNA here is from genome assembly GCF_030248595.1 of Vibrio sp. D417a. Taxonomy (NCBI): domain Bacteria; kingdom Pseudomonadati; phylum Pseudomonadota; class Gammaproteobacteria; order Vibrionales; family Vibrionaceae; genus Vibrio; species Vibrio sp. D417a. The sequence goes on along the minus strand of NZ_JAHGAM010000011.1, from coordinate 393,106 downwards.
CTTTAGAGGAGAATAAGTCGACGTGCGCGGGATCGTCTGGTGTTAATAAGGTGGTGACAATCGCGTCTTTTAGGTGTTTTTGGGGCTCGGTCGGTGATACGGTCTCTATCGTGATCACGCCTTTGCGAAAGTCGACCTCGGCGCGGCTAAGGTAGTTATCGATGTACTTAACGTAATTACTCTTGCCAGCGTACTTGATTTCTTTTTTACCCCAGCGCTTTTGAATATTGCCTGAAAAGCTATTGATTAAGGCATCTAGCGCCGCAGTATCTTTTTCAAATTGTCCTGGTAGCTCAGCTAAGTTATTGGCAAAACGGTTTGTTGGCTCGTAGTTGACGTCATAAATCTTTTCGACGAATTCACGGCTACAGCCTGCCATTAAAAGTGCGGCAGCAATAAAGACAATTTTTTTCATAAGTATCAGAGTTATTGAAGGTAATAGAAAAATGACACCACAAATGGTTGTGATGTCATTGTTTAACTCAAGCGACTTTATTCGCTCGGAGGTGTGTAACCTTCGATATGAACGTCTTTTCCTTCAAAGAGGAAATTTACCATTTCTGTTTCGATCAGTTTGCGGTGTTCTGGATCCATCATGTTGAGTTTCTTCTCGTTGATCAACATGGTTTGTTTGTGTTGCCACTGAGCCCACGCTTCTTTCGAGATGTTGTCGAAAATGCGTTTACCTAGTTCACCAGGGTAAAGTTGAAAGTCTAGACCTTCGCCTTCTTTCTTTAGTCGAGCACAAAATACAGTGCGGCTCATAATGACTCCTTGTATTCAATTAACGAAGTTCGTGGGGTAGCGTTTCCAGCAATAGTTTTACTGGCGCGGCTAAACCGACTTCTTCAGGTTTAGATAAGTTATACCAAAGACCTTTGTTGCCTTCCATTATCACGTCCGGTTGCTTTGATAAATCAATCAAAATTGGCGTGATATCTAGGTGGTAATGGCTGAATGTATGACGAAAGGTAATCAGTGTTTGCTTCTGTTTGATATTGCTGGCTTGAATGCCGCGTTGATCCAGTAGCAATTCAATGTCGCTTTCTGCATCCACATGTTCGGTTTGTGGGAAGCAGAATAAGCCACCCCAAATGCCTGTTTGTGGTCTTTGCTCCAACCACACCTCATGACCATTTTCGGTGTTGTGGTGAAGCATCACGAAACGAGTTTGCTTGATTGGTTTATCTTTCTTCGGTTTTTTGCCCGGGTAGTCGAGCACATTACCTTGTTGTTTTGCCACACACAGGTCAGCAACAGGGCAGAGGCTACATTTGGGTTTGCTGCGAGTGCAGACCATTGCGCCCATGTCCATCATTGCCTGGTTATACTTATCTACATCCGTTTGTGGGGTATGCGTTTCGGCAATTTCCCACAGCTGGTTTTCAACCTTTTTTTGTCCTGGCCATCCTGCAACTGCGAAACAGCGGGATAGGGTGCGCTTCACGTTACCATCAAGAATCGCGTGTGGTTGTTTATACACAGACGATAAAATGGCGGCAGCAGTAGAGCGACCAATCCCCGGTAGGGCGTTCATTTTCTCTATATCAAGAGGAAACTCACCATTGTATGTAGAGGCGACCTCTTGTGCTGCTTTGTGAAGGTTACGGGCTCGGGCGTAATACCCTAAGCCAGTCCAAAGGTGTAGGACTTCATCTTGCTCAGCATTGGCAAGATCGACCACGGTTGGAAAGCGCTCCAAGAAACGTTGGTAATACGGAATAACCGTAGTGACCTGAGTTTGCTGAAGCATAATTTCAGACAACCAGACACTGTATGCGGTCTTATTTTGTTGCCACGGAAGATCTTTTCTTCCATATGCGTCATACCATTCTAGGATGGCACTGGCGAAAGGTGTCACGACTTGCTCTGTATTCTATTATTGGTTAGGTGCAAAATTGCACCACATAATGGGCAAGAAGTACAACGGATAAACAGTAGGGATATAAAGAGGTGTGTCGTTGCTTTTGGGTTGCCATAGACCAAGAGCTCAACAAATACTTGCACCTAAGTAAATTCTTTGGATAATCCCCGCTTTGATTAATCAATGTGCAGGCAAAATCAATGAGTGAAGTAACCACTAACGAATACAACGAAGACGGAAAGCTGATCCGCAAAATCCGCAGCTTTGTACGCCGTGAAGGGCGTTTGACTAAAGGTCAAGAGAGCGCGATGAATGAATGCTGGCCTACGATGGGTATTGACTTCAAAGCTGAACTTCTCGATTGGAAAGAGGTGTTTGGCAACGATAACCCAGTAGTGCTTGAGATCGGTTTTGGTATGGGTGCTTCATTGGTTGAAATGGCAAAGAACGCGCCAGAGAAAAACTTCATCGGTATCGAAGTTCATAGCCCAGGCGTTGGTGCTTGTCTTGCCGATGCTCGCGAAGCGGGAATTACTAACCTGCGTGTAATGTGTCACGATGCGGTAGAAGTATTCGAACACATGATCCCAAATGGCAGCTTATCGACACTGCAATTGTTCTTCCCAGACCCTTGGCATAAGAAGCGTCACCACAAGCGTCGTATTGTTCAATTAGGTTTTGCGGAAATGGTGCGTGAGAAGCTTATCCCTAATGAAGGTATTTTCCACATGGCGACCGACTGGGAAAACTACGCAGAGCACATGATTGAAGTGATGAACCAAGCGCCAGGTTTCGAAAACATTGCTAAAGATGGTGATTTCGTTCCTCGTCCAGACGATCGCCCGCTAACGAAGTTTGAAGCTCGTGGTCACCGTCTTGGTCACGGTGTTTGGGATATCAAATATAAGCGTATTGCGTAACCAGAGGAGTTCATGGGATGTACCATTACGCGATATTAGCGAATCCGGGTCATAACCGAATTTACTTTGATAGCGCAATGACCATTGCCTGTTCTGAGCTAAAAGCAATTTTAGCTTCACAAGGCGTGGATGTGACAGAAATTGGTAGTAAAGACGTTGGCTTACCTGCTGCGTTGGTGTTTTCTTGTCAGGAAGCGCTAACCGATGAGCAGGCGCGAAGAATCGCAGCCTCTTCGATTTACTATGCGCTATTTGAAGTGCGCGAAGATGGTTTACTTCGACCAGTTCAAGCGCCCGTATTTAACACTTTCCCGGAAAGTATGAGCCAGATTTTGCGCTACACCGGGAAAACAAACGAGCAGTTTACCCGTTTGATGGTGAATATCGGCATTAGTGCGTCCAATACGGGAAGTGAACAACTGACCTTAATGGATCCAATGTGTGGTAAAGGTACAACCTTATTTGAAGGCTTGATCCACGGTTTGAACGTGGTAGGGGTTGAGATCAACGCCAAGTGGGTGCAAGAGATCCAGACCTTTATTGTTAAGTTCATGAAGAATGGCCGCTTTAAGCACAAAGTGAGCAAAGAAAAGCGCACTGCGGGTGGCAAGAAAGTGGCGGATGGTTTCGTGGTTGAAGCTGCAGCAAATAAAGAAGATTACAACCAAGGCAATCTTCAGTTTATGAAGCTGTATTCGGCTGATACTCGTATCGCTGATCAAGTCGTGAAAAAGAACTCAGTTGATGTGATGGTGTCTGATCTGCCTTATGGCGTGCAGCACGGCAGCAAAAATGCCAAGGACAGCAAACTGAACCGTAGTCCATTAGAGCTTTTAAAAGAGGCTCTGCCTGCATGGAAAGTGGTATTGAAAAAGCAAGGTTCAGTGGTGTTGTCTTTCAATGAATTCACATTGAAATGGAAAGATGTCGCGGCATTATTTGAAGAGCAAGGTTGGAAGGTACTTTCAGAAGAGCCTTACATCGGTTATCTTCACCGTGTTGATCAATCTATCAACCGCAATATTATTGTGGCAGTAAAACCATAATCGACTTGAGTCGAACGAACCCTATGGAAAAGCCAACGACACGTTGGCTTTTTTTACCTCTGAGCTCAACGAGTTCTCTTGTAAATAGAAGGTAGAGAATGAAACCGACAGTGGAAATTTTGACAGATATTTTGGCGGAAGTACGCCCTTTAATCGGCCAAGGTAAAGTGGCTGATTATATTCCTGCTCTGGCAAAAGTACCCAGCAACAAGTTAGGTATTGCGGTATACACCAACGAAGGTGAGGTTATTAAGGCGGGTGATGCCGATGAACCTTTCTCTATCCAATCTATTTCAAAAGCATTGAGCTTGACGTTAGCGATGTGCTTGTACAAGCAAGAAGAAATTTGGTCTCGAGTGGGAAAAGAGCCTTCGGGGCAGGCATTTAATTCGCTAATCCAGCTAGAAATGGAGCAAGGTATTCCTCGTAATCCATTTATAAATGCTGGAGCGATAGTAGTGGCGGATTTGTTACAAACTCGCTTATCTGCGCCTCGTCAGCGCCTGTTGGAGTTTGTGCGTCAGCTTTCTGGTGATACCCATATTGTGTATGACAAAGTCGTTGCGGCATCTGAAATGATGCATGGTGATCGTAATGCGGCGATTGCATATCTCATGCGTTCGTTTGGCAACTTCGAAAATGAAGTGATTCCAGTACTACAAAACTACTTCCACGCTTGTGCGCTGAAGATGAGTTGCGTCGATTTGGCTAAAACGTTTAGCTATTTAGCAAACAAGGGCACATCGGTACAAACGGGTAAGCCTGTAGTTTCTCCTGTGCAAACCAAACAACTTAATGCACTGTTAGCAACGTGTGGCTTGTATGATGGCGCGGGCGAGTTTGCTTATCGCGTTGGAATGCCTGGTAAGTCTGGTGTTGGTGGTGGCATTATCGCGGTAGTACCTGGTGAAATGACCATTTCAGTATGGTCTCCAGAGCTTGATCCTTCAGGTAACTCGCTTGCGGGTACTAAGGCGCTTGAGCTGCTCTCAGAGCGAATTGGCCGTTCAATTTTCTAATGTGGAAATGTGTCAACCTTATTTAGGACGGCACAGTTTCTAAATAAAAAGCCTCTCAATTGAGAGGCTTTTTTTGTTTTGGGGTTGCGTTAGTCTTCGCTTTCTTCGGCCATAAAGGCTTCGAGCAAATCATTAAGGAAGAGCTTCCCTTTTTCAGTAATTTGCCAGTGGGTAGGCGTTTCATTCAGGTAGCCCATTTCTATCGCCCAGTCGATGGTTTCTTGAATCGTACTGAGCGGTAAGCTCGTGGTGTCCACATAATCTTGCTTCGGACAGGCTTCGATTAAGCGGAATCGGTTCATAAAGAACTCGAATGGACGATCTTCATCCGCGACGACATGTTCTGTATGCAGATAAGGTTTGACCATATTTTGATAAGCCGCTAAATAGCCTCGCGGGTGTTTTACCTTTGTCGTTCGAATAATACGTCCGTCGGTAAAACTGAGTTTGCCATGAGAGCCACAACCGATACCAAGGTAATCACCAAAGCGCCAGTAGTTGAGGTTGTGCTGACACTGATAGCCCGGCTTGCTGTAACCGGAGATTTCATATTGCACATAACCCGCGGCTGCAAGTTTTTGGTGTCCGAGCTCGAAAATATCCCACAAGTCATCATCGTCAGGTAGCGTTGGTGGCTTGTAGTAGAACATGGTGTTTGGTTCGATGGTCAGCTGATACCAAGACAAGTGCGGCGGTGCCAACTCAATCGCTTTGTCCAAATCTGCCAAGGATTGTTCGATGCTTTGATCAGGTAAGCCGTGCATGAGATCGAGGTTAAAACTGTTCAAACCGATTTGGTGCGCCAGCTTAGCAGCATTGACGGCTTCGTCTTGGCCGTGAATGCGCCCCAAACGCTCAAGCTTTTGTTGCTCAAAGCTTTGCACGCCGATAGAGATACGCGTTACACCAGCTTTGCGGTAGCCAACAAAACGCTCTGCTTCGATGGTGCCTGGATTCGCTTCCATGGTGATTTCGATTTCAGGCTTGAACGGAATACGCGCTTCAATGCCCTTAAGTAGACGCTCGATGCCTTCTGCCGAAATCAAACTCGGCGTACCACCACCAATGAAGATTGAATGCAGTGGACGTGGCGCTTCGTTAAGTCGGTATTTCTCAATGTCGGTATCCAAATCTTCTAAAAGGGCACTGATGTACTCTTCTTCTGGAATCTCGGTTTTGAGCGCGTGAGAGTTAAAGTCGCAATACGGGCACTTTTGCACACACCACGGGATGTGTACATACAAGCTGAGTGCTGGGGGCGTTAACATGGTCTAATTCGCTCGTGATTACTGAGACACTTGCTCAGACAGTTGAGCAAACAACGACTTGAGCGCTTTACCGCGGTGAGACAGTTGTTTTTTACGTGCAGGTTCAAGTTCGGCTGACGCACAGTTATCTTCAGGAACAAAGAAGATTGGGTCGTAGCCAAAGCCATTTTCACCGTGTGCTTCAGTTAGAATTCGGCCTTCCCATTTACCGTGACAGACGATAGGCGTTGGGTCGTTCTCGTGACGCATGAGGACTAATACGCAGTGGAAACGTGCTGTACGCTCTGCTTCTGGTACGCCTTCCATTGCCGCTAGCAATTTTTCTAGATTCTCTTGATCAGATGCGCTCTCGCCTGCGTAACGTGCAGAGTAAATGCCCGGAGCGCCTTTTAAGAAATCGACTTCTAATCCAGAGTCGTCTGCAATGGCAGGAAGCCCTGTTTCTTGTGCGGCATGGCGAGCTTTAATGATTGCGTTTTCAATGAAAGTTGTACCCGTTTCAGCTACTTCCGATACATTGAATTCACTTTGCGCTAATACTTCAAAGCCGAAGTCAGACAATAAATCTGCCATTTCACGAACTTTGCCTTGGTTACCAGTTGCTAGCACAATTTTTTTCATGGGAATCTCTTTTAATAGTGATAGAGGAGAACAAATCGTTCTCCTCTAGATATTCTTTAACTAATAAGTGGTTTTTAGCCTGCTTAGATCCAAAAGCTTTTGGAACATCACAACCCAATTACTCTTCAACATAAAACTTCTGGGTGAATTTAAGCTTACCTGAGCCTTTGTTTCCAGCTTTTACGTCAATATCGAAAGTAAAAGTTTCTTCGTGGGTAATTGGTAGTTCGGCTAAATAGTATATCGCATTGCCTTCTTTGACTTCACGAAAGGTCAAGGTCTGAGTTTGGCCGATAAGGTTCTTCGCGCGTCCAGCAATTTTTGCTTCTAATGCTGGCTTACCCAATGAAGCTCTATCTAACACGCTAATATTAACCACAGCGAGGTATCCATTACGTTTGATATCGTAGCTACGTGCGACTTTGGGTGTTAGGAATGTTGAGTTAAACGCGACATAGTGTACTTCGATATCTTTCATATTTTTAAACTGATCGGCGAAGCTTGGTAACGACAACAGGCTAATCAGTAATGTGGTAATCCATTTGCTCATTGTTACTTCCTCAAAGCACTTGTTATAAAACAACCATAGCTGCAATTTTACCTTGGTCAGGGGGTAAAAAATGCGTACTCAGTCGTTGGTATTAGTAAGTGTGGTACAAAATCGTAAATAAAAAGCCATCATATGATGGCTTTAATTTCTGTCGGTATCTGGGTAGGCGATTCTATCCGAATTTGTTTGTGCCGTCCTAATTCACCTTTTTCTATGTGAACCAAGCCCTTAGCGATTTTAAACTGCTTGGCTAAGAACTTAGTTAGGTGTGCATTAGCTTTGCCATCGACAGGTGGAGCAGTAATGGCGATTTTTAGCTCTTCACCATGCAAGCCAACGATTTTATCGCGGCTAGCTTTAGGTTGAATATAGAGCTTCAGGATGATGTCCTCACCATCTTGCCAAACTGCAGCTGACATTATAGCTGGAACCAAATTGGACCAATGATATCGCCCATTAAGAAGTTCGCGAACTGCAAGCCGATAAATAACACCAGTACGCTTAAATCAAGACCACCAATAGCCGGAAGAATACGACGGATTGGAGCGCACATTGGCTCGGTCAGTTGATGGAATACGTACTCGATAGGGCTGCGGCCTTGGCTTACCCAGCTCAAAATTGCACGGATCAATAGTACCCAGAACAATAGGCCACCTGCGGCTTTGATTAATGATAATAAGCCCAAGAATAAGAAGTCAGCGCTGAAAGAGACGGAACCGTTCGAAGCTATTAGGATAAGCACGACAAATTTAAGCACACACAACACGTAGGCAAACAACACGGTTGCTAGGTCAATATTCCCCACGGAAGGGATAACGCGGCGCAATGGACCAATGACCGGCTGAGTCGCTTTTACTATGAATTGCGAGAATGGGTTGTAGAAGTCTGCGCGCGCAGCTTGTAACCAAATTCGCAAAATTACGACCATGATGTACAGGTCAAATAGGGTTGAGATGAGAAAACTCATTGAATTCATAAGGTACCCTTAACAAGTGATGGATGATACTAAACGGAGTTCATCCAAATAATTAAAACAGTTTTTCCATTTCTTCCGCGCGAGCCACAGCAGCTTGCATGGCTTTAGCGACAATATCTGAAAGTTGATGTTCGTTGAATGTACGCAGTGCTTCTGCCGTTGTCCCACCTTTCGATGTTACGTTCTCACGCAGGGTCGATAGCTCAGTTTCTGGGTTGCTAACCACCATACTGGCCGCGCCCAGTGCAGCTTGCTGAACCAATAGTCGAGCGGTCTCTTTATCAAAGCCTTGCGCAATCGCTTCTGCTTGCATCGCTTCCATAAACAGGAAGAAGTATGCTGGAGCACTGCCCGCTGCGGCAATCACATTATTGATGCCAGACTCTTGCTCAACCCAACATACTTTACCGACCGCTTCCATTAACTCTGCGGCAAAAGCTTTGTCGTGCTCGGTTACATGAGTTGGTGCGAACAACCCACTCATACCCAACCCAAGTTGTGATGGCGTATTTGGCATAACACGAACCAAGTTCAATTTGGTGGCTAGCATATCATCCAATCGTGAACAGTTGATGCCTGCGGCAATAGAAATCACCAGTTTATTAGTGAAATCGATCGATTGCAGTGGTTTACAGACATCCGCCATCATTTGCGGTTTTACAGACAATACCACCACATCCGCCTCGGTCGCAGCTTGGATGTTATCGCTGGTGGTACGGATGCCAAAATCTTGTTCTAGCAGAAGGCGGCGAGCCTCTGAAGGAGCCGTCGCGGTAATGTTTTGCGCTGGGTATCCGTTAGCAACCAAGCCGGAAACAATGGCTCTCACCATGTTGCCAGCACCAATGAAGGCGATTTTTTTATGTTCCATTTGTCTGATTTCCATCATGATATTTAGAATTTGTTGTGCGCTCAGGTGTATAATGGCGCCGCTGTTACTTACTGCTCCTATTGGCGAGTAAGATGATTGCGCATTTACGCTCTAACGATTGGCGACATAACTTATGTCGCGAGTGAGCGTTTTGTTGATTTAGCTGTAGTCTCGTGCGCCGAAAATAGCGGTTCCAATACGAACCATTGTACTACCAGCTTCGATTGCAGCGGTCATATCACCACTCATTCCCATTGATAATGTATCGATTTCTGGGAACTGTGCTTCGAGTGTTTGCTTCAACGTAGCCAACTTCTGAAATTCACGGAGTTGTGATTCGTAGTCAGACACGTTGGCAGGAATCGACATCAACCCTCTTAAAGTGAGGTTGGGTAGGCGAGAAATCAACTCCGCCAGCTCGAATACTTCCGCTTCAGTGACGCCAGATTTAGATACCTCACCACTGGTGTTAACCTGAATCAGAACTTGTAGCGGTTTAAGTTCGCTTGGCCGCTGATCATTCAGGCGTTGAGCTATCTTGGTTCGATCGATGGTGTGAACCCAATCGAAATGTTCAGCAACAAGTCGCGATTTATTCGATTGAATCGGGCCAATGAAGTGCCATTCGATTCGATTATCTGGATAATGCTCGGCAAAGTGCTGAACTTTACTGACGCCCTCTTGAACGTAGTTTTCACCAAAGGCGGTTTGTCCCGCTTGGTAGGCTTCGAGAATTGCCTCGACAGGTTTAGTTTTGCTTACCGCTAGAAGTTGCACTGACTCTGGAGTTCGACCACATTTTTGCTCGTCATATCGAATTTGAGAGGTGATATGTTCAATATTTTGTTGAATACTACTCATAGCTGTACTTTAGACTTAAGGATTTTAAATGGATATCACTGAGTTACTGGATTTTAGTGTAAAACATAATGCCTCGGATCTACATCTTTCTGCAGGTGTCCCACCAATGGTTCGTATTGATGGGGATGTGAGAAAACTAGGCATTCCAGCGTTTACACACCAAGAAGTGCATCGTTTGGTTTTCGAAATCATGAACGATGCCCAACGCAGTGAGTTCGAAGAAAAACTCGAAGTCGATTTCTCTTTTGAGTTGCATAACGTTGGCCGTTTCCGTGTCAACGCTTTCAACCAATCTCGCGGTTGTGCGGCAGTATTTCGTACCATTCCAAGTAGCATTCCAACTCTGGAAGAGCTAGAAGCGCCAGAGATCTTCAAAAAAATTGCGAACGCTGAAAAAGGCTTAGTTCTGGTCACTGGCCCAACAGGTTCAGGTAAATCGACGACCTTAGCAGCCATTGTTGACTACATTAACCGTAATCACAACAAGCACGTACTCACAATTGAAGATCCGATTGAATTTGTTCACAACAACAATAAATGTTTGATCAACCAGCGTGAAGTTCACCGTGACACCCATAGTTTCCAAAATGCTTTGCGTAGTGCATTGCGCGAAGACCCAGACGTTATTCTGGTTGGTGAGATGCGTGATAAAGAAACCATCAGCCTTGCCTTAACGGCGGCAGAAACGGGTCACTTAGTTTTCGGAACGTTGCACACCAGCTCGGCGGCAAAAACCATTGACCGTATTATCGATGTGTTTCCTGGTAGTGATAAAGATATGGTCCGCTCGATGCTATCTGAGTCTCTTCGTTCGGTTATCGCGCAAAAGCTTCTGAAGCGTAATGGTGGTGGCCGTATTGCATGCCATGAAATTATGATGGCAACGCCTGCGATTCGTAACTTGATCCGCGAAGACAAAGTCGCGCAGATGTATTCGATTATTCAAACAGGTGCGGCTCACGGCATGCAAACCATGGAGCAAAATGCTCGTCAGTTAATGGCGCAAGGCATGGTTGCTCGTGAAGAGGTCGATAGTAAGATCGGATTAGAAGTGCAGCAATTCTCGTAACGTTCATACAGATAATGGTGAATACGGAAGATGGATCTAGATAAATTTCTCGAAGGCATGCTGGCGCTGAAAGCGTCGGATCTTTACATCACGGTTGGAGCGCCAATTCTATTTCGTGTGGATGGCGAATTGCGTCCGCAAGGGGAAAAACTCACCGAGGGCGATGTGGCTGCATTACTCGACAGCGCTATGGAACCAGATCGGCGTCAGGAATTTCGTAAAAGTCGCGAGTCGAATTTTGCCATTGTGAGAGACTGTGGCCGCTTCCGTGTGAGTGCCTTTTTTCAACGCGAGTTACCAGGCGCAGTGATTCGTCGTATTGAAACTAATATTCCTACTTTTGAGCAGTTAAAGTTACCGTTAGTGTTGCAAGATTTGGCAATAGCTAAGCGTGGTTTGGTGCTGGTGGTCGGTGCTACTGGTTCGGGTAAATCGACCACTATGGCGGCGATGACAGGCTATCGAAACAGCAATAAAACCGGGCACATTTTGACGGTCGAAGATCCGATCGAGTTCGTGCATGAACACAAGCGCTGTATCGTGACTCAACGTGAAGTTGGGTTAGATACGGAAAGCTATGAAGTTGCGCTTAAAAACTCGCTGCGCCAAGCACCAGATATGATTTTGATTGGTGAGATCCGTAGCCGTGAAACAATGGAATACGCGATGACCTTCGCCGAAACGGGTCACCTGTGTATGGCAACGTTGCACGCCAACAATGCAAACCAAGCTTTAGAGCGCATTCTTCACTTGGTACCGAAAGATCAAAAAGAACAATTCTTGTTCGATTTGTCGATGAACCTAAAAGGCGTGGTTGGTCAGCAGCTGATCCGAGATAAAAATGGGCAGGGACGTCATGGTGTATTTGAGATCTTGCTAAATAGTCCACGTGTGTCGGATTTGATTCGTCGCGGAGATTTACATGAGTTGAAGTCAACCATGGCTCGCTCAAATGAGTTTGGTATGCTGACGTTCGATCAATCTCTTTATAAGTTAGTGATGCAAGGTAAGATCAGCGAAGAGGATGCACTACATAGCGCCGACTCGGCGAATGATCTGCGCTTGATGTTGAAAACGCAGCGTGGTGAAGCATTCTCTACGGGCAGTTTGGCGAACGTTAAGATCGATATGGATTAATCCAATCCAGAAACAAAAAAAGGTTGGCAGGAGCCAACCTTTTTTCATTGTGCTTAAAGTGTTTACTCATCCCAAAGGGCTTCAAACCAGCTTTCTAGAATCACCACTGCTGACTGGCAGTCAACATTACCTTTCGATAGGGCTTTGTAGCCGCCCATGCTGAACAACTCCGCACGAGCTTCTGCTGTAGATAAACGCTCATCATGCAGTTCAACTGGCAATCCGTATCGGCCTTGCAGACGCTTAGCAAATTTTCGTGCACGAGGGGTTATGGTCTCAAGGTCTTTACCATGCAGATCGGTCGGTAAACCGACCACTAGCAAATCTGGTTGCCACTCTTTGATTTGCTTTTCGATATCGTCCCAGTTTGGAATACCGTCATTGGCTTTAAAGGCTTTTAATGGGGAAGCTGTACCAGTAATTTCTTGGCCAATAGCGCTACCAATGCTTTTGGTTCCAAAGTCAAAAGCCATAATTGTGCGTGACATAAGGTGTCTCTATCTAATGTAACTGTATATTTGGACTAAGCATGTCCAGAGTCTGCTGAAAGGTGACTTGGGTCGATGCCCAGCTTTTCGACCGCTTTCTTCCAACGCTCGTTGATTGGTGTATTAAAGATAATTTCAGGCGTCGCTTCAATGGTGAGCCAAGAGTTTTCGACCAGCTCACTTTCTAATTGGCCTGCACTCCAACCGGAGTAGCCAAGTGCCACTAAGTAATCACTTGGTTCTGCTTCTGTTCCTAACACCGACAGAATATCACGCGAAGTGGTTACCGCGAGGTCATCGGTCATTTGGACGCTGGACTCGTAGTAATCTTTGGGTTTATGCAAAATAAAACCACGATCTTCCGAGATTGGGCCGCCATTGTAGACTGGTCTATCTAGACTGGCTTCAAATAGGCGCGGGTGTACTGGCTGAACTTCCACCTGCTTGAGCATGTTGCCGACGGTGATATCAACAGGAGCATTGATCATCAGCCCCATAGCGCCGTCTTCGTTGTGCTCACAAACGTAGATCACGCTGTTTTGAAAGTACGGATCTTTCATCCCAGGCATGGCAACCAAAAAGTGATTTGTGAGATTCATACTCATACTGACCCTTAACTCTCGTAAATGCCCTTAAGCAAACATCATACAATTTACATCTAGGTATGTGCATGAGTTTGCTTAAGTTAATGTACTACGCTCTCTATTAACTGTAATACAGTTTGAGTTATTCGCCTTTTACTCGACGCTCAATCGCATCCATCAGCTTGCCTGTGATTGAGATATCAAAAGCTGCTTCAATTTCGCGAATACAGGTTGGGCTGGTGACGTTGATTTCTGTTAGCTTGTCGCCAATTACGTCAAGGCCAACAAAGATAAGGCCTTTTTCTTTCAGTGTCGGAGCAACGGTTTGCGCAATTTTGAGGTCGGTTTCGCTTAGCGGACGAGCTTCACCAGTACCACCAGCGGCTAGGTTGCCGCGCGTTTCGCCTTTAGCAGGAATACGTGCTAGACAGTAAGGCATAGGTTCGCCATCTACCACTAGGATACGTTTGTCACCGTTGCTGATATCTGGCACGAAGGTTTGCGCCATTGCGTAGTTTTGACCGTGGTTAGTCAATGTCTCGATGATCACAGAGATGTTTGGATCGTTTTCCTTCACACGGAAGATGGACGCGCCACCCATACCATCAAGTGGTTTCAGGATGACATCACCATGTTTTTCACGAAATTCTTTAATTTTTTCTGCTTTTCGCGTCACGATCGTTGTAGGTGTCAGCTCTGGGAACCATGCTGTAAACAGCTTTTCGTTACAATCACGTAAGCTTTGAGGCTTGTTAACGATCAGTGCACCTTGTTCTTCTGCACGCTCAAGAATGTAAGTCGCGTAGATGTATTCAGTATCAAACGGAGGATCTTTACGCATTAGCACCGCGTCTAGCTCAGACAGTTCGATAGTTTGCTCTGATTTGAACTCGTACCAACCGTTTGGATCTTCTTTTAGTTCCACCACTTTAGTATCTGCAATGGCAACGCCTTGATCGAGATGCAGATCATTCATTTCCATGTAGTGGATTTCATAGCCGCGTCGTTGCGCTTCAAGCATCATGGCAAAGCTAGAGTCTTTTTTGATGTTAATGGACGAGATTGGGTCCATTACGATACCGAGTTTGATCATTATTTTTCTCCGTTTAACCAAGATCGCCGAAACGAACTTGTAAGGCTGTAATTGCTGTCAGAGCCGCTGTTTCGGTACGCAGAACGCGAGGGCCGAGTAGCGTTTCTTCAAATTGGTATTCTCGAGTCATCTCGATTTCTTCAGACGATAAACCGCCTTCAGGACCGATCAGTAGGCGCACTTTTTCAACCGGGGTTGGCAAAGTGTTGATTGAGTATTTAGCACGAGGGTGAAGGTTAAGCTTTAAACCATCGTACTCTTCTTTACACCACTCTTCCAAGCTCATAATTGGACGAATTTCGGGCACGACATTACGCCCACATTGCTCACAGGCACTGATGGCGATTTTCTGCCATTGCGCGAGTTTTTTCTCAAAACGCTTTTGGTCAAGCTTGACGCCACAACGTTCAGAAATCAGAGGAGTGATGGTATTGACGCCAAGTTCAACAGACTTTTGGATGGTGAACTCCATCTTATCGCCACGTGAAATGACTTGACCAAGGTGCAGATCTAAAGGGGATTCAATACTGCTTTCTACACGCTCGGTGATGTTAACCAAAACTGATTTCTTGCTGACTTCACTGATAACCGCTGGGAACTCTGCGCCACTGCCGTCAAAAAGGAGAACGTCTTGGCCTTCTTTCATGCGCAAAACACGACCGATATGGCCTGCTGCGTCGTCACTTAAAGCAAGTGAGCCAAGTTGATGAATGGTTTCTGGATGATAAATTCGAGGGGTACGCATGAGATTTCCAGCAAGAGAATAAACTTAAACCCTAACATGGATGCTTTGCACCGAAAAAACAAGGGGCAAGAAGCGTTTCAATATCAGTAATTGAAACGCTTCGAGGTCGGAGGTTACAGTGCGCGGCAGGCTTCTTGAACAAATGGGTTGTGATTGCCCTGTACTTTTGCAATGCGCTCGTCACGCTCACATTCCCATTTATCGACAGGATAGGTTTTGTTCCAAGCACTCATTAATTGCGTTTGCTGCTTCGACAGTTTGAAACCGTACTCTTTGCTCATGTATAGATAGGTACGAGCAATTGAGCCACGCGCACGGTCTGGTGGCATGACTTTACGCTGCTTAAAGTTCACTTGCATCTCACAGCGACCATAACTCACGCCATCCATACCGTTCCATTGGCTGAAGTTGTAGTTCGAACGATCACCGTTTACTTCACCAATAGCAGGAGTTAGGTTGTGCAAGTCTGCTTCCATCAAACGAAAAGTTTCGTCTTTTTTCTTACAGTTTTTACGTCCGCCATCTTGCCAGCATTGACGCTGGTGGCCAAATTGCCACGCAGGAACAACGTGCTCCCATTCGATTCGTGCAGCCCGTTTTTCTTGTTTACGGACTTGGTAGCCGCAAGAGGCTAAATCGGGTAAGCCTTTCTTGCCTTGCCATTGAATGTTACAGCCACAGTAGAAGCTTGTTGGATGGTCTTGATAAATTTTGACCGCCTCACGTTTGGCAGCAGAGAATGAGCTCGGTGGCGCGGCAATCGCAGTGCTAGAAAGCGCGATAAGCAACAGAGAGAGTAAGTATTTCATGATAAAAGTCTTTATAAAGTATGACTTTATTCATGATAACACGCATAAAATAGCTTTAGTGATGAGTAAGTTAACAATAAGTGGCGAAGGGAAGGTTTTGATCAACTCGATTTTTATTTTGGGAACGCAAGTAACACTATGAGGTAAGGGCTACGATAATTGAATGCCGGTGAAGTTAAGTGGTTGGCGACATTTTTGACAAGAGTACGTCGCCTCTTTGCGCAGCACTTTATTATGACGGCGAATCGATAGAGGGTAGGTCATACAACCACAACGATACTCAAAGGTTTTACCTTGAACGGATTTTACTTCAAAGCTGTGAGTGGTTTTGGCTGGTACGTTAAATACGGCTTCCATGACGCCTTTCCATTCTTTACCGTGAGGCCTTACTCGCCCGTAAACCTGATAAGTAATCAGGTGTGCTACTTCATGAGGAATGACTTCATCTAAGAATGCTTGGGTGTTTTCGCGAAATAAAACAGGGTTTAGGCGTACTTGATTTAATTGAAGGTAGGCTTTTCCTGCCGCTTTCCCACGGACGTCGAAGGTGATTGTTGGAATCGGGAAAGAACGTTTGAAAGCTTGTTCCGCCATCGCGATACAGCCCGCCATCACTTGCTTGGCTTTATAGCTGAGTTCTATATCCACAATTCACCTCGATAAATTAAATAAAAAAGCCCCCGCATTTGCGAGGGCCAGATCATAGCATCAGTTAATTATGGTGTGTGTTTTTTCTTGATGGTGGCATGGTAAGCGTGCCATGTACCGTAGCCTAGAATTGGCATGGTAAACAACATTCCGATCCCGTAGGTCGCAAAGCCGATAAGAATACCGCCACAGATGATCGCTGCCCAAACAATCATTGCTGGAATGTTGGATTTCACGGCATTAAAGCTGGTAAACACAGCGGTCATCATGTCTACGCGACGCTCCATCATGAGCGGAATAGAAAAGGCTGAAATGCTAAACACCACACAAGCCAAAACAAAGCCAACTAAAGAGCCGATGACAAGGAAGGGTAGGAACTCACTTAAAGGTGCCCCTTGAACAGAAGGGTAGAGTGCATGAAGTAGAGCGGCAATGCGCATCCAAAATATCATACACACTGCGAGTAACACGGCGAACGCCCATTGAGATGTTGAGTTACGACCGATCGCTTTCATTGAATGGAACAAGCTTGCTTTGTGTCCGCGCTCTCTCTCCCAACTGGCATCATACAAGCCCAGCGCGAGAAACGGACCAATCAACATGTAAACAATCAAACTGGGCATGACGACTAAGTGTGTGCCTTGCCACTGTACGAGCAAAACAATGCCTATCGCAGCTGCCATAAAACAGATGCCATAGAAAGCACTAATAAGCGGCATTCGCACGAAATCATGCAGACCTAATGCGAGCCAATGAAAAGGTGCAGAAAGATTGACCGTATTGCACGGTATGGTTCTGGCGTATTCGTTGTCTGGCACTTCCTTTCGCTTGTTGTGGAAGTCCGATGGATTAACAGTTCGAGGCATAACTCCTCCTTGATTTATTCCCACATTATCCGCTTATACCAACTGACAGCGGTTTTTGTTCAGTCAAACTTGAAGCGACTTTTTCAAGTTTACATCTGAGCATTGGCTTAGTTTGGTATCGGCCATAAAGATGCTTAACTCATGTCTTTACTTAAGTGTTGCTTCCACAGTCGCCAGCATCCGACGTCTCTATTTAAATTGGAATTAACAATATTTTAACTATTGGCGGAGATGGGATAATTTACAAATAATTGCTTAAAATTTATTCGGTATAAAAATGAGGGAGAAACAGGACTGCTTTGTGGGGCAGGGCGGTATGAGCCGAAATGACTAGATAAAAGTTGCTGAAAATAAAAAGCCCCCACCATAGGCGAGGGCTTGATTGATTCTTGCTTGGCTTGATTATTTGATGCCAGCGAAATCGCGTAGAAGTGCAGCTTTGTCTGTTGCTTCCCACGGGAATTCTTCACGACCGAAGTGACCGTAAGCCGCTGTCTTCTTGTAGATAGGTTGAAGAAGGTTAAGCATTTCTTGTAGACCGTATGGACGTAGGTCGAAGAATTGACGAACCGCTTCAATGATGATGTCGTGAGATACTTTCTCAGTACCGAACGTTTCCACCATGATAGACGTTGGATCAGCAACACCGATTGCGTAAGAAAGTTGGATCTCACAACGGTCAGCCATGCCTGCCGCTACGATGTTTTTCGCTACGTAGCGTGCTGCGTATGCTGCACTACGGTCAACTTTTGATGGATCTTTACCAGAAAACGCACCGCCACCGTGACGAGCTGCGCCGCCGTAGGTATCTACGATGATCTTACGACCAGTTAGACCACAGTCACCCATAGGACCACCGATTACGAAGCGACCGGTTGGGTTAATGAAGAAGTTTGTTTCTTTGTTGATCCACTCAGAAGGTAGCACTGGCTTAATGATCTCTTCCATTACCGCTTCACGCAGGTCTGAAGTTGAGATTGAGTCACAGTGTTGAGTTGAAAGAACAACCGCGTCGATACCAACGATGTTACCTTGATCGTATTGGAATGTTACCTGAGATTTTGCATCAGGACGCAACCAAGGTAGTGTGCCGTTTTTACGAACTTCTGCTTGCTTTTGAACAAGACGGTGAGAGTAAGTAATTGGCGCTGGCATTAGTACTTCAGTTTCGTTACAAGCGTAACCAAACATGATGCCTTGGTCGCCTGCACCTTGTTCTTTAGGGTCAGCTTTATCAACACCTTGGTTGATATCTGGCGACTGTTTACCGATTGTGTTTAGTACCGCACAAGAATCTGCGTCAAAGCCCATATCTGAATGTACGTAGCCGATTTCACGAACGGTTTCACGAGTTAACTCTTCGATGTCTACCCATGCTGAAGTCGTGATTTCACCACCCACCATTACCATACCGGTTTTAACGTAAGTCTCACATGCAACACGAGCCTTTGGATCTTGCTCTAGAATCGCGTCAAGAACCGCATCAGAAATCTGGTCTGCAATTTTATCTGGATGACCTTCTGATACTGACTCAGAAGTAAACAGGTGCTTAGCCATGTTAGCTCCACTATATCTGGTTTAAAACTGGGGAATGATAAACTCTCCAGCGCAAATTAATACTAATTTTTGTAGGTGTATCTACATCTAGACGTCTATTCTAAATTTGATTGCTCGAATTACAAGCTCTTTTTTGGTTTTTGTTATAACCAAACGTTTGCCTGATTTATTGATAATTTTAAGAACTTCGAACGATTTGGCGCGAAAGGTGCAATATTTGTGAGGTTTTGGACTGGAAAACGTTTGCACACCCAACAGGGCTTTGAGAGAATTATGACCTACTTTTCGTTTCGCTTAATGTACTCAGGAGCAGACATGTCGTCTCGTAAACATCTTGCCAATGCAATTCGTGCTCTAAGCATGGATGGTGTTCAACAAGCTAACTCAGGCCACCCAGGCGCACCAATGGGTATGGCTGATATCGCTGAAGTTCTTTGGCGCTCTCACCTAAACCATAACCCTTCAAACCCAGAGTGGGCCGACCGCGATCGCTTTGTGCTGTCAAACGGTCATGGGTCAATGCTTATTTACTCTCTACTGCACTTAAGCGGTTACGAGCTATCTATTGACGATCTGAAAAACTTCCGTCAATTGCACTCAAAAACCCCAGGTCACCCAGAGTACGGCTACGCGCCTGGTATCGAGACAACAACGGGTCCTCTAGGTCAAGGCATCACTAACGCTGTTGGTATGGCGATCGCAGAGAAAGCACTAGCGGCACAGTTCAACAAAGAAGGTCACGATATCGTTGACCACTTTACGTATGTGTTCATGGGTGACGGCTGTCTAATGGAAGGCATCTCGCATGAAGCATGCTCTCTTGCTGGGACGTTAGGTCTAGGCAAACTGATCGCGTTCTGGGATGACAACGGCATTTCTATCGACGGTCACGTTGAAGGCTGGTTCTCTGACGATACACCTAAGCGTTTTGAAGCGTACGGCTGGCATGTAATCCCAGCAGTCGATGGTCACGACTCAGACGCGATCAACGCAGCAATTGAAGCAGCAAAAGCGGACCCACGTCCTACGCTTATCTGTACCAAAACAATTATCGGTTTCGGTTCTCCTAACAAGTCTGGTTCGCACGACTGTCACGGTGCACCACTAGGTCACGATGAGATCCAAGCGGCTCGTGAATACCTAGGTTGGGAGTACGGCCCATTTGAGATCCCGGCAGATGTTTACGCTGAGTGGGATGCAAAAGAAGCGGGCGCCGCGAAAGAAGCAGCTTGGAATGAAAAATTCGAAGCATACGCTGCAGCTTACCCTGCTGAAGCGGCAGAGCTTAAACGTCGTCTAAACGGCGAACTTCCTGCACAGTGGGAAGAAAAAGCGAACCAAATCATTGCTGATCTTCAAGCAAACCCAGCGAACATTGCATCACGTAAAGCATCGCAAAATGCACTAGAAGCGTTTGGTCAAATGCTTCCTGAGTTTATGGGTGGTTCTGCTGACCTAGCGCCTTCTAACCTGACCATGTGGTCTGGTTCTAAGTCTCTAGAAACGGAGGACTTCTCTGGCAACTACATCCACTACGGTGTACGCGAATTCGGTATGACTGCTATCATCAACGGTATCGCATTGCACGGTGGTTTCGTTCCTTACGGCGCAACATTCCTAATGTTCATGGAATACGCTCGTAACGCAATGCGTATGGCTGCGCTGATGAAAATTCAGAACATCCAAGTTTACACGCATGATTCGATCGGTCTTGGCGAAGATGGCCCAACTCACCAACCTGTTGAGCAAATGGCGTCTCTACGTGTAACTCCAAACATGAGCACATGGCGCCCATGTGACCAAGTTGAGTCTGCAGTTGCATGGAAACTAGCGATTGAACGTAAAGATGCACCAACTGCACTTATCTTCTCTCGTCAAAACCTAGCGCAACAAGAGCGTACTGCTGAACAAGTCGCAGACATCGCGAAAGGTGCTTACATCCTGAAAGATAGCGAAGGTAAGCCTGAGCTAATCCTTATCGCAACAGGTTCTGAGGTTGAGCTTGCAGTGAAAGCCGCTGAGCAACTAACTTCAGAAGGCAAGAAAGTACGCGTTGTTTCAATGCCATCAACAGATGCATTCGACAAACAAGACGCCGCTTACCGTGAAGCTGTACTGCCATCAGACGTAACGGCACGTATCGCTATT
This sequence comes from Vibrio sp. D417a, assembly GCF_030248595.1. Lineage (NCBI taxonomy): Bacteria > Pseudomonadati > Pseudomonadota > Gammaproteobacteria > Vibrionales > Vibrionaceae > Vibrio > Vibrio sp. D417a. The sequence continues at coordinate 371,966 of NZ_JAHGAM010000011.1, read as the reverse complement.
GAAGCGGGCATTGCTGATTTCTGGTACAAGTACGTTGGCTTTGACGGTCGCATCATCGGTATGACAACATTCGGTGAATCCGCACCTGCTGGTCAGCTATTCGAAATGTTTGGCTTCACGACTGAAAACGTAGTGAACACAGCAAAAGAATTGCTAGCGTAATTGCAGGACCGTCTAAACAGTCGAACGTAAACGACAACTGTTAGATGCTAAAGTTAGAAAGGCCATCATTATGATGGCCTTTTTATTTTTGTCAGGTTTTCCAACCTTGTGGAATGCTTTGGTGAATGCAGTCTAAAAGTACGGATAAGCGCAGTGGTGGTCGTCCTGCTGGTGTATAGCAGTTAATGGAAATAGGCTCAGAAAGCCAACCTTCTAAGCAAGGTGTGATTCGCCCTGGGTGATGTTTCTCATAGCCGCATGCTGTCCAAGTCGGCAGCAGTCCAATACCATGACCATTCGCGATACTGTCTATTTGCATTGCTATGTTGTCGCTGTATAAGCGACTAACAAAGGGCTCTAAAAAGAACTCACCGTGTTGAGGGTGTGCTAGCATCAATCCATTTTCTTGCACTGAACCAAAATCGATCCATGGGTGTGCTTCAAGTTCTTTGGGGTGCGGTATAGGCCCATGTTGTTTTAGATAATTTGGAGAGGCAAAAGGCGTATAGCGAAATACCCCCAGCACTTCTTTTCGCCAGTCTAGCTCTTTACGTTCACCGAGCCAGATGAACAAATCTGGGTCATGATGCGCCTCAGAAAAGTCACTGGTAAGTTGAACTCTAACATCGGGATTATCAGCAAGAAAACGATTGAGTACGCCACCGAGCCAGCTTCTAACTAAGGCAGTGTGACAAACAATATGCAGTGGCCCTGAAACTTGGTTCGTTAAACCTTGCAGTGCATCATAACTCTCTTCGCTTAACTCAAGAATCTGGCGGCTGTAGTGGGCAAAGATCTCTCCAGCTCTTGTCAGAACTAATCGATTACCTTGCCTAGCGGTTAGAGCCTGACCGAAGTCTTCTTCTAATTGTGCCAAGCGACGACTTAGCGTTGATTTTGGCTGATTAAGGGCTTTAGCAGCGGCTGTCAAACTTTTATGCTGATTGAGCGCATCAAAGGCTCTAATTGATGCTAAGTCGTGCATATTTCTTTTACTCCTTACTGCGTTATGTACGAGTTCCATAAATGGAAAGAACCGTTCCATAACTCTCACTATGCATCTCATTCTATTTGTGAATAATTCACTTTCGAAAATAATAATCATTATCAATTATGGAGATGTAGATGTCTACTCTTAGACTGCCAGTTATTACCGCAACTGGTATTTTAGCCTTCGTCAGTGTCCCTCATGTTTTTGCCAATGATGCAGTTTCTAAAATGGAAACAGTGGTTGTAACTGCATCAAGCTACGAGCAATCTCAAGCGGACGCGCCTGCAAGTATTAGTGTGATTTCACGTGAGGAGTTGGACTCCCGTTATTACCGCGATGTGACTGATGCACTAAAAAGTGTGCCAGGTGTTGTCGTGACAGGTGGTGGTGATACTACCGACATTAGTATCCGTGGTATGGGTTCTAAATACACTTTGATACTGGTCGACGGTAAACGTCAAAGCACGCGTGAAACTCGTCCAAATAGTGACGGCCCAGGTATCGAACAAGGTTGGTTACCTCCTCTTCAAGCGATTGAGCGAATCGAAGTTATTCGTGGCCCAATGTCGACGCTTTACGGTTCTGATGCGATTGGTGGTGTGATTAACGTCATCACACGAAAAGATGCGTTAGAGTGGACGGGTAATGTTCAACTGGGCACGGTACTACAAGAGAATAGCCGCTCAGGTGGAGAGCAGAGCGCGAACTTTTTCGTTAATGGTCCGTTGGCTGAAAATTTATCTCTCCAAGTATATGGTCAGTACACAACCAGAGAAGAAGATGACATCGAATACGGTTATGAAGATAAAGATATGCAGAGTATCTCTTCAAAACTGACTTACCAGATTAATGAGCGCCACTCGGTACAATTAGAAGGTGGCACGTCGGCACAAAGTCGTCGTGGCAATGTGGGCCTTTCAGTGCCGACCACTGGGTGTCGTGGAGGGTGTGAAGATTCACTGAATGAATATCGTCGTAATTACGTAACGGTAAGCCACAACGGTGATTGGGATTCGATTGGCATTTCAGATACTTACTTACAGCGAGAAGAGAGCGAGAACAAATCTCGTGAGATGACGATCACCAACACCACGTTCAAATCGAGCTTGGTGACTGGTATCGGAAACCATACGTTGACGACGGGTGTGGACGCCACTCATGCAGAGCTTGAGGATTTCACCTCCAACAAAGCGTCATCGAAGACTGAAACATCGAATACGCAGTGGGCTGTTTTCATTGAAGATGAATGGAGAATAGCTGATCCGTTTAGCGTTACGCTTGGTGGTCGTCTAGATCATGACGAAAACTATGGCGCGCACTTTAGTCCACGTGTTTACGGTGTATGGCGAGTTGATCCGTCTTGGACGGTGAAAGGCGGTGTGGCAACAGGTTTCCGTTCTCCACAATTACGTGAAATTACTCCTGGCTGGGCGCAAGTCAGTGGTGGCGGTAATATCTACGGTAACCCAGATCTTGACCCTGAAACGTCGCTAAACAAAGAAATCAGCGTTTTGTATCAAGGTGATTCCGGTTTAGATGTCTCTTTGACAGCGTTCCATAACGAATTCAAAGACAAGATCACACGTGTTGTTTGTCCAGACACTATCTGTACTGATGGTCCAAACCAATGGGGAGCAGATCCAACGTACCGTATTAACGTGGATGAAGCCGTCACACAAGGTATTGAAGCGACCTTAGCATCGCCGTTAACGGAAACCATTTACCTTAGCTCGAGCTACACATTTACCGACTCAGAGCAAAAAACAGGTGAATACAAAGGCATGCCGCTGCAGCAGTTACCAAAGCATCTGTTTAATGTGGATGTGACTTGGCAGACGACAACGGATCTAGAGAGCTGGGCGAAAGTCACGTACCGAGGTAAAGAAATGGATCCGGTTACTGGCCCATCAAGAAACAGTATTGTAGAACCAGCTTATACCTTTGTGGACGCCGGTGTGACATACCAGTTAACCGACAATACTCGTATTAAAGGCGCTATCTATAACTTGCTGGACGAGGAAATCAGTTACGAAGAATACGGATATATTGAAGATGGTCGTCGCTACTGGTTAGGTTTAGACGTCGCATTTTAATTATCTATCGTTGTAATAAGGTCGAGCATAGTCTCGACCTTTTTTAATCCTGCTTTACTGTGATTCAACAGGTGCGTTTGTCAGCCTGATCAGGTAGTATCTGTGACACGAAATTTTTGGTAGGGCGAAGGATAAATGCTAAAGGTTGCGATCAATGGATTTGGACGTATAGGTCGTAATGTTCTGCGAGCGGTGTATGAAAGCGGAAAACACCAGCAGATCAAGGTTGTGGCGGTAAACGAACTAGCACAGCCAGAGGCGATGGCACACCTACTGCAATATGACACCAGTCATGGTCGCTTTGGTAAAAAAATTTCCCATGACCAAGAACATTTGCATGTTCATCATGACAGCGGTGAATATGATTCCATTCGCATTCTCCATCTCTCCGAAATCGAATTACTTCCTTGGCGTGATTTAGAAGTTGATATCGTCTTGGATTGCACTGGCGTATTTGGTTCGCAAGCGGATGGGCAAGCGCATATAGAAGCTGGCGCTAAGAAAGTACTGTTTTCGCACCCGGGCGCAAACGACCTAGATAATACGATTATCTATGGCGTGAACCACGAAACTCTGAAAGACGAGCACCGTGTTGTCTCCAATGGCTCTTGCACCACCAACTGTATCGTTCCCATCATTAAAGTATTAGACGAAGCCTTCGGCATAGAGTCTGGCACCATTACCACAATTCATTCGTCCATGAACGATCAACAAGTAATTGATGCGTATCATAACGACTTACGCCGTACCCGCGCTGCAAGCCAATCTATTATTCCGGTGGACACTAAGTTGCATAAGGGGATTGAAAGAATCTTCCCGAAATTTTCCAACAAATTCGAAGCAATTTCTGTTCGTGTTCCAACGGTTAACGTCACTGCAATGGATTTAAGTGTCACAATTAGTACAAATGTGAAAGTTAATGACGTAAATCAAACCATTGTTAACGCATCTCAGTGTACATTACGTAACATTGTTGACTATACTGAATCGCCACTCGTTTCCATCGACTTTAACCACGACCCCCATAGTGCGATTGTGGATGGAAGCCAGACTAGAGTGAGTAACGGGCAACTCGTAAAAATGCTCGTTTGGTGCGACAACGAATGGGGCTTTGCTAACCGGATGCTGGATACTGCCTTAGCAATGCAAGCTTCTTCGCAAGTGGAACAGTAATGACGAAGAAGTGATGGAGAATTTTTATTTCAAGCCTTGAAATAAATCCATAATATCTCCATATCTATAACCAGTTTGAAGAATTAACAGGCTTGGCAGGGTTGCCGAGTTTTCAAAAACTTTAATTATTAAATATTTGAGAGGACACATCATGTCTGTAATCAAGATGACTGACCTGGATCTTGCAGGTAAACGTGTATTTATCCGTGCTGACCTAAACGTGCCAGTAAAAGACGGTAAAGTAACTTCGGATGCACGTATCATCGCATCTCTTCCAACTATTAAGCACTGCCTAGAAGCAGGCGCTAAAGTAATGGTTACGTCTCACCTAGGTCGCCCAACTGAAGGTGAATACGCTGAAGAGTTCTCTCTACAACCAGTTGTTAACTACCTAAACGACGCACTAGATTGCGAAGTGAAGCTAGCAAAAGACTACCTAGATGGCCTAGAGCTAAATGCGGGTGAACTTGTTGTTCTTGAAAACGTTCGCTTCAACAAAGGCGAAAAGAAAAACGACGAAGAGCTATCTAAGAAATATGCAGCACTATGTGACGTATTCGTAATGGACGCATTCGGTACGGCTCACCGTGCTCAAGCATCTACTCACGGCGTTGGCATGCACGCAGACGTAGCATGTGCTGGTCCTCTACTAGCGAACGAACTAGAAGCGCTAGGCAAAGCAATGGACAAGCCAGCTCGTCCAATGGTTGCTATCGTAGGTGGTTCAAAAGTTTCTACTAAGCTAACTGTTCTTGAGTCTCTATCTAAAATCGCTGACCAACTCGTTGTTGGTGGTGGTATTGCTAACACATTCATCGCAGCTGCTGGCCACAACGTTGGTAAGTCTCTATACGAAGCAGACCTAGTTGAAACAGCTAAGAAGCTAATGGACGAGTGTGCAATTCCAGTAGCAACTGACGTTGCATGTGCGAAAGCATTCGACGAGAACGCAGAAGCTGAAATTAAGCACGTTTCTGAAGTACAAGACGACGACATGATCTTCGACCTTGGTCCAGATTCAACAGCTGAACTAGCTGAAATCCTTAAAAACGCTAAGACTATCCTATGGAATGGTCCAGTAGGCGTATTCGAATTCAAGAACTTCGAAGCAGGTACTAAAGGTATCTCTGAAGCTATCGCAGCTTCTGAAGGCTTCTCTGTTGCAGGCGGTGGTGACACGCTAGCAGCTATCGACAAGTTCGGTATCAAAGCGGATGTATCTTACATCTCTACTGGCGGCGGCGCTTTCCTTGAGTTCGTAGAAGGTAAAGTTCTTCCAGCAGTAGAAATGCTAGAAGCACGCGCTAAGTAATTAAAGCAAAGCGGGGGAGTGATTCTCCCGCTTTCTTGTTTGCTGCAACGTGTGAGGAACTCTGCTAGAATAGCCTCAGTTGTGAGCAAACGTTTGCAAGATTTTCAACTTAACAAGTTTTGTTTAAAAACGACAGATAAATAGGATTACATCCATGTCTAAGATCTTCGACTTCGTAAAACCAGGTGTTATCTCTGGCGATGACGTTCAGAAAGTATTTGAAGTTGCAAAAGAAAACAGCTTTGCACTTCCAGCAGTAAACTGTGTGGGTACTGACTCTGTAAACGCAGTACTTGAAGCAGCTGCAAAAGTTAAAGCTCCAGTTATCGTTCAGTTCTCTAACGGTGGCGCTGCTTTCTTTGCTGGTAAAGGTCTAAAACTTGAAGGTCAAGAAGCTCAAATCCTAGGTGCTGTTGCTGGTGCGAAATACGTTCACGCTGTAGCTGAAGCTTACGGTGTTCCAGTAATCCTACACACTGACCACGCAGCTAAGAAACTACTTCCTTGGATCGACGGTCTACTAGACGCTGGTGAAGAGTACTTCGCGCAAACTGGTAAGCCACTATTCTCTTCTCACATGATCGACCTTTCTGAAGAGTCTCTAGAAGAGAACATCGAAATTTCTGCTAAGTACCTAGAGCGCATGGCTAAAATGAACATGACTCTAGAAATCGAACTAGGTTGTACTGGTGGTGAAGAAGACGGCGTTGACAACTCTGATATGGATGCGTCTGAGCTATACACTTCTCCAGAAGACGTTGCATACGCATACGAGAAACTAAGCGCAATCAGCCACCGTTTCACTATCGCAGCATCTTTCGGTAACGTACACGGCGTATACAAGCCAGGTAACGTTGTACTAACTCCAACTATCCTACGTGATTCTCAAGCGCACGTTTCTGAGAAATTCGGTCTTCCAGCGAACTCTCTAAACTTCGTATTCCACGGCGGTTCAGGTTCTTCTCTAGAAGAAATCCGTGAATCTATCGGCTACGGTGTAATCAAAATGAACATCGATACTGATACACAGTGGGCTACTTGGGATGGTATCCGTAAGTTCGAAGCTGAAAACCACGATTACCTACAAGGTCAGATCGGTAACCCAACTGGTGAAGATGCACCAAACAAGAAGTACTACGATCCACGCGTATGGCTACGTGCAGGCCAAGCTTCAATGGTTACTCGTCTAGAGCAAGCATTTGCTGACCTTAACGCAGTTGACGTACTATAATCGTTACTGATTAAGTTACCTAAAAACCCGCTCTTTGAGCGGGTTTTTTTATGTCTATCATTTTCTTCCCGGCTGCTTTCTCCCGATATTTTTATGCGTTAGATTGTATTTGCTAGTGAGATATCTCACCTTTAACGTTTTTTTAAAGAAAACATGGGAATATCAGTCTTAAGAGTGGCGAAATCAGAGTGCATTGCGTAACCTGTAACAAGTCAGTGTCAGAAAGCTCTGATAAAGTCTTGTTTTGCATATCTTTGCGAAACTCTGACTTTGAAAAAAGTCAGAGTTGGGATATTGTGCCAAAAATCTGACACTGTTCAGTGGAGCAATAGGGATGTTGTTTTAGAAAAGAGCCTTTAAAAAACAAGGTTCATAAATTAACGGCAATTGGATTTATATCTCTTTATTTTTGAGGATAAGAATTATGGCAGGTGAATCGGTGGGTATCGATACCACTTTAACGGATGGTCTAACTCAGGCTGAAACTTGGCTGACAAACAATTCAGATCTACTGGTTCAGTACGGTGTGAACATTATCTCTGCGCTGCTTATTCTGTTTATCGGTAATCTTATCGTTAAGGCAGTCGCTGGTAGTGTTTCTAAAGTACTAGAAAAGAAAAACATGGATAAGGCCGTCGTTGAATTTATTCACGGTCTTGTTCGTTACTTGCTATTTGTAATCGTGCTAATCGCGGCTCTTGGTCGATTAGGAGTTCAAACCGCTTCTGTTGTTGCTGTGATTGGTGCGGCAGGTCTTGCTGTTGGTCTTGCACTACAAGGTTCACTATCAAACTTTGCAGCAGGCGTACTTATTGTTGCGTTCCGTCCATTCAAATCAGGCGACTACGTAGAAATCGGTGGTGTAGCGGGTAGTGTTGAAGCAATTCAAATCTTCCAAACCGTTCTAAAAACACCAGACAACAAAATGGTTGTTGTGCCTAACTCTTCAGTTATCGGCGGTGCCATTACTAACTACTCTCGCCATGCGACACGACGTGTCGACCTAGTGATTGGTGTTTCATACAAAGCAGACCTTAAACTAACGAAGAAAGTGATTCGTGAGACGCTAGAGAAAGATCCACGTATCTTGAAAGACCCGGATATCACAATTGGTGTACTTACGTTAGCAGACTCTTCAGTTAACTTTGTGGTTCGTCCATGGGTGAAAACTGCAGATTACTGGGGCGTATACTTTGATGCAATGCAAGGTATTAAAGAAGCATTGGATGAAAATGGTATCGAGATTCCATTCCCACAAATGGATGTTCACCTGAACAAAGTCGACGCTTAATTAAAAGCAGTCGATATTCAAAAGCGAGGCCAATAGGCCTCGCTTTTTTATATTTCGTAAAGGGTGTGATGACCAGCAAGTAAGAGGCGTTTTAGATGTTTACCTGCAAATCCAAATGTGAACTCAGGTAAGCCAGGCGTATAGAGCAACTCTTGATGTTGATAGAGATTGGTATCAACAATGATAGTGATGTATTCCGGTAAGCCTATTGGGCAAACCGCGCCGGGTACGCAACCTAACACTTCGACCATTTCATCGTCATTACAAATAGAGGGACGTTTACCTGTAATCGCTTTAATCTGCTTGGCATCGAGGCGCGAGTCCTTATCTGTCAGATAAACCGCGTAACCTTGTCCTTTGAGTGTTAAAAAGAGGCTTTTGGTATGCGTACCCGTCCAACCAAGCTCTCTCGCAATGCGTATATCTGTCTCAAAGTCTAAGATGGCTTCGTGCTGCCATTCCCGAAAAGGAATAGAGAGCGCGTTGAATCGCTCTCTATTGTTGTTATAAATACGTTTTAGTGACTCCATGTCTTTGCTGCCTTACTACCTGGTGATTACCAATACTTATCAATAAGCTCACTCGCTAAGATATACGCTATTGTGAACATCATCATTGCGATTGCAATGTCGATGGTTTTTTTCACTTTTGGTTGAGAGAGTGTTGGACCTAGTTTGGCGGCTCCTATCGATAAAGTGTAGAACCAAACAAAGGAAGCCATAATCGTACCTAGTGCAAAAGCAATGCGATCATGGCCTTCAAACTGTCCACCGATCGAACCTAGAATAACGACTGTATCTAAATATAAGTGCGGATTAAGCACAGTGACAGCTAACGCACCTAGAATAACCGTTCGACGACCTCGATCTACGATCTCCCCTTTTGATTCCGATTCACTCTCTGGCTTAAAAGCACTTTTTAGCGAGAGCAGTCCATAGAAGCTTAAGAAAGCAATACCACCAAGTGTCACCGACGTCAGTAAGATTTCATTTTGAGACAGAATTGCACCACCACCAAAGATACCTAGAGAGATGAAAATCATATCTAGCACGCTACAAATAGTGGCGGTTGTTAGGTGGTGGTTACGCTTTATGCCTTGATTCAAAACATACGCATTTTGCGCGCCGATCGGAATGATCATTGATGCTCCTAAACCAAAACCTTGCAATAGAACCCACAAGCTCACACTTCACCTCACTTCAAAATAACAAATACATTTACAGAAAAGGGAAAGATAAAGCGTTTATCTAAATAAGTATAATTAATGATTTTAATCTTACATTAGATAGACTAATTTAACGGGAGGCGTTTGATCAGGAGTGAGAGGAAAGGTATGCGAGGGTTAGATTACAAATGGATTGAGGCATTAGACGCTATAGTTTATCAGGGTAGCTTTGAGCGTGCTGCCGAGCATTTATTTGTTTCTCAATCCGCCATTTCTCAACGTATCAAGCAGTTAGAGAAGTTTCTCGCGCAGCCTGTTTTAATTCGAAGCCAGCCACCTAAGCCAACGCCAATTGGTAAAAAATTGTTGGGTCTTTATCGGCGAGTACGCTTGCTAGAGCATGAAATTCTCCCCGAACTAAAGAATGATACCAGTACGCGACCTGTGCAACTCTCTTTAGCGACTAATGCAGATAGCCTTGCAACATGGCTACTGCCAGCGCTGCAAAATGTTATGAAGCAGCGTCAAGTTGAACTAAAACTGACTATCTATGGTGAATACCGCTCTATTGAAAAACTCAAAAGTGGCGAAGTGACAGGAGCGATCAGCTTGGAGTCCCAGCCAATCCCCGGATGCAGAGCAGACTATTTAGGTCGCATCGATTATGTTTGTGTCGCGAGCCCAGAGTTCTATCAGCGTTATTTTTCTAAAGGCGTAAATAATCAGACATTGGCAAAAGCACCGGCCGTTTCATATGACCAATATGATGATCTACATAAAACATTTCTTACCGAGCATTTTAACGTCAATCCTGACAGCGTTATTCATCACAACATCAGTAGTTCTGAAGCGTTTCTAAAAGTGGCGTTAGCTGGTGTTGCTTATTGCTTGATCCCCCGCTTGCAAATTACCGACGAATTAGACAGAGGTGTGTTGGTTGATGTGACTCCAGGTTTTTTAATGTCCCATCGGATTTATTGGCACCACTGGCAGTTAGAGACTGGGGTATTACAAGAAATCTCACACGCGATAGTGGGATATGCGCAGCAGCATCTACCTCAATAAGTTTGTCAGAGCTGCATATCGTTAACTTAAGTGTGTTTTGTTTAAAAATTACGCCAATGTTACATAGTCAAAGTTGTGTTAGAAGTCACTATGGGTGCTTGGATAATCGGCGGAAGTTTCTATTATGAAACCACACGCTTTCTCAGCCATGATAGTGATGTTGGAATCTGAGATTAAGTACTTAATTTTGTATGGATGGATTTATTGAATGAAATTGTATTCATTTTTGCTGGCTTCAGCACTCAGCCTTACCAGTGCTTCAGTTTTGGCGAATACGCCAGAGTTTGCTCATGTTACGACAACGGGGTATGGCGAAGTGACGGCCACACCTGATATGGCTACGTTTTCTGTAAAAGTAGTCGATACGACAATGACGGCCGAACAAGCGAAATTGTCCGTAGATAAAACCGTTGAAGAGTTTCTAAAAAGCTTATCGGATGCCGGCTTGTCAAAAGACAATATTACTAGCTCGAATTTATACCTTGCTCCTCAGTACCATTACCCTAAATCAGGGAAAGCAGAACTTGTTGGGTATCGAGCATCTCGCAGTATTGATGTCACGGTGACGGATCTGAAAAACCTTAACCAATACCTAGATATGGCGTTAGAGGCGGGAATTAATCAGGTTGATAATATTCAACTTAAGGTAAGCAACCAAGCCGAGTATCAGCAAAAGGCACGAATGGCTGCGATTAAGGACGCAAGAGAAAAAGCAGGGTCATTAGCGACGGGTTTTGAGAAAAAGTTGGGCGATGTATGGCAGATCAATTACAGACAGATGCACGTTCAGCCTGTGTTAATGCGTTCAATGGCGATGGATAGTAAAGAAGGAGCGAATAGCTACCAAGATTCAACTATGATCATTCGCGATCAAGTCGATGTCATTTATAAGCTAAAGTAAGGCTTAGCAAACAGTAAAAAGCAAAAGGCAGGGAGTCATAACCCCTGCCTTTGTCGTTTCTGTTTCACTGTTTAGTGAAGGATACGAGCACGGATTGTGCCTTCAATGTTTTTGAGCTTTGTTAGAGCTTCTTCTGAGCGTTCAGTTTCAACGTCGATCACTACGTAGCCTATTTCAGCGGCTGTTTGTAGGTACTGCGCGGCAATGTTAATGCCTTCTTCAGCAAAGATGGTGTTGATCTGAGTTAGGATACCAGGACGGTTCTTGTGGATATGAAGCAGACGAGAGCACTCACCACTGTGTTCTGGTAATGACACTTCAGGGAAGTTTACGCTTGAAAGTGTCGATCCGTTATCAGAGTACTTAGCCAGTTTACCCGCCACTTCTAAGCCGATATTTTCTTGTGCTTCTTGTGTTGAACCACCAACGTGTGGAGTGAGGATGACGTTATCGAATTTTTGTAAAGGAGACTCGAACGGGTCAGCATTCGTTTTTGGTTCAGTTGGGAATACATCAATTGCAGCGCCAGCAAGGTGACCAGCTTCTAAGCTATGGCAAAGTGCAGGAATATCCACAACGGTGCCACGTGCCGCGTTGATAAAGATGGAACCTGGTTTCATTCGAGCAAATTCAGCTTCACCCATCATGTTTTTCGTTTCCGGTGTTTCGGGAACGTGCAAAGAAATCACATCACATTTGTTCAATAGTTCACTCATGGTATGTACTTGCGTCGCATTACCAAGGGACAGTTTGTTCTCAATATCGTAGTAGTAAACGCGCATACCTAAGTTTTCGGCAATAATACCAAGCTGAGTACCAATGTGACCGTATCCGATAATGCCAAGGCACTTACCACGAGCTTCGTAAGAGTTGTCTGCACTTTTCTTCCAAATACCGCGATGTGCAAGTGCATTCTTTTCAGGAATACCACGCACTAGTAAAAGGATTTGCCCAAGTACAAGCTCTGCCACGCTTCGAGTGTTAGAGAATGGTGCATTAAAGACAGGAATACCGCGTTTTGCTGCTGCGTCTAGGTTTACTTGGTTAGTACCAATACAAAAACAGCCAATTGCAACCAGCTTGTTCGCCGCATTGATTACCTCTTCGGATAGGTTCGTACGGGAGCGGATACCAATGAAGTGTACGTCTTTTACCGCTTCAATTAGTTCTTCTTCCGGAAGGGAACCTTTATGGTATTCAATGTTGGTATAACCAGCTGCTTGAAGAACTTCAACTGAAGAAGGGTGGAGTCCCTCTAACAAGAGGATCTTAATCTTTTCTTTTTCCAGTGAAACTTTGGCCATTTTTTCTCGTCCTTAAAATGGAAAGGTGGGCTAATGTGGCGCACATTGGACAAAACTATTAAAAAGGGGATAATTAACAGTTTTGTAGGAAGACAAACGTTTCCCTGTGCGTCTTCTGTTCAATAAAGTAACAAAAAAAAATTGCTTTGGGTAAGAAAATTACGGAATAAGAGATAATTTTCTTATAGAAAGGAATAAAAAACGGTGCCTTGCAGCACCGTATGTAATGAAATAACAGAAAAGTGAACCAGATAGGTTCATTTTGGGCTGTTATTTATTCTTCAATTTTTGCACCTTCTGGTGTGCCAGTGATCACTACGTCTGCACCACGATGAGCGAAAAGACCCACAGTCACCACACCAGCGATGCCGTTTATTTTGTCTTCCATTTCTTTCGGGTTGGTAATTTGCATATTGTGCACATCCAGAATCACGTTGCCGTTGTCAGTCACAACGCCTTCACGGTAAGCTGGATCACCACCTAGTTTTACCAATTCACGAGCCACGTAAGAGCGTGCCATTGGGATTACTTCAACAGGCAATGGGAACTGGCCAAGTACGTCAACTGCTTTAGTGCCGTCAACGATACATACGAACTTATCAGAGATTGCTGCGACAATTTTCTCACGAGTCAGAGCCGCGCCGCCGCCTTTGATCATTTCACGTGCTGGGTTGATCTCATCTGCGCCATCAACATACACATCCAGCTTCATTACATCGTTACACTCGTATACTTCAATACCAAGCTCTTTAAGGCGCTCAGTTGAAGCGACAGAGCTAGACACTGCACCTTTAATATCATCTTTGATAGTGCCTAGTGCATCGATGAAGTGATTCACGGTAGAGCCAGTACCAACACCGACAATGCTGCCTTTCTCAACATATTTTAGTGCTGCCCAACCAGCCGCTTTTTTCATTTCATCTTGAGTCATGCCAATCTCCTGAATAGATGTTCGTTAACGTTTGCGGGCGTGATTATAGCGGCTTACTTGTCACTTTCCCATTGCCATATTTGGCTTGGGGTCACGATCTTAGGTAATGGAATGTCCCAGCTTTCAATTGGTAAGCGTTCTACATGTTGGCAGTCATGAGCGATACCAACAGGTTTAGCTCCCTCTCCAGTTATAAACCAACGTGACAGAGTACGATCGTAGTACCCTCCGCCCATGCCTAAGCGGTGTCCGATACTGTCGAACCCAACTAAAGGCGTGCAGATTAAATCAAGCTGGCGAACGGGTTTGAGGTGTCTGATATCGAGCTTGGGCTCTAAGATGCCGTACTTGTTGTAGACGAGCTGTTCATCACTTATATACTGAAGAAACAGTAACTGACCTTTAGAAAAGGGATGGATGACGGGCAGATAAACCGATTTTCCCTGTTGCCATAACCATTCAATGAGCGGTTTAGTATCAAGCTCACCGTCTGCAGAAAGGTAGATGGCAATATGTTGCGCCTGATCGATTTCAGGAAGTTGGGAAAATTGAGTAATAAGGTCGATTCCCGCTTGGTATTGCGTATCACTGCACAGAGCGTTGCGCTTTTCACGAATCAGTTTGCGGAAGTCTTGTCGAGAGAGGTCTGACATAGAGAGAATACCCCAGGGTGCCGTTGAGGATTGTGGCCCTTGAACCAGCTGGTTCAAGGCGGATCAGCAATGACAACCGTAGGCTTCTCGGTGCATGCCGAGCTTGCTCAATAGTTACCAAATACTAACCCTTAGGTATTGCTTATCGGCTCAGGGACTTAAATCCTGCTGACGCACACCCCAGGGTAAATTTTGTATTTACTGCTGTCCTTGCGTAACTTTGCTTAGTGCGTTCTCTAAAGACGCGGTGAGCTTTTCCATTCGCTCAGTAATTTCTTGCTGTTGACCATTGGATTCGTATGACTTGGTGTGCAACTCATAGCAAATATTCAATGCAGCAAAGGTCAGCAGTTGGATTTCATTGGTTACCTTAGTACGTTCGCTCATTTCTTTCAATCGGCGATCAAGATCTTTTGCCGCTGCAACAAGAGACTCTTCTTGTCCTGTCGGACAATTCACACGTGTAAGTTTGCCTAATATTTCAACGTCGATCGCTTGATTGCTCATGATGAATAAACTCTATATTCGCGCTATCTAAGGTGTTGCTTCATACAACTACCGAGGAGCAAACTATAGGAAAACCGCTATTAAGATTCAAGCATTTCCCATCACAGAAAGAGAAATGATGACGAGATCACACAGGAATTGGGCAAATTGAACAAATGCTGTCCAAAATTGAATTTGATAGCCGTTTCAGACCACTAACCTTGATGGTAGGATATACCAATACATTATTACGCAAGAATGAGCCAAGTTATGAGTGAAATCACCCTTCCTGAATACCAATCTATTGCTGCTGAACTGCAATCGGCAAGCCTGGCTGTGACACCGGCGGAGTTACATGGCTTATTTGTTGGCATGTTAAGTGGTGGATTGGCGATCAATGATCAAACTTGGCAGCCGATTCTTTTTGACTACACCAATGATGGGATGGGGTGGCCCTCGACAGCACTCACTTTTGCTCAGAGCATATTCAACGTTACTGTTAATGAGCTTACTGGCACATCAATGGAGCTGTCTTTACTATTGCCAGATGAGCCGGGCGAAGAAGGCTTATTTGCATTAGCCGACAGTGTGTCCGACTTTGTAAACCACTTTATTTCTGGGCTAGGTCTAGCAGGCGTTGCGCTTAACAAAGCATCTGATGACGCTAAAGAAGCACTGGCTGATCTAGAAGAGATTGCCAAATTAGGCATTGATGAAGATGACGATCTTGGTGAACAAGCGCAATTGCTAGAGCAAGTGATTGAGCACATCAAAGCTTGCGTACTAACGATTCATGCTGAATTTGGTGTTCGTCCTGAAAGCAGCGACAAAAAACCTACTATTCACTAATCGTAGACCGTCCAGAGGTTAGTATGAAGCAATATGATGTAGTCATTGCTGGTGGTGCCATGGCTGGTGCAACGTTAGCATTGGCGATTGACCATTTGTCTCAGGGAAAGCTCCGCATTGCCGTCGTTGAGCCTTTTAAAGCACAATCAGATATGCACCCTGGTTTTGACTCTCGCTCAATCGCATTGTCTTACGGTACTGTCAATCTGTTGCGTCAACTACAGCTCTGGACGTCAGTAGAACCGTTTGTCACACCCATTGAACATATCCACGTTTCTGACCGTTCTCATGCTGGGATGACGGAGATTACCAAGCAAGAGGTTGGGGTTGAAGCTCTAGGGTATGTTGTAGAATTAGCCGATGTTGGGCGTGTATATCAAGAATTATTAGACAGTAGCGAGTCAATTACGCTGTTTTGTCCTGACTCCGTTACCGATATCGAGCGCGAGCAAAACTGTACCCATGTGACGTTGAAAAGTGGTGAGCAACTTGAAGCAAAACTGCTGGTGGCTGCAGATGGTGCTGTTTCGACCTGTTGTCAGAAAATTGGTCTAGAACTTTCTGAGCAAGATTTTGAACAAGTGGCTGTCATTGCCAATATTGTGACTCAAGAACCTCATCAAGGTAGAGCCTTTGAACGTTTTACTGAGAATGGCCCTGTTGCTTTATTGCCAATGAGTGACAATCGAATGTCCTTAGTTTGGTGTTTGCACCCTGAAGAAGCCCAAGCCGTTCTTGAGTTATCTGATCAAGCATTTCTCCAGCGTTTACAGAACGATTTTGGTTGGCGTTTAGGCGCGATGAAAAAAGTGGGGCGCCGTGCAAGTTACCCATTGCTTCTTCGCCATCGAAAGCAAAATATTTCACATCGCTTTGCGATTGTTGGAAATGCGGCGCAAACGCTGCACCCGATAGCTGGACAAGGTTTTAATCTCGGTATTCGCGATGTAGTCTCACTAGCAGAAGAAATTGTGCAGCAAAGTGAGGATGTGGGTCTTTATCAAGGCCTGATGCGCTTTAGTCAACGTAGAGAAGCAGATCGAAGCGAAACTATTTGGCTAACCAGTGCCTTAGTACATGTTTTTTCAAATGATTTACCCGCGATGCGAATTGGCCGAAATACTGCCTTAGCAGCGATGGATAACCTTTCTATTTTTAAGCAGCCGCTACTACGCCATACACTTGGCTTGGTAAAACGATGAACGGCCGCACTGAATTAGGTAATAAAAAGCAATGATGCAAAGTGTAGATATCGCCATCATCGGCGGAGGGATGGTTGGGTTGGCACTTGCTGCCGCGTTCAAAGACAGTGATCTGCGTGTCGCCGTTATTGAAGGTAAAGTGCCAGATGATTCGTTGAAAGAATTACCCGATGTTCGTGTGTCTGCGCTGAGCCGCTCTAGTGAGACGATTTTGCGTAAACTTGGTGCTTGGCAGGGCATAGAACAGCGCCGAGCTTCACCTTACCATGGCATGGAAGTATGGGAACAAGATAGCTTTGCCAACATTGAATTTAATGCACAAAGTATGGCACAACCTGATTTAGGGCATATTGTTGAGAATCGTGTGATTCAACTTGCGCTGCTTGAACAAGTCCAAAAGCTCGATAACGTCACGATGTTTATGCCCGCACGTTGCGCGACTCTCGCGGTTGGTGAGCAAGAAAGCTGGCTGACGCTCGATAATGGCCAAGCCATGACCGCTAAATTAGTGGTCGGAGCCGATGGGGCGAATTCGTGGCTTCGCCATCAAATGGATATTCCATTAACGCATTGGGACTATGGTCATCATGCTTTGGTCGCGAATGTCAAAACTGCCATGCCACACAACAGCATTGCGCGCCAGATATTTACTCCTCACGGACCGTTGGCATTTTTGCCAATGTCGCAACCAGATATGTGCTCTATTGTTTGGTCCACGGAGCCAAATCGAGCAGAGCAGTTAGTGGCAATGAGTGAACATGATTTCAATAAAGCGTTGACGAGTGAGTTTGATGCTCGACTTGGTCTATGTGAAGTAGTGGGAGAGCGTGCTGCGTTTCCTTTGAAAATGCGCTATGCGCGAGATTTTGTCGTCGAGCGAGTCGCGCTGGTTGGTGATGCAGCTCATACCATTCATCCATTAGCGGGGCAGGGTGTGAATTTAGGTTTATTAGATGCGGCCAGTCTTGCTCAAGAGGTGTTAGCACTTTGGAAGCAGGGACAAGATATCGGTAGTAAACGCAACCTAAGAAGCTACGAGCGTTGGCGAAAAGCGGAAGCGGCAAAGATGATCGCTACTATGCAAGGGTTTCGAGATTTGTTCTCTGGCGAGAACCCAGCTAAGAAGCTCGTTCGTGGCATTGGCTTAAGTTTAGCGGGGCAACTGCCGGGAGCGAAAGATGAGATCATGAAGCGCGCGCTTGGTTTAAAGGGACACTTGCCGGATCTGGCGCGTCAGTAAGTGCAAAGCGAACTTCAAATACACAAAAGGCTGGTTAATCCAGCCTTTGTTTTATCAACATTTTGCTAAGCATATGCGCATCGGAGTTTCATTATTTCTTGATTGATCTCTTTGACCGCTCGGAAATGGCGTTGCTCTGCTTTCTCCGGCAGTATTAACTTACCGTTATCAAACTCGAATCTACCGACCCCGTAAATATAAATTCTTCCTTTAAAAAGACGACTTATATGTTTAGCAATCATACTTGGTGTATAGCGCTTAAACAGTCTCATATTTACTTTCCTTTTATCTAACCTAGCCTAGGTATTCTACGTTCTGGACGCGAAAATTATTGTGACAGCAATAGTATTAAATACAGATGTAGGGTGTTGCGTCAGAGAATTGTGTTGTCTTAGACAATTTGACAGTGTCATCTCTTAAATAGCGTGAGGATTACCCCAAAAATAACCTCTCTAAAGGAACCTTTACGCCAATACACTCCTTTTTACGTGACGCATTAAGCAATAGTTTTGTTACAGAATTAAGAATAGAACGAAAACGGTTGTTTGCTAGTTGTTCCTATTAAGGTCGTGCCTCGCGCAACACACTTTACGTTCTAACGATTAGAGGAAATGAAAGAGAAAAAGTTCCACGTAAAAAAAAGCCCGCTTCAGCGGGCGAATAGTCACAGATGCATTACACAAAAGTGGATAACTAACTGCATGAATGCTGTCACTCAGCTAGCTGACTCACTTTATATCGGTTAAGTGCTTGTTTGAAACTTAACCAACAAATTCAGCATATACGAGTTTTATCTTTGTGACTATTTATGTTTTATATGTGATTAAAAATTCTGATGTCTATTTTTGTAGATATGAGCGAGATCACGCAGTGATAGAAACACTACGTGTCATTACATTGTTTTTAGACGATTAACGACAGATCTCAGCTACGGTCGGCTGACACAATTGGATAAGATCTTGGATAGAAAGCGCCAGTCCAGCCATGCGATCGCCACTGCTGATCGTGACTTCCTGTTCTTCTAGTAAGCTGGGGTCGAACACGATTGGCATATGACGTTTTAGTAGCAGAGGAGTGACAGTACCAATTTTGTAACCAGTGATGGACTCAACGTCGGCTTGATCAACACAAGTCATCCGGCGACATTTCAGTAACGAGCGCACTTTTTTGGGATCAACGCTACGATCACCTGGCGCACAGGCGAGTGCATATTGATTACCCATGTCTCGTAGCAAGATTGCTTTCACCATTTGAGAAGGGCGAATGCCGCGTTGGTGCGCGGCATCCTCAATGGTGGTTGCTGGTCTTTGATGCGGTAACAGACGAAACGGAATGTGTTGGTCTGTGAGAAATTGCATCAAAGGAGTATTGATTGTATTACTCATCATCAAGACTGTAAGGCAGTGATTCGATTGTCCATTCACACTCTGGTTGCGCAACCAAACGAAGACGAGTGTCCTCATCGAGATTATTAGGCAGCACGATCAGGCCAATCGCATGATTGTCACTGAACTGGTAGTGATTTAATAAAGCACCTACTGAACGCCAGTTTTCACCTACGCTGCGTTCGAGCTCAATTGGTTCGTCACTGAATGGAGCAGAAGTTGCACCTTTTACGATATACATCGCACGTTTATTGGTACCGCGATACTTCGCTCGTGCTACCGTTTCTTGTCCCGTGTAGCAGCCCTTTGTGAAGCTAATGCCTCCTAAAGCTTGCACGTTGAGTGCTTGTGGAATGTGAGCATTCTGCGCGGATGCAGAGACAAATGGTAAACCTGCCTCAATATCGAAACGATTCCAAAGCTCATTTGTCGTAAAGACAGCGTCGGTAGTTTCAACGATTTGCTGTGCTTCTGGCGCACTTAATATCAGTAACCAGCGATCTTGTGCAACTTGCACTGCTGTACCGCCGTCTACTGGGCGAACGCTGCCAGTTGTCTTGCTCATTGTTGAAATGAATTCGTCGGCTTTGACGCCAGCAACACCTAAGATAACGTCATCAGAAGCTTCAATCGTTACTTTAGAGAAAATGGCGTATTTCTTTATTTCATTAAGTTCTACGTCAATCGCCGATTTTGGTTGGATCATGCCGTAGCCATCATGATGATGGAAAAGGCGGAACACGCTCCACACTTTTCCTTTTGCATCACAATGTGCGCCCAGTGTTGATTGGTCTTGTTCTAAAGAAACAACATCGCAGGTAACCTGACCTTGTAAGTATGATTTTTTATCGTCACCGATCATGGTGATCATGCCGAAGTTATCCAGCAGTGAGATAGATAACTCTGGAAGTGCGTCTTGAGTTGAGAGAGGTAATGCTGAAAAACGAGTTTGCCATTCCATAATTACAATGCCTTTTGAAGATATTTTTCCGCTATGTTATACCCAAATAACCTTGAGATACTAGGGGAGCGATTTACGAATCAACATTTGTCTGCTTTCACTATCGTATTGTGACCCGCACACTAGTGACGTAGCACATCCCTTGTTACACTCCGCACTAACAACAAGACATCTATGAAGGAATAGTGAATGTACACTCCGGAAGAAAAAGCGCGTATTAAATGGGCTTGTCGTCGAGGCATGCTTGAGCTTGACGTAGTAATTATGCCGTTTTTTGAAGAGTGCTTTGATACTCTGAGTGAACAAGAGCAGCGTGACTTTGTTTCTTTACTTGAATGCGATGATCCTGATCTGTTTACTTGGGTAATGGGGCATGGCCGTAGCGAAAATTTAGGTCATGCAGCAATGGTTGATAAAATTGTCGCCCATAACCTCAGCAAAGTTCGTTAATTTTACTGCTTCTCCCTCTCTGACTGCCCGAGTCCTCAATGTTGTACTTTTCTTATTGATGACTTGGGCTGTTATCTTCTCTAGTGTTCCACTCGTATTATCGACTTATTTGTTATTACTGATTGTTAAGGCTCTCTCAAGCCAAGGCCTTGTTCAACCTACAAGTCATGGGCATTGGTATGTGCACTGCGATGGCTCGGTTAGGTTTGATGCCCTTGAATGTGGCGAATACTCGGAAGATATTGAGTCCGAAAAGGGTCATTTACAGCGAGTCGATACATCGGCATCACCATTCAAGATAACATTCCAATTGCAATCTGGCCGTAGTGTTACGATTTGGCGTGATAGCTGTGACGATGAGCAGTATCGTCAACTATCTTTGGTATTACGCCAATGGGAAATGAAACAGGGAGCTAATGCTCCCTGTTGATGTAATAGTTTAATTGGTAAAGTTAAAGCTGTTTAGCTGGAACCAAAATCGTTGGTCCGCTGTTTTCCAGTTGGTTCGGATAATCAAGCGTGTAGTGCAAACCTCGACTCTCTTTACGCTGCATCGCACAACGAACCATCAACTCTGCTACTTGTAAAAGGTTACGCAGTTCTAATAAGTTGTTCGACACTCGGAAATTGCTGTAGTACTCGTGTGTTTCTTGTTGCAACAGTTGGATACGGCGTAAGGCGCGCTCTAAACGTTTGTCAGTTCGCACAATGCCCATGTAGTCCCACATAAACAGACGAAGCTCGTGCCAGTTGTGCTGAATGATCACTTCTTCATCACTATTGGTTACTTTGCTTTCATCCCAACATGGCACCTGTGAGGGTAGCTCAACGTTAGTGTGATGTTTTAGAATATCTTTTGCCGCAGACCAAGCATAAACCACACATTCGAGAAGTGAGTTTGATGCCATGCGGTTAGCACCATGCAGCCCGGTGTAGCTAACTTCACCAATCGCATACAAATTTTTCAGATCGGTGCAGCCATTTCTATCCACCATGACACCGCCACAAGTGTAGTGTGCAGCAGGTACGATTGGGATTGGCTCTTTAGTCATGTCGATGCCCAAATCCATCAAACGTGAATAAATGGTTGGGAAGTGTTTCGTAATAAAGTCAGCAGGCTTATGACTGATGTCGAGATACATACAGTCTGCGCCTAAACGCTTCATTTCGAAGTCGATAGCACGAGCCACCACGTCACGCGGAGCAAGCTCTTTACGTTCATCGAAATCTGGCATAAAGCGAGAGCCATCTGGACGACGCAGGTAAGCACCTTCGCCACGCAACGCTTCAGTCAGCAAGAAGTTACGTGCTTCTGGGTGATATAAACACGTCGGATGGAACTGGTTAAATTCCATATTCGCCACACGACACCCTGCACGCCAAGCAATCGCAATACCATCACCAGACGACACATCTGGGTTAGAGGTGTATTGATAAACCTTTGAAGCACCACCTGTAGCGAGAACCACAAATTTGGCTCGCACGGTTTCGACATGCTCTTCGTTGCGGTTCCAAATATAAGCACCGATAACTTTGTTTTTATCACCGCCAATTTTGTCTTCGGTGATTAAGTCCAGAGCATTGTGACGTTCGAGAACATGAATGTTTGGATGGTTATGAGCGTTATCTTGCAGGGAGGTTTGCATCGCCATACCTGTCGCATCTGCCGCGTGAAGAATACGACGACGGCTATGACCACCTTCACGAGTTAAGTGGTAGCGAGGTTCATCGTCAGAGTCATCTTCTTCACGATCAAATGGGACACCACCGTCAATCAACCACTGTACACACTCTTTTGAATGCTCAGCAATGAACCTTACGGTCTCCTCATCGCAAATACCATCCCCGGCGATTTGCGTGTCTTCAACGTGTGAATCAATGGTGTCTGACTCATCAAATACGGCAGCGATACCGCCTTGAGCATAGTAGGTCGCCCCTTCGCTGCGTGGTCCTTTACTCAGCACCATCACCTTACAGTGGTTAGCAACGCGCAAAGCCAACGACAAACCTGCCGCGCCACTCCCTACCACTAATACATCACACTCATGTTCACGATTTGTGTTCATATAACTTTTATAATCCCAAGCTAAGGTAACAAAGTTACCTTGTGTATTATTTGCACACCATGTGCATTCCATTATCGCGACATCTGTCGCTAAGGGCTAAGTTGGGAGACCTATCGACGCCCGTGTTACGGCGGTGACTGAGCCACTCTTCTTTTTCATGCAGAGCATGAGCATGCTTCCTAAGTTATAATTTGTAACGCGGTGTTCAGATAGCCATTAGCCATGCAAATGAAAAGTAATAGTTTGTCAATGCCATTGCTTTTCCATGCCCGACCCAGCACAATCTGGGACAGAGATCATTCATTATACCCATTTCCCTCCAAGATGCTCGCTTGTCAAACTTAGACTAAAGTCAGGCAGCGGTGGTCATTTGGGTACAGACATCACACTGTGAAAAAACAATGACAAAAAACTTGAGAAACCATGGAACTTTCTCATTCACGTTAGGGTCACAATAGTGCTCAAGTAAGCAGTGGTGTCAATACTACGTTTTGCATAATTAGTACCCATATCTGAGAAGAGTAGGGGCATAACAAATAGGAGTATCCGCTCGAATGAACGAGCAGCTGACCGATCAAGTATTGATTGAGCGAGTTCAGAATGGCGATAAGCAAGCATTCAACCTGTTGGTAACAAAGTACCAGAATAAGGTATGTAATCTTATTTCCAGATACGTTAGTAATCCTGGCGATGTACCAGATGTAGCACAAGAAGCGTTTATTAAAGCTTACCGAGCTATCCCTAGCTTTCGTGGGGAAAGTGCGTTTTATACGTGGCTGTATCGCATTGCAGTGAATACTGCGAAAAATCACATTGTTGCTCAAGGGCGTAGACCTCCAGCGACAGATGTCGATGCTGAAGATGCTGAATTTTACGAAACAGGTAGTGCACTTAAAGAAATATCGAACCCTGAGAACTTAACGTTGTCCAAAGAATTGCAACGGGTGGTGTTCAGTGCAATCGAAGCTTTACCTGAAGATTTAAAAACCGCAATGACATTACGAGAGCTCGACGGCTTGAGTTATGAAGAAATTGCAGAAGTGATGGATTGCCCGGTAGGAACGGTACGATCGCGTATCTTCCGTGCTCGTGAGGCGGTGGAAAAGAAAATCAGACCTCTTTTGCAACGCTAGTACAAGTAATAACTATGGTGAAAATAATGGCTGACAAAGAAAAACTTTCAGCTCTCATGGATGGAGAATTGGTCGATAAGGCTTTAATTCAAGAGTTAGAGCAAGACCAAGAGAGCCGTGATGCTTGGCAGAACTATCACCTGATTGGTGATGTGATGCGAGGCGAAGCGCCAGCAAAACCTGAGTGGAATATTGCTGAAAGCGTGGCGTTAGCGTTAGAAGATGAACCTGCACACCGTGCGTTTGATTCGCACAGTGCAAATGTTATCTCAATTGCGGATACGCCAAAAGAGTCGCAACCAGAACCGCAAAAAGCAAAACGTCAGTTGCCAGGTTGGTTGACGCAGTTTGGTCAAGTTGCTGTTGCTGCATGTGTATCGCTTGTTGTTATTTTAGGTGTACAGCAGTACGGTGGTAGCGATTCAATGTCGCCGCAAACAGATCAATTACCTGTATTGCAGACGGTTCCGTTTGCTGGCAGCGCAGAACCAGTGAGTTTGACTCGTGAGTCTGTAGAACGTTCTGTAGGCGAGGCAAATATGCAAGAGCAGCGCAAGCGTGTTCATGCTATGCTGCGAGACTACGAATTGCAGTTACGAATTAACAGTGATGCATCTCAACAAGATGCAAATCTGAATCCGGATATTGAATGAAAAAATTTCTGATCAGCGCTTGCGCTCTGTTCAGTATGATGTCTTCTCAAGCCTTTGCTGGTGATAAGCCAGCGGAGGCTTTATTGCATCAAATGAGCGAGGCGAGTAAGAATTTAAGTTACGAACTCTCTTATATCCTTATCAAAAAGAACAGCATTGAGCCGTTGCTGTATCGTCATGCCACGCATGGTGACGATCAATATGCTCATCTTGTCTACTTAAGTGGCCCTGTGCGTGAAGTGATTCGTCGCGGAACTGAAGTAAGTTATATCGAAACGGGTTTAGAACCGTTCACCATCGAGTCAGGTAAAATGGTCGCTCCGACGATGCCTATGCTCAACACCAATATCGATGAGCTAAACTTGTATTACGACTATGTAAAAGTGGGCAGAGCTCGTGAAGCTGGTGTGGCAACACAAGTGCTGCGTATTGTTCCTAAAGACGGTCTGCGCTATTCATACGTACTATGGATCGATGAAAAGAGTAAATTGCCGTTACGTGCCGACCTTGTGGACCGCGATGGTGAAATGCTTGAACAATATCGCACTATTTCTTACACGGTAAACCCAAAAATCGCAGAGTTAATGAGTGGCTTGCAAGATGTTCAATTACCTGCTGTTCTAACCATGCCAAAAGGCGATATTGGGACCAGTAATTGGCAGGTTGGTTGGATCCCTGAGGGTTTCGAGCCGAACGAGCTCAACCGCTATCGTATGGCCGTTACTAACCAAATGGTGGAGAGTCAGCTGTATTCTGATGGTCTGTTTAGCTTCTCTGTTTACGTAGCAAACAAAGATGAGCATTCGTTAAAAGGGCAGTTGGTTCGCCAAGGCAGAAGAACACTACACAGTTTTGTGAGCGGTCAACATGAAATCTCTGTTGTAGGAGACATTCCACCGACCACAGCACAGCGTATCGCCCAATCTGTCACATTTAATGTAACAAAGAGTAAATAACAATGATGACCGCGTTGGCTACCGTGACAGACGTGCATCGTCGCGGCAAGCAATTCGAAATTGATTTAAGTTGCGAACAGCAGACCAGTTGCAGTAGTTGCTCTTCACAGAAAAGCTGTGGAACGGGCGTTGTTACTAAAGCCATTGGTAACAAGAGTTTATCTTGGCACCTGCGCACGGATAAATCGGTGAAAATAGGTCAAGTCGTCGAGATTGGTTTTCCTGAGTCAAGCCTAATAAAATCAGCAATGGCGGTTTATTTACTGCCATTGTTTGGTTTGATTATCGGTGCGATGTTTGGTCACTTCCTGTTAGCGCCGCTGACAGCCGGCGGGGAAGGCATCATCATATTGGCATCGGTATTGTTTGCCGCTGGTGGAATGTGGATCGCAAAACGTGTTTCTCGTCCGTTAGAAGATGAATCCAAGCGCCAAGTTACCCTCGTTCGGGTACTTGGAGAGCCAATCCAGTAAGTGCTGCCCCCCTCCACTAAAGGTTATTTGGGTATGTACTTTAAATTACGTGCGCCCGTTAACGAAATTCGGTAGAATCTGCCAACTTGATTGAAATGCCGTCAGTAGATGGCGTTTCTTACTGTCCCTATTTGTAAAGAGTTAGTCACCCTAAATCTATGAAGCACATTCGTAACTTTTCGATTATCGCCCACATCGACCATGGTAAGTCGACCCTATCAGACCGTCTAATCCAAGTTTGTGGCGGGTTAACCGATCGTGAAATGGCCGCACAGGTTCTGGATTCTATGGATCTTGAACGTGAGCGTGGCATCACCATCAAATCTCAGAGTGTGACGCTAAACTACACCGCTAAAGACGGTGAGACGTATCAGCTGAACTTCATCGATACTCCGGGGCACGTTGACTTTGCATATGAAGTATCACGTTCTCTAGCGGCTTGTGAGGGTGCGCTATTGGTTGTGGATGCGGGTCAAGGTGTTGAAGCTCAAACACTGGCTAACTGTTACACCGCGATCGAAATGGATCTAGAGGTTGTGCCAATCTTGAACAAGATTGACCTACCAGCAGCCGATCCTGAGCGTGTAGCGGAAGAAATTGAAGAAATCGTTGGTATTGATGCGATGGACGCAACACGCTGTTCTGCGAAGACAGGTCTGGGTGTTGAGGACGTTCTAGAAAACATCGTATCAGCAATTCCAGCGCCAGAAGGTGATCCTGATGCGCCGCTACAAGCGCTGATCATTGACTCATGGTTTGATAACTATCTTGGCGTAGTATCTTTGGTACGAATCAAAAACGGTTCACTGAAGAAGAACGACAAGATCAAAGTAATGAGCACAGGCCAAGTTTGGGGTGTAGACCGCCTTGGTATCTTTACGCCAAAACAAGTAGATACCGATACCCTTCGTACTGGTGAAGTAGGTTGGGTTGTTTGTGGTATCAAAGACATTCTTGGTGCCCCTGTTGGTGATACGCTGACTCTAGCGAAGAATGGTTGTGATAAACCGCTACCAGGCTTTAAGAAAGTTAAACCTCAGGTTTACGCAGGTCTGTTCCCAGTATCTTCTGACGATTACGAGAACTTCCGTGACGCACTAGGCAAACTAAGCCTTAACGACGCATCGCTATTCTACGAGCCAGAAAACTCTGCGGCACTTGGCTTTGGTTTCCGTTGTGGTTTCCTTGGCATGTTGCACATGGAAATCATCCAAGAGCGTCTAGAGCGTGAATACGACTTGGATCTTATCACCACAGCACCAACGGTAGTTTACGAAGTTGAGAAGACGGATGGCGATCTGCTGTATGTTGATAGCCCAGCAAAACTACCAGCGATCAATGATATTGAAGAAATTCGTGAACCGATTGCGCGTTGTAATATCCTTGTGCCTTCAGAGTACCTAGGTAATGTAATCACCCTGTGTGTTGAAAAGCGAGGCAGTCAAGTTGATATGGTTTACCACGGTAACCAAGTCGCTGTGACTTACGATATTCCAATGGCTGAAGTGGTACTGGATTTCTTCGATCGTCTGAAATCAACATCACGCGGTTACGCATCTTTGGATTACAACTTCCAGCGTTTTGAAGCTTCGAACATGGTACGTGTAGACGTTCTTCTTAACGGTGACACTGTTGATGCATTGGCGATGATCACACACAAAGATCAGTCTCAGACTCGCGGTCGTCAGTTGGTAGAGAAGATGAAAGAATTCATCCCTCGCCAAATGTTTGATATCGCAATCCAAGCGGCAATTGGTAACCACATTATCGCTCGTTCAACGGTAAAACAGTTGCGTAAGAACGTTATTGCGAAATGTTACGGCGGTGACGTAAGTCGTAAGAAGAAACTTCTGAAGAAACAGAAAGAAGGTAAGAAACGCATGAAGCAGATCGGTAACGTTGAGCTGCCTCAAGAAGCGTTCCTAGCCATCCTTCACGTAGGTAAAGACTAAAGTTGAACTTTGTCTCACACTTGTCGGTCTTAAGACGTTAGATATTAAAATAAGTGAAAGGGTTTCGGCTCTTTCACTTTCGTATTTTTAGATAAGGGAATTTAATGGCTAATACATTCTCACTGATGTTGGTTATTGCGACTTTGGTAACTGGCGTGGTTTGGCTATTGGAAAAGCTGGTTTTCGCGAAAAAGCGTCAGGAAAAACTGGCTGAGATTCAAGCTCAGACGTCTAATGGTTTGGATGCAGTGACCTTGCAAAAAGTTGAGCGTCAGCCTTGGTGGGTTGAAAATAGCGTCTCTATTTTCCCTGTGATCGCGTTCGTTTTAGTATTACGTTCTTTTATCTACGAACCATTTCAAATCCCATCAGGCTCAATGATGCCTACCTTGCTGGTTGGCGATTTCATTTTAGTTGAGAAGTACGCGTACGGTCTAAAAGACCCAGTATGGCGTACTCAGCTAGTGGAAACTGGTAAGCCTGAGCGTGGTGATATCGTGGTATTCAAATACCCACCACAACCAAGTGTGGACTACATTAAGCGTGTAGTTGGTTTACCTGGTGATATCGTGCGTTATTCAAGTGATAAGCAGCTTTGCGTGCAAAGCCAAGGCGAATCGGCATGTAAGCCAGTTAAACTGAGCAATGTTGAAGAAAGTCAGTTTAGCTCGAACGGTATTCCAATGATCCAACTGGATGAAAAATTGGGTAACGTTGAGCACAATATTTTGGTTAACCCTCTTGTGCGTAACCGCGTGGAGCAATATTTCCCACGTAGCGGCACGACAGAGTGGGTTGTACCACAAGGTCAGTATTTTGTGATGGGTGATAACCGTGACAACAGTGCTGACAGCCGTTACTGGGGCTTTGTTCCAGAAGCAAACTTAGTCGGTAAAGCTGTCGCGATCTGGATCAGCTTCGAGTTTGATCGTGGCGCAGATAGTGTTCTACCTTCATGGATTCCAACTGGTGTGCGTTTTAACCGCATCGGTGGCATTCACTAACCATTCAAATATCGAGAGAGTATGAATTCTCCAATTGATAAACTAGAGAGAAAGCTCGGCTATCAGTTTCAAGATGCCGGGCTTATCAATTTGGCGCTGACGCACCGCAGCGCCAACAGTAAGCACAATGAACGTCTTGAGTTTCTGGGCGATTCAATTTTAAGTTTTGTCATCGCTGATGATCTGTACCATCGTTTCCCAAAAGTGAACGAAGGTGACATGAGCCGCATGCGTGCTACTTTGGTTCGCGGACATACATTGGCGGAACTGGGTCGTGAATTCGATCTAGGAGATTATTTAAAATTAGGTCCAGGTGAATTGAAGAGTGGCGGTTTTCGCCGAGACTCTATTTTAGCCGATGCGGTTGAAGCCATTATTGGCGCAATTTACCTAGACAGTGATCTTGAAGTTGTGCGAGGCATTGTACTGAGTTGGTATCAGTCACGCCTTGAAGCCATTAAACCAGGCGTTTCACAGAAAGATCCGAAAACTCGCCTACAAGAGTTCCTACAAGGCAGAAGAAAACCGCTGCCTGTCTACACAGTGACTAATATTAAAGGTGAAGCGCACAACCAAGAGTTCACGGTTGAGTGCGAAGTAGCAGGTGTGGATAAGCCTGTAATCGGTAAAGGCACCAGCCGCCGCAAGGCAGAACAAGCGGCTGCTGAAACAGCACTTGAGCAATTAACAAATGGCTGATAACGAATTCGATATCGATGCGTTTTTCGCATCACAGGGTGAGCCAAGCTCGCCAGAAAACCAACACTGTGGCTTTATTGCGATTGTTGGTCGTCCAAACGTAGGTAAGTCGACACTTTTGAACAAGATTTTGGGTCAGAAGATTTCGATCACCTCTCGTAAGCCGCAAACGACACGCCACCGTATTATGGGTGTGGATACGGACGGCGATTACCAAGCGATTTACGTCGACACGCCTGGACTTCACATTGAAGAAAAGCGTGCGATCAACCGTTTGATGAACCGTGCTGCTAACTCGTCATTGAGTGATGTAAACCTTGTGTTCTTCTTAGTCGATGGTACGCATTGGACTAAAGACGATGAGATGGTGCTGACCAAACTTCAAAAATCGAACTTCCCAGTTGTGCTTTGTGTAAACAAAGTCGACAACGTACAAGATCGTAACGACGTGATGCTACACATGGCGGAGATGTCGAAGAAGATGGACTTCGTGGATGTTGTGCCAATCTCTGCCAAGCAAGGTAAGAACATTGATGTACTGCGTAAGCACGTGCGTAATCACTTACCTAAAGCAACGCATCACTTCCCAGAAGAATACGTGACTGACCGTTCTCAGCGTTTTATGGCGTCTGAGATTGTGCGTGAAAAGCTGATGCGCTTTACTGGTGAAGAGCTGCCATACTCAGTAACGGTTGAGATTGAGCGTTTTGATTACAACCCAGAAACCGACGGTTTCCACATCAATGCCTTGATTCTTGTTGAGCGTAATGGCCAGAAGAAAATGGTGATTGGCAAAGGCGGCGAGAAGATTAAAACCATTGGTCGCGAAGCGCGTTTAGATATGGAAGAATTGTTCGGTCGTAAGGTTTACCTAGAAACTTGGGTAAAAGTGAAATCTGGCTGGGCAGACGACGAACGAGCGTTGCGATCGTTGGGTTATATAGACGATTTATAATCTTGGCTGCGAAGGTGCTTCGCTCCAACATCGATGAAAAATCAGTATCGATTAAAATAAGGAGCCGCTCGGCTCCTTATTTTTTATTTCACACTTTTTAGGCACAATGACTTAGATGAGTAATCTGTCTTCCGAAGGTTTACAGCGCTGTTTTGTATTGCACCGACGCCCTTACAGTGAATCGAGCTTAATCCTTGATGTATTTAGTGAGGAATATGGCCGAATGACTTTAATGGCCAAAGGCGCGCGCAGTAAGCGTTCGAACTTAAAAGGCGCATTGCAACCTTTTACCCCGCTATTACTTAAATGGTCGGGGAAAGGCTCAATGAA
The DNA here is from genome assembly GCF_030248595.1 of Vibrio sp. D417a. Classification (NCBI taxonomy): domain Bacteria; kingdom Pseudomonadati; phylum Pseudomonadota; class Gammaproteobacteria; order Vibrionales; family Vibrionaceae; genus Vibrio; species Vibrio sp. D417a. The sequence goes on along the minus strand of NZ_JAHGAM010000011.1, from coordinate 340,900 downwards.
AACTTTGCGTCAAGCCGAGCCGATAAGCCTAGGTTTGCCGTTAACGGGCATTAATCTCTACTCAGCCATGTACGTCAATGAACTGATTGGCCGTATTTTGATGGCTGAAGTGCCGATGCCAGCACTATTTCATGATTATTTGCATGCGTTAACCGAGTTGGCGCACAACGAGAACCCTGAGCCTGCACTGCGTCGTTTTGAGTTAGCCTTGTTGTCTGCGATGGGGTATGGCGTGGATTTTTTGCATTGTGCAGGTACCGGCGAGCCCGTCGACCCAGAAATGACCTATCGTTACCGGGAACAGAAAGGGTTTATTGCTTCGGTTAGGCGCGATAACCTAACGTTTTTAGGGAATGAACTGATTGCTATCAGTGAGCGGCGGTTCGTCACTAAAGAGCAGCTAAAAGCGGCAAAACGCTTTACACGTATAGCCTTAAAGCCGTATCTTGGCGGCAAACCTTTAAAAAGTCGTGAATTTTTCATTCAGACCCCCAGAGCACGGAGTAACGGAAAATGAGCTCAATTTATTTAGGCGTCAATATCGACCATATTGCCACTCTACGTAATGCACGTGGTACAAAATACCCGGATCCTGTTCACGCTGCTGAAATTGCAGAGCGTGCAGGCGCGGACGGTATCACTATCCACTTACGTGAAGACCGTCGCCATATTTTGGATCGTGATGTACGTATTCTGCGTGAAACCATTCAAACGCGTATGAATCTAGAGATGGCAGTGACGGACGAAATGGTTGAGATTGCGCTGCAAACTAAACCAGAGTTTGTGTGTCTAGTGCCTGAAAAGCGTGAAGAACTGACGACGGAAGGTGGCTTAGATGTAGTAGGGCAGCTTGAAAAAATTAAAGCTGCGACGAAAAAGCTGACAGATGCCGGCATTAAAGTTTCGCTCTTTATTGATGCTGACCGTCAACAGATTGAAGCTGCGAAAAAGTGTGGCGCTCCGTTTATTGAGCTACATACTGGCCACTATGCAGATGCGACGACAGAAGACGAACAGCAAGCTGAACTGAAGAAGATTGCTGCTGGTGCGAGTTATGCACATGACCTAGGTATTATTGTTAATGCCGGGCATGGCCTGACTTATCACAATGTCGCACCAATTGCTGCATTACCAGAAATTTACGAACTCAACATTGGTCACTCAATCATTGGTCGCGCGGTATTTGATGGTTTAAATAAAGCGGTTGCTGACATGAAAGCACTGATGATTGAGGCTCGCCAGTCATAGGGCTATCTAGATGGCGATTATAGGGTTAGGGACCGACATTGCAGAAATTGAGCGTATTGAAAAAGCGTTAGCTCGTAGTGGTGAACCTTTTGCTCAGCGGATTCTTTCAGAAGAAGAAATGGCCAAATTCTCACAGCTTAAGCTGCAAGGTCGTTATCTTGCTAAGCGCTTTGCAGTTAAAGAAGCGGCCTCAAAAGCATTGGGAACAGGGATCGCAAAAGGGGTCACGTTTCACGACTTTTCCATCTCGAACGATGAGCTTGGAAAACCAGTGCTCGCATTGACGGGCACAGCCAAGCAAATAGCGGATGCGATGGGCGTTAACCACATTCACCTGTCCATTTCCGATGAGCGTCATTACGCTGTGGCGACGGTCATTTTTGAATCCTAGCTTGTAAGTCTTAAACAAAATACTAAAAAGCCAGAGCATTTGCTCTGGCTTTTGTTTCTCTTCAATAGATCACTGTTCAAGGTATAACTTTGCGGTTGTTGTTACTTTAATCATTTCATCTTGCAGCTCGAACATTTCAGGCTCAACCTCCTCAAGACTGATCCCTGAGCGCAGTGCTTGCTCAAGCGTCGCACAGAGTGACTTCAGTCTTGGAACGCCACAATATGAACTACTGCCGTGCAGCTTATGGATGACATGAATTAGGTCATCACGAGAGATATCTTCTTGCTCCAGAGCTTGGTCAACGACTGCTTCTACTTCAGGGATGAACTCAATCAACATGCGTAGCATGTCTTTAGCGAGATCCTCTTTATTCGCGCTCTGTTTCAAGGCTGCTTGCCAATCAATAATCACATCCTGCTGAGGCGAAGAAACGGATTGTGGTGCGCTTCCTTCAGGTTCATCAACGTATGAAGGGGCGACTTTGCCAATGCTCTCTGTACAAGCATTTGGGTTCCAGTGAACCAAAACCTGTTGTAGCACATGCTCTTCAATAGGTTTGGTCAAGTAGTCATCCATTCCTGCCGAGAGCAAGCGGTCTCGTTCCCCTGCCATGGCATGTGCCGTTACCGCAATCACTGGCGTGTCTTTATTTAGCTCCAACTCTTTAATGTGCTTACAAGCGGTCACCCCATCCATTTGTGGCATTTGAATATCCATGAAGATTAAATCGTACTTTTTCTCTGTCGCCAGGTTCACCGCTTGCTGGCCATTGCTACAGGCGGTGACGGTTTCTACTCGTTCGCGGAGCAGTGCAGAGATCAGCTTCAAGTTTGCAGGGTTGTCATCCACTGCTAGTACAGTGAGAGGTAAACGGTCCCCTTCGCTTGGCGTAATTGGAGCGCTTAATACCGGTGGCGATTCTACATGTTCGCTAATCAGGCTTTGTAGCAACTTACGGCGAGACAATGGTTTCGTCAGGCACTGGACGTGATGCTCTGTCATTATTTGGTCCGCAAGCGCCAATTCGGTACTCGGTGTCCCTAGGAGAACACTCGGAGCCATGCGTTTCGCTTGTTCTATCCAAGGTGTAATAACTTCCGCATCGTGAGTCTGGTTGGCCGCTAAATTCAACAGTACATAATCATATTGTTCTTCGTTGTTTGGTAGCGAAGAGCGGTAGGTTACTAAAATACCCTCCTGACTTAGAATCTGTTGGGTTACGGATGCGGCTTGCATGTTTGGTTCAATCAGCAGTAACTGCTTCCCAGTCAGAAGTTCCACTTCAATCAGTTCGCTCATTGGCATCTCGGTTGAGTGCAAGCGCACCGTAAACCAGAAGGTTGAACCTTGGTGTAGACGGCTGGTTAAACTGATTTCGCCGCCCATCTGGCTCACCAGTTTCTGAGTGATAACCAGACCAAGACCAGTACCGCCGTAACGACGTGAAATACTTGCATCTGCTTGGCTAAAGGCTTGGAACAACTGCGCTTGCTGACGCTCAGAGATACCAATACCGGTATCACGCACCATGAATTGCAGTTCGACGGAGTCTCCTGATTGAGAGCGCATTTCTACGCTAACATCAATGTTGCCTCGCTCGGTAAACTTGATTGAGTTACCGACTAAGTTCGTCAAAATTTGCTGGATACGTAGTGGATCCCCAACTAAACCTGGTGGAATTTTAGGGTCCACTTTTAGGGTGATTTCTAACCCTTTCTCATGTGCACTTGTGGCTTGTAGGTTAATTACCTCTTCTAAACTTTCTCGGAAATCAAAAGGAATGTTTTCGAGTGCCAGCTTACCCGCTTCAAGTTTCGAGAAGTCGAGAATGTCATTGATGATATTCAGCAGGTTGTTCGCCGATTTCTCAATCGTCTGTAGGTAATCCGTTTGGCTGTTAGAAAGCTGCGTTTTAAGCATTTGACGAGTAAAGCCAATCACCCCATTGAGCGGAGTACGCAGCTCGTGCGACATGTTCGCCAAGAACTCTGACTTAACCCTGGCCGCTTCTTGCGCGCGTTTCTTCGCGATATCCAACTCAACGTTCTGAATTTCTAGCTGCTCAAGCGTTTCACGTAAGTCGGACGTGGCTTGGTCTATACTGTGCTGCATCTCCACGTGATATTCTGATAACGATACCGCCATGGCGTTGATGCCATTTTTTAGCTGGTCTAACTCACCGTGCATTTTGCCTTCGATACGCACATCCAGATGACCACGGCGAATGCGGTCAACGACATTCTTCATGTGGGTGATAGGTTGGGTCACATCGTGCATTAGACGTGAAGCAAACACACTTGCTAAGCCAAGACCGAGAACCAGAACTAAAAAAGCAGAGAAGACTTCTTGATACTGTTGCAGCCTCAAGGAGGAGAGATCTAACTCGACGGCGATGTAACCAATCGCTTTTGTGCCTTGGCTTTCGTTCGACAACTCCGCTAAGTAGTGACCTTCTGACAAAATGGGGACACGCAATATCAGTGAGTTTTCGTAGATTTCCGAATTACCCAGTTGCGGGATCGGTTTATCTTTGGGAAACATCAAGGCTTCAAAATTAGGATGAAAGTTAGAGGTCACAAAGAGCTCATGATGTTCATCAAATACCGCGATACTACGAACCAGTTTGGAGTTTTTGCGGTGCGCGTAGCTTATCAAGCGACGTACCGCCTCTCGGCTTTCTGATAGTAGATGAGTTTCACTGGCAATCGCCAGCGGCTCAATAATGCTGTTACCAGTGGTGATAACTTGTTTCTCAAGGTCTTGGTAGCGGTTAAATGAGAAAAAGCCGCTCAGTAATAAACCAATAATGAGAGTGGGAGCGAGAGTTAGTGTAATTACACGTGCTCGTAAGCCATATCTGGTCATGTTATCTAATTACATCGGAGTCTGGATATGGGAAAATAACGCATTATTTCTCAAGCGCACGATAAAGCCTTGAGCAAAGAAGTGACGTCACCGAATAAACGGTAAGCATAATCAAGTCACTCGAATCACACAACGGCTGCAATCAAGAATAGTGAAGCCGAAGAGCAATTACACATAAATCAGGCATAGAGCATGGCACGCATCTTTCAACCGAAAAAGAAAACCCAACTCAATACTCGGCACCAAGCAGTGCAAGTAGAGCGTTTAGATCACCACGGCGCAGGCATTGCTTACCTCAAAAAGAAGCCATTGTTTATTGATGGAGCACTGCCGGGTGAGGAGGTGGTCACTCAATTGGTGGAAGAAAAGAGCAAATACGCTCGCGGTAAGTTGATTAAAATCCTTAAGCCGAGTGAAGCTCGTGTGGAGCCATTTTGCCCACATTATCATGAGTGCGGTGGCTGTGATTTGCAGCATCTAGATTATGACCAACAATTGACGTACAAACAGCAAACGTTGCGTCAGCTAATGCGAAAATTTTCAGGCAGTGACATTGAACTAGATGCCCCGTTATTGGGATATTCGCAGGCCTACCGTCGCCGTGCGAGAGTGAGCTTGTTTGTTGATAAAAAAACACGTCAGCTACATTTTGGTTTCCGTAAAAAGCAGAGTAAGCAAATTGCGCAAGTGACCGATTGCCCAGTGCTGGCACCGGAACTGAATGTTTTGCTGCCAGAGATTTACTCAGCGCTAAAAGCGTTCAAAAAGCCTGAACAATTGGGTCATGTAGAGCTGGTACTTGGTGATAATGGGCCGTGTATTACGCTGCGCCACTTGAGCGCTCTGACAACGAGTGAAGCTCAATCTCTAACGGAGTTGGCAAAACGTCATGGCGCATCGTTGTACTTAATGCCATCGACAGAACAATTAGACCTTATCGAAGGCGATATGCCTTTTTATCAAGAAGTTGGAGTGAAAATCCCTTTTGCACCAAATAACTTTATTCAAGTAAACCAAGGTGTAAACCAACAAATGGTCAAACAAGCGGTTGAGTGGTTAGACCCACAAAAGAGTGACCGAGTGTTAGATTTGTTCTGTGGCTTAGGCAACTTTAGTTTACCAGTTGCGAAATTAGCTAAGTACGTGGTTGGAGTAGAGGGTGTTGCAGAGATGGTAGAAAAAGCCACAAACAATGCATCTTTGAACCAAATCAATAACGCGCAATTTTATCACGCTAACCTTGAGCAAGATTTTGAAGGCCAAGCCTGGGCCGCAGAGCGGTTTGATAAAGTATTATTAGACCCGGCACGCGCGGGAGCGAGTGGGATCATCGATCAAGTTTCTGAGCTTGGCGCACAGCGTGTAGTTTATGTTTCTTGTAATCCTGCTACCCTTGCTAGGGATAGTCAAAGCTTGATAGAGCAAGGCTATAAATTAACTAAATTAGGTATGCTGGATATGTTCCCTCATACCAGTCATCTAGAATCGATGGCATTGTTTGAAAAGTCCTAACTTTAGGACTTTGACCCCTTATTTGTGGTGGGTGGTCATAAAGCCAGCGTGTACGCGCGGTAAAAAGAACTAACCTGGACGGTGTTAGTCAAACCACACGAATATAATAATTAGGATGATGAGATGGTTGCGGTAAGAAGCGCGCATTTAAACCAAGATGAACAGTTTGAACTCGAAAACTGGGTGGCTAGCCTAGGACAAGAGAAAAACACAGCCTCACGCTTAATCGAAGTATATCGAGATTGCCAGACGGTATTAGCTGATAACGAGCAAGCGGAGCTGTTGTTGTGGCGTGGACGAGAAATGATCGAAATTTTAATCACCTTGTCTATGGATCAAGCCACTTTAGTGGCTGCTCAACTGTTTCCTTTGGTTTCAAGTGGTGCTTTTAACAGAGAAATTCTGGAAGAGAAATACAGCAAAGAAATCATAAAATTAATCGACGGCGTTGAAGAAATGGCTGCTATTGGCCAACTCAACGTCAACATGGAAGGCAGTGCAGCGTCATCTCAGGTAGATAACGTACGCCGCATGCTGCTTGCCATGGTGGATGACTTCCGCTGCGTAGTTATCAAGCTCGCGGAACGAATTTGTAACCTTATTGAAGTTAAAAAAGCGCCAGATGAAGTTCGACGTGCGGCGGCAAAAGAGTGTGCCAACATCTATGCGCCGCTAGCAAACCGATTAGGCATCGGTCAGCTGAAATGGGAAATTGAAGATTACGCTTTCCGCTACCAACAACCGGAAACTTACAAACAAATTGCCAAACAGCTTTCTGAGAGGCGCATCGTTCGTGAACAGTACATCAAAGACTTTGTTGAAGACCTCACGCACGAAATGGAAGTGTCGGGCATCAATGCCGAAGTGAGTGGTCGACCTAAGCACATCTACAGCATTTGGCGAAAAATGCAGAAAAAGAGTTTGGCCTTTGATGAGCTGTTTGATGTTCGAGCAGTGCGTATCATCGCAGACAAACTGCAAGATTGTTACGCGGCTTTAGGCGTAGTTCACACCAAATACAAGCATCTACCGAGCGAGTTTGATGACTACGTTGCTAACCCTAAACCAAACGGTTATCAATCGATCCATACAGTAATTCTAGGGCCAGAAGGCAAAACCATCGAGATCCAGATTCGTACCAAGCAAATGCATGAAGAGTCGGAGCTGGGGGTTGCAGCGCACTGGAAATATAAAGAAGGGGCAAGCAGCCGAAGCGGTTATGATGAGAAGATCACGTGGCTGCGTAAGCTACTGGATTGGCAAGAAGAAATGTCTGACTCTGGCGAAATGCTCGATGAGCTGCGTAGCCAAGTCTTTGATGACCGTGTTTATGCCTTTACACCACGTGGTGATGTTGTCGATTTGCCAATGGGGGCAACGCCGCTAGATTTTGCCTATCACATTCACTCCGAAGTGGGACACCGTTGTATCGGTGCCAAAGTCGGAGGTCGTATTGTGCCGTTCACGCATAAATTACATATGGGTGACCAAGTCGAGATTATCACTCAGAAAGAACCTAACCCATCACGTGACTGGTTAAACCCATCATTAGGCTTCGTTCATTCTGGTCGTGCGCGTGCCAAAATTAACGCCTGGTTCCGAAAACAAAGCCGTGAGAAGAACCTTGAAGCAGGTCGTGAAATCCTTGAGCATGAGTTAGCCAAAATTGGCGCAACGTTAAAAGATGCAGAGCATTACGCCCTCAAGCGGTTTAACGTCAAAACACCAGATGAATTGTATGTTGGGGTAGGTAGCGGTGATTTGCGCATCAACCAAATCATTAACCATATCAACGCGTTAGTTAACAAGCCAACGGCAGAGGAAGAAGACCAGCAAGCACTGGAAAAACTGCAAGAAGCTGAGCATAAATCACCCGCGCAAAGCCGACCGAAAAAAGACGCAGTTGTAGTAGAAGGCGTCGATAACCTAATGACACATCTAGCACGTTGCTGTCAGCCAATTCCAGGTGACGATATCTCTGGTTACATAACGCAAGGTCGTGGGATTTCAGTACACCGTAGTGACTGTGAACAGTTAGAAGAACTGCGCCATCATGCGCCAGAGCGCATCATCGATACAGTCTGGGGCAGCGGCTTTGTGGGGTCATACATCCTCACCGTGCGTGTTGAAGCGATGGAGCGAGGTGGTCTACTCAAAGACATTACGACACTGTTCGCCAACGAAAAGATCAAAGTGACCAGTATGAAGAACCGAGTCGACTACAGACGTCAACTTGCCATCATGGACTTTGACCTAGAAGTCACCAATATTGAGGTGCTTTCGCGGGTTTCGAAGCGTGTGGAACAGATCAAGGATGTCATGACGGTGAAACGCCTCGGCTAAAACTCTCGTCATAGTTATCGTTGTAGCGTTGTTGACTGCACGCACTCCGGAGTGCCGGCCCAGGCTCATCACATGGTGAACCATGTGATGGAGTCTCGTTTGTTTGTCGCCTAGCTACAACTTCAACTATTTACAGAGTTACACTTGCGTCATATTTGGCTTTTTCTCTGCGTTAGCTGCACTTATTCCGACGTGCCGGCTCAGGGGTATCACATAGGCGAGCTATGCTCAGGGGTCGCGAAAATTTGTTGCCTTGTCAAAGTAACAATTACTTAGTGAAAGCTGCTGAGAAAATATAATGTAGAAGGTGAGTGGTTTTGGCTGCTCACCTTTTTCTTTAATAGAAAGGTTTAAAGGAACAAAAATGAGTCATCCAATTGAACAGTTAGAACAAATCATGGCGAAGCTGCGTGACCCAGAAAACGGTTGCCCTTGGGACTTAAAACAAACCTTTGACACCATCGTTCCGCATACAATAGAAGAAACCTACGAGGTGGTGGACGCGATTCAAAATCGAGATTGGCCCAATCTAAAAGAAGAGCTAGGGGATTTGTTGTTTCAGGTGATTTTTTACAGTCAGCTAGCGAAAGAGCAAGAGCTGTTCGACTTTTCGGATGTCGTCGAAACCGTGAACGAAAAACTGACTCGTCGCCACCCGCATGTTTTTTCAGATGTTGAGTTTGAATCTGACGAGGAAATTAACGCGAACTGGGAAGCGGAAAAAGCAAAAGAAAAAGCCCTAGTAGGCAAAGCGGAAGAAAGTATCCTAGACTCAATACCAAACTCTTTACCGGCACTTTCTCGTGCTACAAAAATTCAGAAAAAATGTGCAAAATTTGGGTTTGATTGGGATTCACTTGGCCCGGTTGTCGATAAAGTACGAGAAGAAATTGACGAAGTCATGGAAGAGGCACTGCAAGTTCAGCCCGATGAAGAGAAAGTTGAGTTGGAGCTCGGTGATTTGCTATTTGCGACTGTCAATTTGGCTCGCCACCTTGATAAAAACCCAGAAGTCGCGCTAGGAAAAGCAAACGTAAAGTTTGCGCGACGTTTTAAACAAGTTGAAGGCAAGGTCCAGCAGTCAGGCAAAGTACTTACAGATTGTTCTTTATCAGAACTTGACCATTTTTGGGATGAAGTAAAACAAGAAGAATCGAGGCAGAGGTAAACTGGCAGAATACATAATATAAGGTCAGCTTGTTTGGTTACACGAAAACGGACTTTGGTTTGTCTTTGCTCACTTTGATTTGAAGCAAAAAATAAAAAATTACGGTGTGATAGATTTCACGTTGTGGCGGTAAGGAGCTTCTGGTATATTTATCTCCCGTCCAGAAGCACTCCATTTCCCTCATTCAACCAATTTCAGGTTAAACATGACGACAAATTACATTTTTGTTACTGGCGGGGTTGTATCCTCTCTAGGTAAAGGTATTGCAGCAGCATCTCTTGCGGCTATTCTAGAAGCTCGTGGTCTTAAAGTGACTATGATGAAGCTTGACCCTTACATCAACGTTGACCCGGGCACAATGAGCCCTACTCAGCACGGTGAAGTGTTCGTTACAGAAGATGGCGCAGAGACTGACCTTGACCTTGGTCACTACGAGCGTTTCATCCGTACCAAGATGACCAAGCGTAACAACTTCACTGCAGGTCGTGTTTATGCCGACGTACTTCGTAAAGAACGTCGTGGTGACTACCTAGGCGCAACTATTCAAGTTATCCCTCATATCACTAACGCAATCAAAGATCGCGTTATTGCAGGTTCTGAAGGCCATGATGTGGCTATCGTTGAAGTTGGCGGTACTGTTGGTGATATCGAATCACTACCATTTATGGAAGCGATTCGTCAGCTAGCTGTTGAGCTAGGCCGTGAGCGCGCAATGTTCATGCACCTAACACTTGTTCCTTACCTAGCGGCAGCGGGCGAAGTGAAAACTAAGCCGACGCAACACTCTGTAAAAGAACTTCTATCTATCGGTATTCAGCCAGACATCCTAGTTTGCCGTAGCGATCGCGTTATTCCTGCGAATGAGCGTAAAAAAATCGCACTGTTCTGTAATGTTCCAGAAAAAGCAGTAATTTCAATGAAGGATGTAGACTCTATCTACAAGATCCCTCAGTTGATTAAATCTCAAGGGCTAGATGACCTTGTGTGTGCTCGCTTTGGTATTACTGCTCCTGAAGCAGACCTTTCTGAATGGGAACAGGTTATCTACGAAGAAGCAAATCCTACTGGTGAAGTAACCATCGGTATGGTTGGTAAATACATTGAATTACCAGATGCATACAAATCTGTGAACGAAGCGCTTAAACACGCTGGCTTGAAAAACCGTCTAAGCGTCACAATTAAGTATGTAGACTCACAAGATATCGAAACAAAAGGCGTTGAACTTCTAGAAGGTTTGGACGCAATCCTAGTACCAGGTGGCTTCGGCGATCGTGGTATTGAAGGCAAGATCCGTGCGGCTCAATATGCACGTGAAAATAACGTGCCTTACCTAGGTATTTGTTTGGGTATGCAAGTTGCACTAATCGAATACGCGCGTAACGTTGCGGGTATGGAAGGTGCACATTCAACAGAATTTAACAAAGAGACTAAGTACCCTGTGGTAGGTTTGATCACAGAGTGGGTAGACGAATCAGGTAGCGTAGAAGAGCGTACTGAAAAGTCTGACCTAGGCGGTACGATGCGTCTTGGTTCACAGCTGTGTCACCTAGAGAAAGGGACTAAAGCTCGTGAACTGTACGGTAGCGCGACGATCCATGAACGTCACCGTCACCGTTACGAAGTGAATAACGTGCTTCGTCCGCAAATCGAAAAAGCAGGCCTAAAAGTATCAGGTCTATCTGCGGACAAGAAGTTAGTGGAAATGATTGAGAACCCAGCTCACCCATGGTTTGTAGCGGCTCAGTTCCACCCAGAATTCACCTCGACTCCTCGCGATGGACATCCATTGTTTGCAGGTTTTGTTAAGGCTGCGGGCCAAAACGCACGCGGCGAATTCGAGAAGTAAAAGGATACGGGCGGCGGCGAAGGTTGTGCTGCTGCCCTTTAAGATTGACATTTATATTTGAAACGAGAGGAAACATTAATGTCTAAGATCGTTAAAGTTCTAGGTCGTGAAATCATCGACTCACGTGGTAACCCAACTGTAGAAGCTGAAGTACACCTAGAAGGCGGTTTCGTAGGTATGGCGGCAGCTCCATCTGGCGCATCTACTGGTTCTCGCGAAGCTCTTGAGCTACGTGACGGTGACAAAGCACGTTTCCTAGGTAAAGGTGTTCTTAAAGCAGTTGAAGCTGTAAACGGCCCAATCGCTGAAGCTCTAGTTGGCAAAGACGCTAAAGACCAAGCTGCAATCGACGCAGTAATGATCGAACTAGACGGCACTGAAAACAAATCTAAATTCGGTGCTAACGCTATCCTAGCTGTTTCTCTAGCAAACGCTAAAGCTGCTGCTGCTGCGAAAGGCATGCCCCTATACGAGCACATCGCTGAGCTAAACGGCACTGCAGGTCAGTTCTCTATGCCTCTACCAATGATGAACATCATCAACGGTGGCGAGCACGCAGACAACAACGTTGACATCCAAGAGTTCATGATCCAACCAGTTGGCGCTAAGACTCTTAAAGAAGGTCTACGTATCGGTGCAGAAGTATTCCACAACCTAGCTAAAGTTCTTAAGTCTAAAGGCTACAGCACTGCAGTTGGTGATGAAGGTGGTTTCGCTCCTAACCTTAAATCTAACGCTGAAGCTCTAGAAGTTATCGCAGAAGCTGTTGCAGCTGCTGGTTACGAACTAGGTAAAGACGTTACTCTAGCTATGGACTGTGCTGCATCTGAGTTCTTCGACAAAGAAGCTGGCATCTACAACATGAAAGGCGAAGGTAAAACTTTCACTTCTGAAGAGTTCAACCACTACCTAGCTGAGCTAGCTAACCAATTCCCAATCGTTTCTATCGAAGACGGTCTAGACGAGTCTGACTGGGATGGCTTCAAGCACCAAACAGAACTACTAGGTGACAAGCTTCAACTAGTAGGTGACGATCTATTCGTTACTAACACTAAGATCCTTGCTGAAGGTATCGAGAAAGGCGTAGCTAACTCTATCCTTATCAAGTTCAACCAAATCGGTTCTCTAACTGAGACTCTAGCTGCAATCAAGATGGCTAAAGACGCAGGTTACACAGCAGTAATCTCTCACCGTTCTGGCGAAACTGAAGATGCAACTATCGCTGACCTAGCGGTAGGTACAGCTGCAGGTCAAATCAAAACTGGTTCTATGAGCCGTTCTGACCGTGTTGCTAAGTACAACCAGCTAATCCGTATCGAGGAAGCTCTAGGTGAGCGCGCTCCTTTCAACGGTCTTAAAGAAGTTAAAGGTCAAGCTTAATTCTTAATTGAATTAACCGCTTAACTTAAAGCTTTTGAAAACGCCTCGCACTTGCGGGGCGTTTTTTATATGACGGAAGCTCTAAGTGAGCGCGCTCCTCCATGTTTCAAGGAAGCGGTCTCAAAGAAGTTAAAGGTCAGGCTTAATTCTTAACTGAGTTAACGGCTTAACTTAAAGCTTTTAAAACACCCTGCTTTGGCGGGGTGTTTTTTTATATAACGGAAGCGCTAAGTGAGCGCACTCCTCCATGTTTCAAGTAAGCGGTCTCAAAGAAGTTAAAGATCAAGCTTAATTCTTATTGAGTAAAGTTTCGCTAAATAGCTTTTTGAAACCCTCGCTACGGCGGTTTTTTGTATTTATAGGTTTGTATTTTTGGCTCTTACTTTGGTCATGGGTAAGGAGCGCTTCCTATGAGCTTGTTTCATTTTGCTGCTTATTTCTTGTAAGGAGCGTGTGAGTCTCCCTTTCTCCCCTAGAGGCAACCTCGCATTTATGCTATATATGTCACCTTATCTAATTCCTTCCGGTACAGAATGTTAGCAGCGATATGCGAATCTTTGTTATAGCCCTTACGCTACTGTTTGGCTTGCTTCAATACACTCTATGGTTTGGTAAAAACGGAGTGTCTGACTACTACACAGTAAAAGATGAAATTGAAGTTCAGCAACAAGTGAACAGCAAGCTACAAGCTCGCAACAATGAAATGTTCGCTGAGATTGATGACTTAAGGCAAGGTCTTGATGCGATTGAAGAACGTGCGCGTCATGAGCTCGGTTTAGTTAAAGATGGCGAGACTTTTTACCGCATTATAGGTGAGGAAAACCATTAAAATGTTGGATATGAACTCATCGCATATCGCAATTGTGCCAGCTGCGGGTGTGGGTAGCAGAATGAAGGCAGATCGCCCTAAGCAATATTTATTGATCGAAGGTAAAGCGGTACTGGAACATACCGTAGAGAAACTGCTTTCCCACCCAAATATTTCTAAGGTTGTCGTTGCCATTACTGACGGCGACCCATATTACCCAGAATTGTCCATTGCTAAGCACCCAGATGTGATTCGTGTAGCTGGTGGTAAAGAAAGAGCAGACTCTGTGTTATCAGGGCTAAACTATGTCAATGAGCATCTGGAAAGCGAGTGGGTATTAGTCCACGACGCTGCGAGGCCATGTGTATTAACATCCGACATTGACCGTTTGATTGATGTTTGCTGCGCCCACTCAACGGGTGGCATTCTCGCATCTCCTGTGAGAGATACAATGAAGCGAGCAAACGCAGTACAAGATATCGATCATACGGTAGATAGAGAAGCATTGTGGCATGCACTTACTCCACAAATGTTTAAAACTCAGCAGCTTACTCAAGCACTGGCTGACGCATTAGAACAGGGTGTAACCATTACCGATGAAGCCTCGGCTTTGGAATGGTTAGGCGAGAAGCCAGCCTTAGTTCAAGGGAATGCGAACAATATAAAAATCACTCAGCCAGAAGATCTTGCGTTAGCCGAGTTTTATCTAAGCCGTGAGCGCGGCGAATAAAGAAAGGATAGAAAATGATTCGAATTGGTCATGGTTTCGATGTACATAAATTCGGTGGTGAAGGCCCAGTCATTATTGGTGGTGTAGCAATCCCTTATGAGCAAGGTTTGATTGCTCACTCAGATGGCGATGTAGCGTTGCATGCGTTAACGGATGCTCTGCTGGGCGCGATTGCTGCCGGCGATATTGGTCGTCATTTCCCAGATACGGATGATAAATGGAAAGGCGCAAACAGTCGTGAATTACTGAAAGACGTTTACCGTCGAGTTAAAGAGCAAGGCTACCGTCTTGGCAATGCTGATGTAACCATCATGGCACAAGCGCCTAAAATGGCACCACACATTGACGCAATGTGTGCGGCGATAGCCGAAGACCTAGAAACCGACATTAGTAACATTAACGTAAAAGCGACGACGACAGAACGTCTCGGTTTTACTGGACGCAAAGAAGGCATTGCAACGGAAGCCGTTGTACTTCTGTTTAAGCAATAACTAGCAATTTGCTCCTCTAAGCTGTGATATCAGCGGAAACACATCATGTCAGACATTTTATCTTCATTGGCTTACCTAACGGGTAAGCCAGTTGCATCGGCAAAAATTAAAGCGCAGCCAGAGCATTTTCAGGTTCGCGAAGATTTAGGTTTTGCCTTTACGGGCGAAGGCGAGCACTTAATGGTTCGTATCCGTAAAACGGGCGAGAACACCAGCTTCGTTGCTAACGAGTTAGCAAAAGCCTGTGGTGTTAAGTCGAAAGACGTTAGCTGGGCGGGTCTTAAAGACCGTCATGCGGTGACGGAACAGTGGTTAAGTGTCCATTTACCAAAAGGTGAAACGCCAGATTTTTCAGCGTTTTTGGCTCAATACCCAAGTATCGAAATCCTTGCAACAGATCGTCACAATAAAAAACTGCGTCCTGGTGACCTAGTAGGGAACGAGTTCGTGGTTACTTTGTCTGAAGTGACAGATATAGCGGATGTAGAGCAACGTCTTGAAAAAGTGAAACAAGTTGGCGTGCCAAACTACTTTGGTAGTCAGCGTTTTGGTAACGATGGTAACAACCTTGAAGAAGCACGTCGATGGGGACGCGAAAACGTTCGTACCCGCAATCAAAACAAGCGCAGTATGTATTTATCAGCGGCTCGTTCGTGGATTTTCAACCGCATCGTTTCAGCTCGTCTAGAGAATGGTGCGTTTGATAAGTTCATTGATGGTGACATTGCACAGACGAATTCTGGCACTCAGTTGATTGATGTAAACAACATAGCTGATCTGCAAGTGCAATTTGCGCAAGGTGAAGCGGCAATTACCGCTGCGCTTGCTGGCGATAATGCACTGCCTACTCAAGCTGAGGCTCTGGCATTAGAACAACCGTTTTTAGACGAAGAGCCTGACCTCATGGCGCTGATTCGTGGTAATCGCATGCGCCACGACCGTCGCGATATTGCGCTAAAGCCAAAAGATTTAGCTTGGACGGTTGAAGGTAACAACATTACGCTGACTTTCTCACTGGATGCGGGATCTTTTGCGACCTCTATTGTTCGTGAGTTAGTTAATGAGGTTGAAGTAGAAAGAGAATACTAATGGAACAGGATTCACGAAACCCGAAGCCCTTAAGAGTCTTAATCAGCAATGATGATGGTGTTCATGCTCAAGGGATTCATGCCCTCGCTGATGAGTTGAGAGATATCGCTGAAGTGACCATTGTCGCACCTGATCGAAATCGTTCAGGTGCTTCGAATTCACTCACATTAGAACAACCATTACGCGTGACTGAAATTGCCCCAAATATCTACTCAGTGCAAGGCACGCCCACGGATTGTGTGCATTTCGCGCTGAATGAGCTAATGAAAGATGATTTGCCTGATCTTGTTCTGTCAGGAATCAACCATGGCGCTAATTTGGGTGATGATGTTCTTTATTCTGGAACAGTAGCAGCAGCCATGGAAGGTCATTTCCTTGGCGTTCAGTCGGTGGCTTTTTCTCTAGTGGGTAAGCGACATTTCGAATCCGCCGCTAGAATTGCACGTCAAATTGTACAACAGCATTTAGCGTCGCCGATTCCAACAAATCGTCTACTGAACGTAAACGTGCCGGACTTACCATCAGAGAATTTAGGTGAAATTGAAGTTACTCGTTTAGGTGCACGTCATCACGCAGAGAATATGATCAAGCAGAAAGATCCGAGAGGCCATGACATTTATTGGTTAGGGCCACCAGGAAAGGAGCAAGATGCAGGAGAGGGCACGGACTTTTATGCAATTGAGCATGGCCGAGTTTCAATGACGCCTCTGCAAGTTGATCTCACCGCTCACGAGTCGCTGCGTGCTATGGATAGTTGGTTAAAGGAAGAGAAGTAATGAGTAACCCACATGCTGACAGGTTGATAGCGTTTCTTATCTCCAGTGGCATCAAAGACCAAAGAGTTCTGGATGCTATCCAACGCTTGCCACGAGAAAGCTTTGTTTCTCAAGCGATGATGCACCAAGCCTATGATAACAATGCGTTACCAATTGGTCAGGGACAAACTATTTCTCAGCCTTATATCGTTGCTCGTATGACCGAGTTGCTTGAGCTAGAGCCGGCGAGTCGTGTTCTGGAAATCGGAACGGGATCGGGTTATCAAACCGCGGTACTGGCGCAAATTGTTGATCATGTATACTCCGTTGAGCGAATTAAATCGTTGCAATGGGAAGCAAAGCGTCGCCTGAAGCAATTGGATATCTACAATGTTTCAACTAAGCATGCTGATGGGTGGCAGGGCTGGGAAGCGCGAGGTCCTTTCGATGCTATTATTGTTACCGCTGCCGCTGAAGTGATTCCCCAAGCTCTTCTCTCACAATTAAGAGATGGCGGAAAAATGGTCATTCCTGTTGGAGATACGGAACAACAGTTATTAAAAATAGAGCGTAAGGGAGACGAATATCTCTCTACCGTTGTAGAAATGGTTCGGTTCGTACCTCTGGTTGCGGGTGATTTAGCTTAAGGGTTAGGGATAGGTGAATAAGTTACTACGTCATATTGGTATTAGCTTTGTGTTTGCTGCAGGACTAGTTGGTTGTGCAGCGCATTCCCCTGCACCTGTCTCTAGCCTAAAAAAAGACTATTCAAGCCTTGAAAGAGGGAGTTACAGAGGGAGTTATTATGAGGTAAAAAAAGGCGATACGCTTTACTTCATAGCTTATGTCACAGATAAAGATGTAAATGATCTTGTTCGTTACAATGAGTTAACTCAGCCTTACACTATCTACCCAGGACAGAGGCTAAAACTTTGGGCTCCGAAATATGTCGCCCCTAAATATGGTCAAAAAGTTGAACCCGTTGTGGCTCCTGTTGTTACGACCCCCCCAGCTCCAGTGACGAAAACATCAACAGCCTCTAAACCTAAACCTTCGAGTAAAAACTCTAGTCAAAAACCTACAGAGACTAAGCCTAAAGTCGTACAAAAACAGCCTCCAAAGAAGGTTGAACAATCGAAAACAAAGGAGTATGTTGGTTCAAAAGATAACCAAAAAGTGAAGCAAAAAGCGCCAACTACCACAGTAAAGAGTGATAAAGTCTCAAAGTGGTTGTGGCCAACAAAAGGGAGAGTAATCAAGAACTTTTCGGCGGGAGAACAGGGAAATAAAGGTATCGACATCGCAGGACAGCGTGGTCAACCTATCGTTTCAACCGCAGCCGGCACAGTCGTTTATTCAGGCAATGCGCTACGAGGTTATGGCAACTTAATTATAGTAAAGCATAACGACAATTATTTAAGCGCATACGCACATAATGACAAGCTGTTGGTCACAGAAGGACAAAGCGTAAAAAGCGGACAAAAAATCGCCACCATGGGTAGTTCAGGTGCAAAGTCGGTCAAACTACACTTTGAAATTCGCTATCAAGGTAAATCAGTGAATCCAAAACGCTATTTGCCTTAAAACTTTGAAAAACAACTTGCGACATCATTTAGCGACATATTGAGTTGTCATGTCTTGCTAACTCGCCAGGGGGAGGCGTTATGAGTATCAGCAACACAGTAACCAAAGTTGAAGAGTTTGCATTTGATAATGCGTCAGTGAAGACCATTGATAACGAACTCGAAAGATCATCATCCACAGAAAGCAAAGCGACTGCGCGTGAAGAATTTGACGCGAGCAGTAAAAGCTTAGATGCAACTCAGTTGTATTTGGGCGAAATTGGCTTCTCACCTTTACTTACTGCCGAAGAAGAAGTGCTTTACGCAAGACGCGCCCTACGTGGCGACGAAGCGGCACGCAAACGTATGATCGAAAGTAACCTACGTTTGGTTGTTAAGATTTCTCGTCGATACAGTAACCGTGGTCTAGCACTACTCGATCTGATTGAAGAAGGTAACCTCGGCTTGATCCGAGCGGTCGAAAAATTCGACCCAGAACGTGGTTTCCGTTTCTCTACTTACGCAACATGGTGGATCCGACAAACGATAGAGCGAGCGTTGATGAACCAAACTCGCACGATCCGTCTACCTATCCACGTAGTGAAAGAGCTGAACATTTATCTGCGTACTGCGCGTGAACTTTCTCAAAAGCTCGATCACGAACCGACCGCAGAAGAAATTGCTGCTCAATTAGATATTCCAGTCGAAGACGTAAGCAAAATGTTACGCCTTAATGAGCGTATTAGCTCTGTCGACACGCCAATCGGTGGTGACGGTGAGAAAGCGCTGCTGGATATTATTCCTGATGCAAACAACTCTGATCCAGAAGTTTCGACTCAAGATGACGACATCAAATCATCGTTGATTCATTGGTTAGAAGAGTTGAATCCGAAACAGAAAGAAGTGCTTGCACGACGCTTCGGCCTACTAGGCTACGAGCCTTCGACGCTGGAAGAAGTTGGTCGAGAGATTGGTCTGACACGTGAGCGAGTACGTCAAATACAAGTGGAAGGTTTACGTCGTCTTCGTGAAGTCCTAATCAAACAAGGTTTGAATATGGAAAACTTGTTTAACGTAGAAGACGATTAAATAATCCGTATTTCACTAGATACACAAAAGGCTATGGTTCCCCATAGCCTTTTTTCTTTTTTGCTCGTTGGTGTGAGTCTGTTTACAGCATCTTCTTCAAGCGATACAGCTCTTCAAGAGCTTGGCGTGGCGTTAAGTCGTCAGGATCAATACCTGACAGAGCTTGTTCGACCTCGCTAGGCTCTGGAATCAGGCTCAACTGGTTAGCCACATCTACTGCACTTGGACGTGGTGTGTCACTGTTTTGCCCCAGTTGCTCTAGCTGAGATAGCTTGTTACGCGCATTTTTGATGACCGTTTTTGGTACGCCAGCTAAGCCCGCAACAGCCAAGCCGTAAGACTTACTTGCCGCGCCTTCTTGAACTGCGTGCATAAAGGCAATGCTGTCTCCATGTTCTACGGCATCCAAGTGAACGTTCGCTAAGCTTGGCAGTTGGTTCGGTAACTCTGTTAATTCGAAGTAGTGAGTTGCAAATAGGGTCATCGCACCAATTTGTGTTGCGAGCCATTCCGCACTTGCCCAAGCTAAAGAGAGACCGTCGTAAGTACTAGTACCGCGTCCGATTTCATCCATTAGCACCAAACTGTTCTTAGTTGCGTTGTGAAGAATATTGGCTGTTTCGGTCATTTCTACCATGAAGGTCGAGCGGCCAGATGCAAGATCATCTGACGCACCAATACGAGTAAATATACGATCTAAAGAACCAATCTGTGCGGATTCTGCCGGTACATAAGAGCCGATATGTGCCATCAATGCAATCAGCGCAGTTTGACGCATGTAGGTTGATTTACCACCCATGTTTGGACCGGTGATGATCAACATCTTACGGGCTGGGTTAAGCTCAATTGGGTTCGCGATGAACGGCTCTGTTGTTACTTGTTCTACGACTGGATGACGACCAGCTTGAATGTGAATTCCTGCGTCTTTCACAAGCGTTGGGCGGCAGTAATCTAACGAATCTGCACGCTCTGCTAGGTTTTGTAATACATCCAGTTGAGACAGGGCAGAAGCTAGGTTTTGCAGCTTCTCAAGGTTTGGCATCAATAGATCAAACAGTTCTTCCCACAACTGTTTCTCAAGTGCTAACGCTTTAGATTTCGAGTTAAGTACTTTGTCTTCGTGTTCCTTAAGCTCTGGGATGATGTAGCGTTCAGCGTTTTTGAGTGTTTGGCGACGTACATAATGCGGTGGAACCAAATGGCTCTGGCCACGGCTTACTTGGATAAAGAAGCCATGAACGTTGTTGTAGCCTACTTTAAGCGTATCGATACCGTGTCGTTCACGCTCATCTCGCTCAAGCTGCTCAAGATATTCTGTTGCACCGTCTGCCAATTTTCGCCATTCATCGAGCTCCGCATTGTAGCCTTCAGCGATGACGCCACCATCACGAATAACAACCGGCGGATTTTCTTTAATCGCGCGCTCTAACAGATCACATACTTCGTCAATCGGAGCTGCATACTTCGCCAATTTCGTTAGGTACGGATGGGTCAAAGAAGCGGTGACAGATTCTAGCTCTGGTAGCTGTTGCATGGCATTGCGAAGTCTAGCCATATCGCGAGGGCGAGCAGAGCGTAATGCAAGGCGCGCTAAGATACGTTCAATATCACCAATTTGCTTTAACGTTGGTTGAAGATCGGCAAACAGAGCTTGTTCTTTAATCTCACCAATCGCATCAAGGCGATTGTTTAACGTTTCAATGCAACGCATAGGCTGATGCAACCAACGCTTCAGCATTCGGCTGCCCATCGGAGTAGCACAATGGTCGAGTACTGCAGCGAGCGTGTTATCGGTTCCGCCTGCTAGATTTTGAGTAATTTCCAGATTACGTCGGGTAGCAGCATCAAGGATGACGGATTGATCCTGATGATCAAACGTTAAAGAGCGAATATGAGGTAAAGCCGTACGTTGAGTATCTTTTACGTACTGGATCAAACAACCAGCAGCACATAACCCTAAGGACGCATGTTCTACACCAAAACCAACCAGATCTTTTGTGCCAAATTGTTGATTGAGTTGTTGCTTAGCCGTATCAAGCTCAAACTCCCAGACTGGGCGACGACGGTTACCATTGCGGCTCGCCATTAAATGTACAGGTTCAAAATCTTCTGGGAACAGTAGCTCACGTGGTGCGGTACGTTGAAGCTCGGCTGTCATCGCTTCTTCAGTTTCTGGTTCTGTCAGTTGGAAGCGACCAGAGGTGACATCCAGCGTCGCATAACCGAACTTACCGTTGTGATGGTAAATTGCTGCGATTAAGTTATCGACACGCTCAGAAAGCAGTGCTTCATCCGTCACAGTACCTGGTGTCACGATACGCACAACTTTACGTTCTACCGGGCCCTTGCTGGTGGCCGGATCGCCAATCTGTTCACAGATCGCCACAGACTCACCAAGCTGAACAAGTTTTGCCAGGTAGCCCTCTACGGCGTGAAATGGCACACCCGCCATTGGGATTGGTTCACCTGCAGACGCACCACGTTTGGTCAATGAAATATCAAGAAGCTGAGAAGCTCGCTTGGCATCATCGTAAAAGAGTTCGTAGAAATCGCCCATGCGGTAGAACAGCAAAATCTCTGGGTTCTCAGCTTTTAGCTTGAGGTATTGCTGCATCATCGGAGTGTGTTTTTGTTCAGCTTTCACAGGTAAGTTCTTTTGTTTATTTCCGTAGCGGCTTAGGATACGTGAATCCCTATCAAGTAAAAAGAGACAAAGGGCATTTTGGCTATGGAAAAAACAACAAAATTGAGTGCCGATTTAGGCGCATTATTGGCTAAACACGGGCATGTTTTAACAACCGCAGAATCATGCACAGGTGGTGGTGTTGCAACCGCCATTACTGACATTGCTGGTAGTTCAGCGTGGCTTGACCGTGCGTTCGTCACCTACAGTAATGAAGCGAAAATGGAGATGCTTGGTGTGCAAGCTTCAACGTTAGAAGCGCATGGTGCAGTGAGTGAGCCAGTTGTGATTGAAATGGTACAGGGTGCAATTAAAAACTCAAATGCCACCATCGGTGTATCCATCAGTGGTATTGCAGGGCCGGGTGGTGGCAGTGAAGAGAAACCAGTCGGTATGGTCTGCTTTGCTTTTGCTGATAACCAAAGTTGGCAGCAAGTAGAAACCATGCATTTCTCTGGTGACCGTGCAGAAGTTCGCAAAAAAGCGGTCGAGCACGCGTTGACTCAATTGTATCAACATCTGCTCTAGAATTTCTTAACTTGTTTTAGCCCAGCATTGATAAGGGCTAGAGCAAATCATGACTTTAGGTCAGCCAAATTTTTTTCATACAGGTATGGACACTGTATGAATCAACAGTATAATAACTTTCATTGCTGAGCAGTTCTTCTGCTTAAGAAAAATGAATTACTATTCGTCGCCCAAAGAAGATGAATAAATCGGAGAAAGTAATGGACGAGAACAAACAGAAAGCGCTCGCCGCTGCGCTAGGTCAAATTGAAAAGCAATTCGGTAAAGGCTCTATCATGCGCCTTGGTGATAACCGCGCAATGGACGTAGAAACCATCTCAACGGGTTCTCTTTCTCTTGATATCGCTTTGGGTGCTGGTGGTCTACCAATGGGTCGTATCGTAGAAATCTACGGCCCAGAATCTTCAGGTAAAACAACATTAACGCTTGAGCTTATTGCTGCTGCGCAACGTGAAGGCAAAACGTGTGCGTTTATCGATGCAGAGCACGCTCTAGATCCTGTATACGCGAAGAAACTTGGCGTTGATATCGATGCATTGCTAGTTTCTCAGCCAGACACAGGTGAGCAAGCTCTAGAGATCTGTGACGCACTTGCACGTTCTGGTGCTATCGATGTTATGGTTGTCGACTCTGTTGCAGCACTAACACCGAAAGCAGAAATCGAAGGCGAAATGGGCGATAGCCACATGGGTCTGCAAGCACGTATGCTTTCTCAAGCAATGCGTAAGCTAACGGGTAACCTAAAGCAGTCTAACTGTATGTGTATCTTCATCAACCAAATCCGTATGAAGATTGGTGTGATGTTTGGTAACCCAGAAACAACAACAGGTGGTAACGCACTTAAGTTCTACGCTTCTGTTCGTCTAGATATCCGTCGTACTGGCGCAATCAAAGAAGGTGACGAAGTCGTAGGCAACGAAACGCGCATCAAAGTTGTTAAGAATAAGATTGCAGCACCATTTAAAGAAGCAAACACACAAATCATGTACGGCCAAGGCTTTAACCGCGAAGGTGAACTTGTCGATCTAGGTGTGAAGCACAAGTTAGTTGAAAAAGCCGGTGCTTGGTATAGCTACAATGGCGATAAGATTGGTCAAGGTAAAGCGAATGCGTGTAACTACCTGCGTGAGCATCCTGAAGTGGCTAAAACTATCGATACAAAACTGCGTGAAATGTTGCTAGCGCCAGCACTTGCGGAAGCGCCTGAAGCTGGTGAAGCGCCAGAGCAAGCTGAAGAGTTTTAATCTCTCATAGATTAATAAATGACAAAGCCCTGCAATGCGGGGCTTTGTTGTATCTATTGAAATCAAAAATCGAATTATCACAAAGGCCATTGAGAGCCTGTACAGCAAAAATACTTTTAGGATCATCATGTACCAAAAACGCCAGGCGCCAACATTATCGAGCAAAGAGGCAGCTATCCAATTGCTTAGCCGTCGCGATCATGGTCAGTATGAGCTTTACCAAAAATTATCGATGAAGGGCTATGAAGAATCAGACATCGACATCGCAATTAATTTTTGCCTAGACCATAACTATTTAGATGATTTACGTTACGCGAAGAGTCAAATTAGACAGCATGTATACAAAGGACATGGAGAGCGTCGAATTCGTCAAGAGTTAAACCAGAAGCGTGTTGCGGAATCGGTGATTGAGCAAGCTATGGCTGAAGAGCCGCAAGATTGGTTTGAACTGGCTAAACAGGCGGCAGAAAAGAAATTCAAAGGTATTAAAGCCAAAGACCAAAAAGAGTACGCAAAACAAGTTCGTTTTCTGCAATATCGTGGCTACAGTTTTGACCAAATCAGCTACGCGCTGAGCTTTGAGGACGAAGATTAACGGTCAGTCGTTCGCACTGATTTTTGTTTTGCTTCAAATTTTTTCTCCTACTCCCTCTTTTCCTCAAGAAAACTAGTCTCAGCTGTTTGCATGATCTACAATACGGCAAAATTCTAACTCGACTATTTTCAGGAAGAGCTGCATGTACATGAGCACTGATGAGGTTCGTAACGCGTTCCTCAAGTTCTTTGAGAGCAAAGGACACCAAATCGTAGAAAGTTCATCGTTAGTTCCACATAACGACCCAACCCTGCTGTTCACAAACGCAGGTATGAACCAATTTAAAGATTGTTTCTTAGGCTTAGAAAAACGAGCCTACACTCGAGCGACTACGGCTCAGCGTTGCGTACGTGCAGGTGGTAAACATAACGACCTAGAAAATGTTGGCTTCACTGCTCGTCACCACACATTCTTTGAAATGTTAGGCAACTTCAGCTTTGGCGATTACTTCAAAGAAGATGCGATCTCCTTTGCTTGGGAATTCCTAACCGAAGTTCTTAAACTGCCAGCGGATCGTTTATTGGTAACTGTTTACGAAACCGATGACGAAGCGTTTGACATCTGGAACAAGAAAGTTGGCGTGCCCGCTGATCGTATTGTTCGCATTGGTGATAAAGAAGGCGGCAAGCCGTATGAGTCTGATAACTTCTGGCAAATGGGCGACACTGGCCCTTGTGGTCCATGTACTGAAATCTTCTACGATCACGGTGAGCACATCTGGGGTGGCCGTCCTGGCACGCCTGAAGAAGATGGTGACCGTTTCATCGAGATCTGGAACAACGTATTCATGCAGTTCAACCGTCACGCAGACGGCACTATGGAACCGCTACCAAAACCATCGGTAGATACTGGTATGGGTATCGAGCGTATCTCTGCAATCATGCAGGGCGTTCACTCAAACTACGAAATCGATGTGTTCCAAGCTCTTATCAAAGCAGCAGCAGAAGTGATCGGTTACGAAGACCTATCAAACCAATCACTACGCGTTATCGCTGACCACATCCGTTCATGTTCATTCCTGATCGTGGATGGCGTTATGCCTTCAAACGAAGGTCGTGGTTACGTATTACGCCGTATCATCCGTCGTGCAGTTCGTCACGGTAACAAGCTGGGCGCACAAGGTGCATTCTTCCACAAGTTGGTTGGCGTTCTAGCTGACATCATGGGTACGGCTGGTGAAGAGCTGAAGCGTCAACAAGCTGTGGTTGAAAAAGTACTGCGTATCGAAGAAGAAAACTTTGGTCGTACACTTGAGCGCGGTATGGCGATTCTAAACGAAGCACTAGATAACCTAGACGGTAAAGTACTGGACGGCGAAACCGTATTTAAACTTTACGATACTTACGGCTTCCCAGCTGACTTAACTAACGACGTAGCACGTGAGCGTGAATTCGCAATCGACGAAGAAGGTTTCGAGAAAGCGATGGAAGAGCAGCGTCAACGTGCGCGTGAAGCGGGTAACTTTGGTACTGACTACAACGCAGCAATCAAAGTTGATACGCAAACAGAATTCTGTGGTTACACAGCTACTAAAGGCTCTAGCTCTGTAGCTGCGATGTTCGTTGAAGGCAACGAAGTAGATTCACTATCTGCGGGCGACAAAGCAATCATCGTACTTGGTGAAACGCCATTCTACGCAGAGTCAGGCGGTCAGTGTGGTGACGCTGGTGAAATCCGTACTGAGTCTGGTGTATTCCACGTTGAGGACACTCAAAAACTAGGTAACGCAATCGCGCACCACGGTGTAATGGCAGAAGGCGTTCTAGCGAAAGGTGATGAAGTAGCAACTATCGTTGACGCAGAGCGTCGCGCAGCTATCTCTCTAAACCACTCAGCAACGCACTTGCTACACGCAGCACTACGCCAAGTTTTAGGTGAGCACGTAACGCAGAAAGGCTCATTGGTGAAGGCAGACAACCTACGTTTCGACTTCTCGCATCTAGAAGCCGTAACTGCAGCAGAACTGAAAGAAGTTGAGCGTCTAGTTAACGCGCAAATTCGTCGCAACCACACGATTGAAACCAACGTGATGGACATTGAGTCAGCTAAGAAGAAAGGCGCAATGGCTCTATTCGGCGAGAAGTACGATGACGAAGTACGCGTACTGTCTATGGGTGACTTCTCGACAGAGCTTTGCGGTGGTATTCACGCATCAAGCACAGGTGATATTGGCCTATTCAAAATCACTTCAGAAAGCGGCATTGCTGCAGGTATTCGACGTATTGAGGCGGTAACAGGCGAGGCTGCATTAGACGCGATTGAAGCTCAAAACGCGAAGTATGAAGAGAAACTGGCAGAATCTGCACAGAAAGCAAAAGCGCTAGAGAAAGAAGTGCAGAAGCTAAAAGATAAGATGGCGGCAGCAGAAAGCGCTAACATCATGGGCAAAGCGGTTGAAGTCAATGGTACAAAAGTTCTAGTCGCAGCTCTTGAAGGCGCTGACAGCAAGAACCTACGTACTATGGTTGATGACATCAAGAACCAAATGGGGTCTGGTGTCGTACTGCTTGCTAACGTAACAGGTGACAAGGTTGGCCTGATTGCTGGTGTGACTAAAGATCTAACTGGTAAAGTAAAAGCTGGTGATCTAGTTAAGATGATTGCTGAGCAAGTCGGTGGTAAGGGCGGTGGTCGTCCTGACATGGCTCAAGCTGGTGGTACTGATGTAGCCGCACTACCAGAGGCAATTAAAACAGTTCAGCCTTGGTTAGAAGAGCGCTTATAAGCTTTTAACTACTAAAATTACGCTCAATCAAGTTTCTTTGATTGAGCGTAATTTTTTTTAGCAGCCAAGTGGTTTAATTGACCAAAAGTTAACCGAGTCATTTAGGCTATTTGGTTTTTGTTGTAACTACTGCTTATATAATTTTTCTAAAAGGAAATACTGACGATGTAAGCAGTTCTAAAGAGACTTCGGTCTTGGGAAGGTGAAGACTGGTGAAAAAGCCCCTTATCGTGCAAAAGTTTGGCGGAACCTCAGTGGGTTCAATTGAAAGAATCCACCAAGTTGCTGAACACATCATTAAGGCGAAAAATGATGGCAATCAAGTTGTTGTTGTCGTGTCTGCAATGTCAGGCGAAACAAACAGACTGATGGACCTCGCTAAACAGATAGATAGCGTGCCTACAGCTCGAGAACTTGATGTTTTGCTCTCTGCTGGTGAGCAAGTGTCAATGGCACTGTTAGCAATGACACTCAATAAATTGGGTCATGCTGCACGCTCGCTTACCGGAGCACAGGCGAATATTGTGACGGATAATCAACACAATGACGCAACGATTAAACACATTGATACTAAGACAATTCTGGGATTGCTTGAGCAAGACCAAATCGTGATTGTTGCAGGCTTTCAAGGTGTGAATGAGAACGGGGATATCACCACATTAGGTCGAGGTGGCTCAGATACGAGCGCAGTGGCACTGGCAGGCGCATTGCGCGCTGATGAGTGTCAAATCTTTACCGACGTTGATGGTATTTATACTTGTGACCCACGTGTAGTGAAAAACGCGCGAAAATTGGCGGTTATCGATTTTCCTTCCATGGAAGCGATGGCAAGCCGAGGCGCGAAAGTATTACATTTACCTTCAGTGCAATTTGCATGGAAGAATAATGTGCCACTGCGCGTGCTTTCGACATTTGATGTTAATGAAGGCAGTCTGGTAAAGGGGGAGTTAGGCAATCAAGCCGTCTCTGGTATAGCCATTCAACGTGACCTTGCCATAATCGAAGTCGATAAAGAACATTTATCTAGTGCTACAAAACAATGTCAGATGTTGGGTATCGACATTTGGAATGTGATCGAGGAAACAGAACGGGCAGGTATCATGATAAAACAAGATGCATGTGCCAAGTTCGATCTGGTGTTCAGCGACAAAATCCGTAATAGTGAAGTGGTAAGCCTGTTGACCGCAGTGGGGCTTGAGGCCAATGGAATGGTAGAGCACGCATGCGATTTGTTGGCAAAGCGAGATATTGAGATCAATTTCAGCGCAACGAATGCACTCACTATGATGCTAGTTTTAGCACCCGAATGTGTGGATACAGCAGCAAACATTCTGCATGATGCTTACATTACGTCTAGTGAAGCATTAAACATTCAACAAAAACATGCCTTTTTAGGCTGATTTTCGCTAACAAGGTAGTTTACGAAAATATAACTTTTGTTGGATAATAGCTTTGTAGCAAGAAAATTTAGAGATTACTCAAGGAGCAAAGAATGCTAATTTTGACTCGCCGCGTAGGCGAAACACTGATGATTGGTGATGAAGTGACTGTAACTGTACTAGGTGTTAAAGGTAACCAAGTGCGTATCGGCGTTAACGCTCCGAAAGAGGTTTCAGTTCACCGTGAAGAAATCTACATGCGCATTCAAGCTGAAAAAGGCAATGGCAACGTTGCTTCAGGTAACTACTAAGTCGCTCCTGTTTACAGAGCTTAGTTTGAATGAAAAAGGCTAACCGAAGGGTTGGCCTTTTTAGTTTTTACTGTTTTTGAAAATTTGCAGAAACTATTGTGTTGAGTATGGCTGTGAATTCATCAATAATATTGATTCGAACTTCAGAAAGTTATTTGAAAATAAATGTCTTTTTTTCAGAGAAGACTCTCTTTTTTTCATCATAATAGAGTGATAAAGTTCGTTTAATAGTCACTTTGATTAAATCAGCAACGGTTAAGCCAGTTTCGTAGATTTTTTCAAAGAAAGTGTTTGACATATTTTCGGTAAAACGTAATATGTGCCTCCGCAAGACGGTGAGGTGGCCGAGAGGCTGAAGGCGCTCCCCTGCTAAGGGAGTATACGGTTTATCCCGTATCGAGGGTTCGAATCCCTCCTTCACCGCCATTCTTGCAACGTTGATTTATCAACAAAAAGTGCGTCCTTAGCTCAGCTGGATAGAGTACCTGGCTACGAACCAGGCGGTCGGAGGTTCGAATCCTCCAGGACGCGCCATATCTCTTTTGAGATATAACAATGAAAACGGTGAGGTGGCCGAGAGGCTGAAGGCGCTCCCCTGCTAAGGGAGTATACGGTTTATCCCGTATCGAGGGTTCGAATCCCTCCTTCACCGCCATTCATTGACTGGCCCGATGGCCTTTTTTTTGTTTCGTAAGAAATGAATGTGATTTACTTCACAACTTCTTAGCAAGAAGATCTGCGCGTCCTTAGCTCAGCTGGATAGAGTACCTGGCTACGAACCAGGCGGTCGGAGGTTCGAATCCTCCAGGACGCGCCACTATTTAATAATTCGTTTGATAAACGGGTTATACAAAGTAAAATAAGATTATTGCGCGTCCTTAGCTCAGCTGGATAGAGTACCTGGCTACGAACCAGGCGGTCGGAGGTTCGAATCCTCCAGGACGCGCCACTTATTAAAGGGTAATGCCCTGATGTTGATGAAATTCGATATCGAAAACTGCGCGTCCTTAGCTCAGCTGGATAGAGTACCTGGCTACGAACCAGGCGGTCGGAGGTTCGAATCCTCCAGGACGCGCCACTTATTAAAGGGTAATGCCCTGATGTTGACGAAAGTCGATATCGAAAACTTGCGCGTCCTTAGCTCAGCTGGATAGAGTACCTGGCTACGAACCAGGCGGTCGGAGGTTCGAATCCTCCAGGACGCGCCACTTATTAAAGGGTAATGCCCTGATGTTGACGAAAGTCGATATCGAAAACTGCGCGTCCTTAGCTCAGCTGGATAGAGTACCTGGCTACGAACCAGGCGGTCGGAGGTTCGAATCCTCCAGGACGCGCCACTTATTAAAGGGTAATGCCCTGATGTTGACGAAATTCGATATCGAAAACTTGCGCGTCCTTAGCTCAGCTGGATAGAGTACCTGGCTACGAACCAGGCGGTCGGAGGTTCGAATCCTCCAGGACGCGCCACTTATTAAAGGGTAATGCCCTGATATTGATGAAAGTCGATATCGAAAACTGCGCGTCCTTAGCTCAGCTGGATAGAGTACCTGGCTACGAACCAGGCGGTCGGAGGTTCGAATCCTCCAGGACGCGCCACTTATTGAAAAAGCCTCGCAATTGCGAGGCTTTTTTGTATCTAGACATCTGGAATATGGCGTAGGATCACTAGAGCCTATGTTCCTCTTTTTTAAAAGCGAATATGTGCGTATCTAAGCAATTTGCTATCAAGCTTCTGTCGCATCGTGTGAAATCATCCTGATTATCCCTCCTATACACTGACTTCCATTTTTCATTTCAATTACTCTCATGTAGTCACTTTGTTTGTTATTTGTTTATTGATTGTTAATTTTGTTCATCTTTTTGTTTTTGTTGGTTTTTACTTCGTGAGTCCCGATTTGATTTTGAAATCTAAATCGCAGTTTTTATTTATGTCCTCCTTTACTCTGTTCGTAAGGTGATAGCGATTTGAAGTGATTATTTTGTCATGAACTGTGATCTGGGTAGTGAATAAATAATCATTTATCAGGATTACTACAAACCTTCCTTAAACAAAATTGACAAAATTTAACCAATCGAGATAATCCATGGGTCGGGATTTGACACTATTAAAGTCCTGCACGTTGTCAGGATGACAAAGAAAGGAAGCAACATGACTAATATAGGAAGCCTGCTAGTAGATGCGGCCACCCTGATGCTAACGGGGATGGCGGTCGTATTTATTTTCCTCACTATTCTTGTTTATCTCGTTCGGTTAATGTCGAAATTGGTACCAGAAGAAGTACCAGAGCCGATCGCAGCACCAAAAACAAACACTAATATTCAATCAACCTCTTCAGCTGTTAGTCCACAAGTAGTGGCGGCGATCTCGGCTGCGATTCATAAACATCGCGCCTCATTCGCGAAGTAGCCGAACTAGGATTAAAAAGGAGTTTAAGAGCATGTCTAAACCACTAGCTATTACTGATGTGGTCCTTCGTGATGCCCATCAATCACTATTTGCTACGCGTATGCGTATTGAGGATATGCTGCCTATCGCAGCTGAGTTGGATAAGGTTGGTTACTGGTCTCTAGAGACTTGGGGTGGTGCAACATTTGATTCTTGTATTCGATTCTTAGGGGAAGACCCTTGGGAGCGTTTACGTGAACTAAAAAAAGCGATGCCTAATACACCAATGCAAATGCTACTGCGTGGTCAAAACCTTTTAGGATACCGCCATTATGCCGACGACGTAGTAGAGAAGTTTGTGGAACGCGCGCATGCTAACGGCATGGATGTATTCCGTATTTTTGATGCAATGAATGACGTGCGAAACTTCCAGAAAGCCGTTAAAGCAACGGTTGATGTTGGTGCGCATGCTCAAGGTACGTTGTCTTACACAACGAGCCCAGTGCATAACGCAGACACTTGGGTTGACTTGGCAAAACGCCTAGAGGATTTAGGTTGTCACTCGCTGTGTATTAAAGATATGTCTGGCTTACTTAAGCCTTATGAAGCGGAAGAGCTTATCACGCGTATCAAAGCGTCTTGTGATGTGCCATTGGCACTTCATTGTCATGCAACAACGGGGCTGTCTACAGCAACGGCGGTAAAAGCAGTAGAAGCCGGTATTGATATTCTCGATACTGCGATTTCTTCAATGAGTTGTACCTACGGCCATACACCGACTGAAACGGTAGTCGCTATGCTAGAAGGTACCGAGCGAGATACCAATTTGAAACTCGAGCAACTGGAACCTATCGCCGCATATTTCCGTGAGGTACGTAAGAAGTATGCGAAGTGGGAAGGCCAGTTAAAAGGAGTCGATTCACGCATCCTGATTGCTCAAGTGCCTGGTGGTATGCTGACCAATATGGAAGGCCAGTTGAAAGAGCAGGGCGCTGCGGATCGCATTGATGAAGTATTAGAAGAGATCCCTCGTGTACGTGAAGATCTTGGTTTCATTCCATTGGTGACTCCAACTTCACAGATCGTCGGTACTCAAGCGGTGATTAACGTGCTTACTGGCGAGCGCTATAAGAGTATTACCAAGGAAACCGCAGGTCTATTGAAAGGTGAGTACGGTCAAGCACCAGCCGAGTTAAATGCAGAACTGCAAGCGAAAGTGCTTGATGGTAAAGAGCCAATTACCTGTCGTCCTGCCGATTTACTTGAGCCTGAAATGGAGACGCTTACGGTTGATCTGATGGAGAAAGCGAAATCAGAAGGCATTAAGCTAGCAAGTGAGCGTGTTGATGACGTACTCACTTATGCACTTTTCCCTCAAGTTGGGCTTAAATTCCTTAAGAATCGTGAAAACCCAGAAGCATTTGAGCCTGCACCAACGCTAGAAGCTGCGAAGCCTGCTGTACCTGCAGCTCAACCAGCAACTGGTGGTGTAGAAACTTATAGTGTACGTGTTGACGGGCAGGTGTATGAGGTGGAAGTTGGCCCTCAAGGTGAACTGACATCTGTTGCTCCTTCTAATGCACCGGCAAAATCGGCTACACCTAGCACACCTTCTAATGCTTCAGCTGAAGCGGTGCCTGCTCCTCTTGCAGGTAACATCTTCAAAGTGAATGTTCAACCTGGTGCTGAGGTAGCTGAAGGCGATGTATTGCTCATCCTTGAAGCGATGAAAATGGAAACTGAAGTACGAGCGGCGCGTGGTGGTGTGGTTCAAGAGCTGAACGTTAAAGAAGGCGATGCTGTCACAGTAGGTGCGCCTCTGTTGAGCCTGGCGTAAGGGAGTATCATGGACGGATTGTTAACCCTTTGGGCAGAAACAGGGATCGCTAACTTCGAGTTCGGCCAAATCTGTATGATGCTGGTTGGTTGTACCTTGCTGTTTTTGGCAATTAAAAAAGGATTTGAACCTTTACTGTTATTGCCGATTGGTTTCGGTGCTATTTTGGCGAATATTCCAAATGCTGGCTTTACTGAGCCTGGTGGCTTGCTCTACTACGTTTACTACATTGGGATTGAATCGGGTGTGTTCCCGCTATTGATCTTCATGGGTGTGGGCGCGATGACTGACTTTGGTGCTTTGATCGCAAACCCAAAAACGTTGTGGTTAGGTGCGGCTGCGCAGTTTGGTATTTTTGCAACACTGTTTGGCGCTATTTTGCTCAACTATGTACCTGGCATGGAGTTCTCCATGGCGGATGCATCGTCTATCGCGATCATCGGTGGTGCTGATGGGCCAACAGCGATTTTCTTGGCGAGTAAGCTCTCTCCAGATCTGTTAGGTGCGATTGCAGTCGCGGCATACAGCTATATGGCATTGGTGCCGATCATCCAGCCACCAATCATGAAAGCACTGACAACCAAGGAAGAGCGTCAAATCAAGATGGCTCAGCTTCGTCATGTTGGTAAATGGGAGAAAGTCATCTTCCCGCTTGCTGTATTACTGATGACGATTCTGTTCTTACCTTCAGCTACGCCATTGGTTGGTATGTTCTGTTTGGGTAACTTGATGCGTGAAGCTGGTGTGGTCGATCGTTTATCGAAAACTGCTCAAAATGAATTGATCAACATAGTGACTATCTTTTTAGGTCTTGGTGTTGGTTCTAAGCTGCAAGCTGAGCAGTTCTTGAACCTAGAAACGTTAGGTATCTTGGGGTTAGGCGCAGTTGCATTTAGTATCGGTACTGGTGCGGGCGTCCTGATGGCGAAACTGCTTAACAAGTTCTCGAAAGAAGACATCAACCCACTTATTGGTGCGGCTGGCGTTTCTGCGGTACCAATGGCCGCGCGAGTCGTAAACAAAGTTGGTTTACAAGCTAACCCGCAAAACTTTTTGTTAATGCATGCGATGGGACCAAACGTTGCTGGTGTGCTGGGTTCAGCCGTTGCGGCTGGTATATTGTTAGCACTTGTTGGTTAGACATTATTGAAAATGGAATGATCAACCAATTTACAAAATCACGATTAACTTAGGTTAACAAAATGGTTTATAGTCAAAGGGATGCTTTCGCATCCCTTTTTGTTTTCTTGCAGGGAATGGTTTATGGAACACAAACAGATCGTTATCACTGAGTTTGGTGATGCCAACGTACTCGCGATTCAACATGCTTCTACACCATCACCACAGCCTGGTGAAGTCTTAGTAAAAGTCGCTTTTTCAGGCGTAAATCCTATTGATGTCAAAACTCGAGCTGGGCTCGGTTGGGCGGCAGCGCAGAATAAGGACAATTTACCTTGGGTGCCAGGTTACGACATCTCAGGAAAAGTGATGTCTTGTGGAGAGGGGGCATCACGTTTTAATGAAGGTGATGAGGTGGCTGGATTTATTGGTTTCCCAGTTCGAGGCGGTGGTTACAGCCAATACATATGTGTTCCAGAAACTGAGTTAAGTCATGTTCCTAGCTCTGTCACTTTAGAGGCAGCTGCTGCATTACCGTTGGCGGGACAAACTGCGGCACAAGCTCTCAGTAAGGCTAATGTGACGGAAAACGATCGCGTACTTATCCTCGCTGGAGCCGGTGGTGTTGGACACCTCGCGGTACAAATTGCGATCGCGACGAAAGCGGAAGTCTTTACAACCTGCAGTGAACGAAATCTAGACTACCTTGCGACGCTCGGTGCTCATGCAGTGAACTATCAATTTGCACCAGTGTCAGAACGTGTGGAAGATGTTGATGTTTTGATTGATTTAGTAGGCGGAGATGCTGCGTTAGATGCGCTTAAATGCTTGAAAGACAATGCGAGAGTCATCACCGTTCCAACCATCACAGCTGAGCTGATTTGTGAAAAAGCCAAACTCCTAGGCTTTGAGGCTAGTGGCATGTTGGTTGAACCAGACCCTGCGCAGTTAGATACCTTGTTGTATATGGTCGGCGTTGGCTTACTGAAGACTGAAATTCAACAGGTTTATCCTATGAGTGATGTCATTGGTGCTCACCAGCAGGTCGAATCAGGAAGAACCAGAGGCAAGGTGTTGCTTGATATGACATGCTAGAAGCATTTAACACGAGTTTTGAAAGTTTAGCGCTTTGGTTTTCAGATTCAGCATTATGGGTGCTTTTCATGACCGGTTTTCTCAGTGCCACGTTGTTGCCTGGTGGTTCTGAAGCGGGCTTAGTTGCCACTCTCTCATTAAATCAATACTCCGTTTCTTCAATTGTTATGGTCGCTACTATCGGTAATACGCTTGGTGGCTTAACAAATTATTGGCTTGGCTTGTGGATTCCCAACAAAGCACAAGAGGAAAAGCACGGTCATACCGCATTAAAGTGGCTCTCTAAGTATGGCTATTGGGGATTATTTTTTAGCTGGTTACCTGTAATAGGAGACCCGCTGTGTTTAGCCGCAGGGTGGCTAAGAATGAAGTTTCTGCCTTGCGTGATTTTAATATTTTTAGGAAAGGCTGCTAGGTATAGCTTACTTGCGGCCATCTATCTCGGATTATTTTAAGGAAAGTACATGAAGATGTTTTGGGTTGGCGCGTGTTCACTGTTGGTGATCACGGGCTGTGCATCAAATACGCCAGTTTCATCACTGCCGAAAGGGGTAACTTTCGTTGAGTCATCGAAAGCTGAAGAAGGCAAAGTTAAGATTCCATACCAAAAGTATAAACTCGATAATGGTTTAACGGTGATCTTAGCTCCTGAAGATTCTGACCCATTGGTCCATGTGGATGTGACTTACCATGTTGGTTCAGCTCGTGAAGAAGTGGGTAAGTCTGGTTTTGCGCATTTCTTTGAGCACATGATGTTCCAAGGTTCAGAGAACGTTGGTGACCAAGAGCACTTCAGAATCATCACAGAGGCTGGCGGCACGTTAAATGGTACAACAAACCGCGATCGTACTAACTACTTTGAAACTGTCCCTGCTAACCAGCTCGAGAAAATGCTGTGGTTAGAGTCTGACCGTATGGGCTTTTTGTTGGATGCGGTTTCTCAACGCAAATTTGAAATTCAGCGTTCGACTGTAAAAAATGAGCGAGCTCAGCGTTACGATAATCGTCCTTATGGCTTAATTTGGGAGCGCATGTCCGAAGCGCTATATCCTGAAGGTCATCCGTATTCGTGGCAAACCATTGGTTATGTTGAAGATCTTGATCGTGTTGATGTGAACGACCTCAAAGCGTTTTTCTTGCGTTGGTATGGCCCAAACAATGCGACTATCACGATCGGTGGTGACTTAGACGTTGAACAAACTCTAGAGTGGGTAAATAAGTACTTCGGTTCGATTCCTCGTGGTCCTGAGGTTGAAAATGCGCCGAAACAACCTGCAAAACTGCAAGAAGATAAATACATCACTCTAGAAGATCGTATTCAACAACCTATGGTGATGATCGCGTGGCCAACAACCTACAACGGCGAAGAAAGCCAAGCGTCTCTCGACACGTTATCAGAAGTATTGGGTGGCGGTACCAACAGCGTGCTCTATCAAGACCTAGTGAAGACTCAAAAAGCGGTCGATGCTGGTTCATTCCATGACTGTGCTGAACTGGCGTGTAACTTTTACGTTTACGCAATGGGCGATTCTGGAGACAAAGGCGACCTATCAAAACTGTACGACGAGCTTTTACAATCACTGAATCAGTTTGCGGAAAAAGGCGTGACAGAAGATCGCCTTGAGCAGTTGAAGGGTAAAGCGGAAGCGGATGCTATTTTTGCGCTAGAAAGCGTTAAAGGTAAAGTGACTCAGTTGGCTTCCAACGAGACATTTTTCGGCGATCCTGATCGTCTTGAGCAACAGCTTGAACAAATCCGTGCAGTTACGCCGACTTCGGTAGAAAAAGCGTATACGGACTTTATCCAAGGTAAGAACAAAGTGACCCTAAGCGTGGTCCCAAAAGGAAAAACAGACCTTGTCGTAAAACCTGCGACCTTTGTGACACCAAAGCGTACGTTGCCAGAATATGAGAAGATTTCCGATGACCAATTGGCGTATCGTCGTGCGACCGATAACTTCGATCGCTCAGTGCAACCGCCAGTAGGAGAACCAGTGAAAGCGACGATGCCAGAGCTGTACGAGTTACATTTCAAGAATGGCTCAGAGCTGCTTGGTGCAGTTAGCGATGAAACGCCGACGGTGATGATGCAATTTAGTCTACCTGCAGGGACACGTTTTGTTGAAAAGGGTAAAGAAGGTCTTGCCCAATTGACCGCTGCGATGTTGCAAGAAGGTACAACGAAACGCAGTGTCGAAGAGATTCAAGCTGAGCTTGATAAACTGGGTAGTGTTATCTCTGTTAATGCCACAGGTTATACAACAAACATCAGTGTTTCTGCTCTAGAAAAGAACTTAGAGCCGACGTTAAAAATTGTCGAAGAGATGTTGCTGTCTCCTGCATTTAATCAAGATGATTTCGAGCGTGTAAAAATGCAAGCGCTAGAAGGCCTGGTATATGAGCACCAAAATCCAAGTTGGATGGCGTCACAAGCGAGTCGCCAGGTGCTCTATGGGGATTCGGTTTTTGCTCGACCAAAAGACGGCACGCAAGCAGGTGTCAGTGCATTAACGTTGGATGATGTCCGTGAATTCTACTCGAAGCATTACACGCCACAAAGTGCGCAAATCGTCGTTGTTGGTGACATCAATAAACAGGAAATTGAGCAGCAACTGACGTTCTGGAAAAACTGGCAAGATGAAGCTGCGCCATTGTATGCACCGCAAAGCATTGCTGCATTAGGTGAGCAAAAGATCCATCTTGTTGATAAACCAGGAGCGCCGCAAAGTGTGGTCATGATGGTTCGTCAAGGTATGCCTTACGACGCAACGGGCGATTTTTACCTAAGCCAACTGGCAAACTTCAACTTAGCTGGGAACTTCAATAGCCGCATTAACCAAAATCTACGTGAAGACAAGGGTTACACATACGGTGCTTACGGCTATTTCTCTGGTAATCCAGAAACAGGCTCGGTGGTTTTCACCGCGCAAGTACGAGCGGATGCAACGGTTGCTTCGATCATTGAGATGGAAAATGAGCTAAATGAATACTCGCAGTCAGGTATTACTGATGAAGAGATGAAATTTATGCGTCAAGCGGTCGGTCAAAAAGATGCACTGAAATATGAAACGCCAACACAAAAAGCGGAGCTCATCAGTGATATTCTTAAGTACAACCTCGATCATGATTACTTGCAGCAAAGAAACGCTATCGTAGAAAAAGTCGATAAGCAGACGTTGAATGCGCTGGCTCAGAAATGGTTTGATCCAAATGACTATCAAATTATCGTCGTTGGTGATGCTAAATCGTTGCGTCCTCAATTAGAAAAGTTGGGGAAAGACGTAGAAGAGCTTGAAATCATTCGATAGAGTACACATTTAATAGCGGAGAAACGTTTCTCCGCTATTCATCTAGATAAGCAACTTTTCGTGGGTTATTTATCTAGATGCATTAACTATCAATAACTTAGCTTACACTTGTGTTATGTAACAAGTGTCCTGCTCCCAATATAAGCGAACCTCATTTTGACTGATTTTGCTGCGCGACTAAAAAAAGTTGCATCAAACCCCGAAGTATTTAAGCAGTTTGGACGCGGTGTTGAGCGAGAAACTTTGCGCTATCGTCAGGATGGACATCTAGCTACAACTCCTCATCCTGAAGGATTAGGCTCTGCGTTCACAAATCAATGGATCACAACGGATTTTTCGGAATCATTGTTAGAGTTCATTACGCCTGTGTCACATGAAATTCCAGAACTGATGGCACAGCTGAAAGATATCCATCATTTCACTCAAACCAAAATGGGTGAAGAGAAAATGTGGCCACTATCAATGCCTTGCTACGTAGGCTCAGAGGATGATATTCAGTTAGCCCAGTATGGATCTTCGAATGCAGCGAAAATGAAAACGCTGTACCGAGAAGGCCTAAAGCGTCGCTATGGCAGCCTGATGCAAATTATTTCAGGTGTCCATTTTAACTTCTCGTTTCCTGAAACATTTTGGGATGCGCTCTATGGCGAGCAAGATGAACAAGCCCGCCAAGATGCTAAGTCTGATGCGTACTTTGCGTTGATCCGTAATTACTACCGCTTTGGCTGGATGATTCCCTACTTCTTTGGTGCATCACCAGCGTTATGTGGCTCTTTTATTCAAGGTCGTGAAACCGATCTGCCATTCGAGAAGATTGGCGGGACATTATATTTGCCGAAGTCGACGTCTTTGCGTTTGAGCGATCTTGGCTATACCAATAGTGCTCAAAGTGTGCTGAAAATTGGTTTTAACAGCATTGACCAATACCTCGATGGTTTGAGTGATGCGATTCGCCACCCATCAGAAGAGTTTGCGAAAATTGGGGTAAAAGTTGATGGTGAATACCGCCAGCTTAATTCCAATATCTTACAAATTGAGAATGAACTGTACGCTCCGATTCGTCCAAAACGTGTATCGAAAAGTGGTGAGAAGCCTTCAGATGCGTTACGACGCGGTGGTGTCGAATACATTGAAGTTCGTTCTCTAGATGTTAACCCATTCAGCGCAGTGGGCTTAAATGAAGAGCAAGTACGATTCTTGGATCTCTTCCTTACCTGGGCGGCCTTGTCAGACTCAGACCCTATGGATAACTGTGAATTAGAGTGTTGGCGCGATAACTGGAATAAAGTCATTGTTTCTGGCCGTGAAAAAGGTCTAATGCTGCAAATTGGTTGCCAAGGTGAGCGTCTATCTCTACAAGATTGGGCACACCGAGTTTTCGTCGAGTTACGTCAAATAGCACAGCAAATGGATATGACCGCTGGTGGCAGTGCATACCAAGATGTGTGTAATCAACTCGAGACATGGATTGATAACCCAGAACTAACGATCTCTGGTCAACTATTAGAGCTAACGAAAGAGCTGGGTGGGCTAGGTAAAGTTGGTTGTACTCTTGGTATGAAGTACCGTGATGAAAACCTAGCTCACGGTTATCAGTACTATTCACAAGATACGATGGAAACGGAAGTAGCGTCGTCCGTGGAAAAACAAAAGCAAGCAGAGCAGAGTGACACGCTTTCTTTTGATGATTTTTTGGAAGATTACTTTGCTTACCTGAAGCAGTAATGACTAACTAAGGATTGGTGCGGTTGAACATTAAGTCGTCAGTAGTAGCGGTACTTGGAAGCGTGTTACTTGCAGGTTGTGCTACGGCACCGCCAAAGCAGCAGAATAACTTATGCGAGATATTCCGAGAGAAATCCGGTTGGTACGATGATGCCAAAGATATGGAAGATGAATGGGGGACCCCTATTCATGTCGCTATGGCCATCATTAAACAAGAAAGCAGCTTTCGGCACGATGCAAAACCACCTAAAGATTATTTGCTAGGGTTTATTCCTTGGGGACGAGTCAGCAGTGCGTATGGTTACGCTCAAGCTCAAGACCCTGCTTGGGAAGACTTCCAAGATGCCACAGGTCAGGGTGGCTCTCGTACCAACTTCGATGATTCTATGATGTTTGTCGGTTGGTATACTCATGAAACACGGCGTCAGCTAGGGATTTCATTATGGGATCCCTATAACCAGTATCTGGCTTATCATGAAGGGCGAGGTGGGTATAAGCGAGGTACTTATAATCGAAAGCCTAGTTTAATCAAAGTCGCTCGACGTGTTGAACAAACAGCGAAAACTTATGGCTGGCAGCTGAAGCAATGTCGTCAGGAATTAGAAGACAACAGCAGCTGGTTCTTTTAGCCCACAGTCAGTTCATGTGCTGTAGGGATGAATGACATTTATCCATTACCGAAAGGTACTGGAGTTACAATCAGGAGAGATGTAATGCCTTTACTCGATAGTTTTACCGTGGACCACACTCGTATGAATGCACCGGCAGTGCGAGTGGCGAAAACCATGCAGACCCCAAAAGGGGATACGATTACTGTTTTCGACTTACGCTTTACTGCGCCAAACAAAGACATTCTTTCTGAAAAAGGTATTCACACCCTAGAGCACCTTTATGCAGGCTTTATGCGTAATCACCTAAACGGTGATTCTGTTGAGATCATCGATATTTCGCCTATGGGTTGCCGCACAGGTTTTTACATGAGTCTGATTGGCACACCATCAGAGCAGCAAGTCGCAGATGCTTGGATTGCAGCAATGGAAGACGTGCTGAAGGTAGAAAGTCAGAATAAGATCCCTGAACTTAACGAATACCAATGCGGCACGGCAGCAATGCACTCTTTAAAAGAAGCACAACAGATCGCAAAGAACATTTTGGATGCTGGTGTTTCGGTGAACAAAAATGATGAACTTGCTTTGCCTGAGTCGATGTTAAAAGAGTTGCGCATCGACTAGGTGCTCATTAAGAAGCATATTGCCCCAATAAGTAAAAAAGCCTGACATGAGTCAGGCTTTTCTTTTGGTTATTTGGATGTCGATTTTTTCTTCTTCGGATAAACACGAACGAGCTTGATTCGGTTCTCTTCAATCTCAACAAGTTCCATTGGGTGACCCGCTACTCTCACGCTTAAATGGCTCTCTGGAATATCTTCCAGGTGCTCCAAAATAAGACCGTTTAACGTTCTTGGGCCATCCGTTGGTAAATCCCATTTCAGGCCTTTGTTAATATCTCGAATATTGGTGCTGCCTTCAATAAGAAAGCTTCCGTCACCTTGAGGACTGATTTCATCAGAGAGGCTTGGAGAAATTGACGTCGTGAACTCACCAATGATCTCTTCCAGAATATCTTCAAGAGTGATTAGACCGATGATATCACCGTACTCATCCACGATCAGACCGATACGTTGCTTGTTGCGTTGGAATTTCAACATTTGCACGTTCAGTGGTGTGCCTTCTGGGATGTAATAGACCTCATCAGCAGCACGTAATAGCGTTTCTTTGTTGAATTCGTTCTTTTCCAACATCAGACGATAAGCTTCACGCA
The DNA here is from genome assembly GCF_030248595.1 of Vibrio sp. D417a. Lineage (NCBI taxonomy): Bacteria > Pseudomonadati > Pseudomonadota > Gammaproteobacteria > Vibrionales > Vibrionaceae > Vibrio > Vibrio sp. D417a. Next base: position 298,864 of record NZ_JAHGAM010000011.1, on the reverse strand, counting down.
AGCGCAGCATGCCAACCACTTCATCAATTTGGTCACGATAGAAAACTATGCGCCCATGTGGTGAGTGTGTTAGCTGGCGAACAATGGATTTCCAGTCGTCGTTAATATCAATACCGGTAATTTCATTGCGTGGGACCATAATGTCGTTCACGGTGACGTGCTCAAGATCTAAAATAGACACTAGCATGTCTTGGTGTCGGCGAGGGATCAAACCGCCAGCTTCATTTACCACCGTACGCAGCTCATCGGAGCTAAGATGATCTTCTGCTGAGTGATCCGCTCTTACACCAAGTAAGCGGATAAAGCCATTCGTAATAAAGTTAACAAGCATCACTAAAGGCGACAGTAACTTCATCAGTATGGTCAATAATATACTGCTCGCGTAGGACACACGTTCAGGGTAAAGCGCTGCAATTGTTTTAGGGGTAACCTCGGCAAAAACCAATACAACCATAGTTAGTGCACCGGTTGCGATAGCGACACCTAAATCACCATACAAACGCATACCAATAATGGTCGCGATCGCGGACGCGAGAATATTAACGAGGTTGTTGCCGATAAGAATAAGACCAATCAAACGATCTGGACGGTCTAATAGTCTTTCGACTCGCTTAGCACCCTTATGCCCGTTTTTGGCTAAGTGTTTTAAGCGATAACGATTCAGAGACATCATCCCTGTTTCTGAACCGGAAAAGTAACCTGATATGACGATAAGACACGCGAGTAGCGCAAACAAGATACCCGTAGAGATGTCGTCCAAAACGTTGCTGTTCCTTGTAAGTATTGGGTTATATAACGGTTGAGTAAGTCCGTTAAGTCAAAGAGTTAAGGCGTACTGTATTTTATCTAGCCTAAAATATAAAGGATAGGAGCCCTAGAGCTCCTTAATTCAAGATGATTTCTTTTACAAAGCGACTGCCAAAATATGCCAGAGTTAACAGTGTTGCTCCTGCAACAGCGAACCATGTGACTTTTCTACCACGCCAGCCTTTTTGATAGTGACCCCAAAGCAGTATTGAGTACACCACCCAAGCGATGAAAGAAAGAATGCCCTTATGTGCCTTACCTTGGGCAAACATATCCTGCACAAAGACAAAGCCAGTAATGAGCGTGGCAGTTAACAATAAGTTACCGATCAAAATAATTTTGAAGAGTTGACGCTCCACCATTAATAGAGGCGGCAGGTTTGGGTTAATCGCCAAAGATTTTTTTGCTTTCAGTTTGTGATCCAGCCAAGCCAACTGAAGCGCATAGAGTGCCCCGATAGTTAAAGTCGCGTATGAGAAGAGCGCAAATGAAATATGAATGAGTAGCTTAGGGTCATTCTCTAGGTGCTTTATAAACGTGCTTGGCAAAAATGTGGCAGCAGATAAATTGATGGCAGCAAAGCTATAAACGACAGGCAATAAAAACCACAGTCGGTTTTTCAACATAGCAAGGCTCATGACCAGAGAAATAATAAAACTGATCAAAGAAGCCACGTTGAGAATACTCAGGTTTTGACCTGAACCATCAAAAATCAGATCACTCAAAATCCACGCATGAAAAACAAGCGCACAGGCAGCACTAGCAAACACTGTTTTTGCTTTGATTCCTGACTGTTGTGAGAGTCCGGGTATGATGGTCGCAATCGCCAAGACATAAAGTATGGCGGCCGCGATGGCTATTAAGCTATCCATGAATCCTAAATATTATTGTGCACGATGGAGAAATTATACCTTGCATTACACTTTGGGGCTACGTTATATCCGACATCAATCGTGAGAGATGAGATATTGAAATTAATAAGTTACCCCACCATATATAAATAGAGACAAGAATAGGACAGCGGTACGGGTATGACTCAGACCTTGGCTAATGTATACTCACACTAATTAATCGCCATTTTAGCGAAGAGACAAAGATGTTTGAGAATTTAACGGATCGATTATCCAAAACGCTGAAAAATATCAGTGGTAAAGGTCGTCTGACCGAAGACAACATTAAAGAAACCCTACGTGAAGTCCGAATGGCTCTACTTGAAGCTGACGTTGCGCTTCCGGTCGTTCGTGAATTTGTGAACCGCGTTAAAGAAAAAGCGGTGGGCGTAGAAGTTTCTAAATCTCTGACTCCAGGTCAGGAATTTATCAAGATCGTTCAAACAGAACTTGAAGCCGTAATGGGTGAGTCGAATGAGGCGCTAAACCTTGCTGCTCAACCACCTGCTGTGCTTCTTATGGCTGGTCTACAAGGTGCGGGTAAAACCACATCGGTAGGTAAGTTATCTAAGCTTCTAAAAGAACGTGACAAGAAGAAAGTCTTGGTTGTGTCTGCCGACGTTTACCGTCCTGCGGCAATCAAGCAGCTTGAAACACTGGCATCAGACATCGGTGTTGACTTCTTCCCATCATCACCAGACCAAAAGCCTATTGATATCGCCAATGCAGCGATTGACCATGCGAAGAAAAAGTTCTACGACGTACTTATTGTCGATACCGCAGGTCGTTTGGCAATTGATGAAGAGATGATGGGGGAGATCAAAGATCTTCACGCAGCTATCAACCCAGTAGAAACGCTATTTGTTGTTGACGCCATGACGGGTCAAGACGCAGCAAATACAGCAAAAGCCTTTGGTGATGCGCTACCTCTTACCGGTGTAGTTCTAACTAAGGTTGATGGTGATGCTCGTGGTGGTGCGGCACTTTCAGTACGCCATGTCACGGGCAAACCAATCAAATTCTTGGGTGTCGGTGAAAAAACTGACGCGCTAGAACCGTTCCACCCAGATCGTGTTGCTTCACGTATTCTTGGCATGGGTGACGTTCTGTCTTTGATTGAAGACCTACAACGCAACGTTGACCAAGAAAAGGCAGAAAAGTTAGCGAAGAAGTTCAAAGAGAAGAAAGGTTTCGACCTTGAAGATTTCCGTGAACAGCTAGGCCAGATGCAAAACATGGGCGGCATGATGGGGATGATGGATAAGCTTCCAGGAATGTCCCAGCTACCAGACAATGTGAAAGATAAAGTCGATGACAAGATGTTCAAACAGATGGAAGCGATCATCAGCTCCATGACAATGAAAGAACGTCAACGCCCAGAAATTATCAAGGGCTCGCGCAAGAAGCGTATCGCGGCTGGTTCTGGTGTGCAGGTTCAAGATGTAAACCGCTTACTAAAACAGTTCACCCAAATGCAGAAAATGATGAAAAAGATGCAAAAAGGTGGCATGAAAGGCATGATGCGCAACATGCAAGGCATGATGGGCGGCATGGGGGGTGGCGGTGGCTTCAACCCATTTGGTCGTTAATTAATCGATCACGCATAGATTCAGGGTGTTAGGTACGTCACAAACTTTAAATTCAATTTATGTTGGTGAAAAAGTAACTAAACTCCTTGCATTGCTCCGGGAGAAGAGTAAAATTCCGGAGCTTTATTTTGGCACGAGACCCCAAACTGTTTAATTTCTTGAATGGTTTTTGGGGTTAATTTTATTTTTGAGAAAGCAAAGAGGACGACATGGTAACCATTCGTTTGGCACGTCACGGCGCTAAAAAGCGTCCATTTTATCAAATCGTAGTAGCGGACAGCCGCAACGCTGCAACTGGCCGTTTCATCGAGAAAGTTGGTTTCTTCAACCCAACTGCTAAAGGTCAAGAAGAAGGTCTACGTCTAGACCTAGACCGCGTTAACCACTGGGTTGGTCAAGGCGCGTCAGTATCTGACCGTGTTGCTAAGCTAGTTAAAGACGCTCAAAAAGCGGCTTAATTTTTTACTTGAAAAGTAGAAACTAGTTTATGTCGATGAAAGGTAAAGAAACAATGAGCAACGAAAAGATTGTTGTAGGCAAGTTTGGTGCTACTTACGGCATTCGTGGTTGGCTTAAGGTTTTTTCCTACACAGACAATGCTGAAAGCATTTTCGATTACAGCCCTTGGTACATTAACCAAAAGGGCAAGTGGGTTGAGTACAAAGTAGAAAGCTGGAAGCGCCATAACAAAGGTATGGTGGCTAAGTTGGAAGGCATGGATGTTCGTGAAGACGCACATCTAATGACGAACTTTGAAATTGCTATTGACCCTGCGGTACTTCCTGAATTGTCAGAAGATGAGTTCTACTGGCGCGAATTGTTTGGGATGCAAGTTGTAACTACTAAAGGTTACGATCTAGGTGTCGTTACTGACATGCTAGAAACTGGCTCAAACGATGTTCTGGTTGTTAAAGCAAATCTTAAAGATGCTTTCGGGCAGAAGGAACGATTAATCCCGTTCCTTGAAGAGCAAGTGATCATTAATGTTGATCGCGAAGCTCAACGGATCGAAGTTGACTGGGATCCTGGATTCTAATCTCCAAAATTACAGAGCGAGATAAACATGTGGGTTGGCGTTATTAGCCTTTTTCCAGAAATGTTCCGTTCTGTTACTGATTTTGGAGTAACAGGTCAAGCGGTTAAAAAAGGTCTTTTGTCGATTGAGACTTGGAATCCTAGAGATTTCACTCACGACAAACATCGCACAGTCGATGACCGACCTTACGGTGGTGGCCCTGGTATGTTAATGATGGTTCAGCCTTTGCGCGATGCCATTCATACCGCGAAAGCAGCCTCACCGGGCAAGACGAAAGTCATCTACCTTTCTCCTCAAGGTCGCAAGCTCGACCAGAAAGGAGTGGAAGAACTGGCAACGAATGAGAACTTGCTTCTGATTTGTGGTCGTTATGAAGGGGTAGATGAGCGCATCATTCAATCTGAAGTCGACGAAGAATGGTCGATTGGTGATTTTGTGATGACGGGTGGTGAGATACCAGCCATGACGTTAATCGACTCTGTCTCTCGGTTTGTTCCGGGTGTACTAGGGGATTTCGCGTCAGCAGAAGAAGACTCTTTTGCGAATGGCTTGTTAGATTGCCCTCACTATACGCGTCCAGAAGTATTGGATGACAAAGAGGTACCAGCGGTACTGATGTCAGGCAATCACAAGGACATTCGTCAATGGCGACTCAAGCAGTCGTTGGGCCGTACTTGGCTAAGAAGACCAGAGCTCCTGGAAAACCTAGCTCTGACTGACGAACAGGAACAATTACTTGCTGAGTTTGTTAATGAGCATAAAGCCATTAAAGAACATAACGCAAAGTAACCTAATTTATTTAGTATCAGTTTATTCTAGGAATTTAAAAAATGAGTAACATCATCAAAGCTCTTGAAGAAGAGCAAATGAAATCAGACCTACCTAAATTTGCACCAGGTGACACTGTTGTAGTTCAAGTTAAGGTAAAAGAAGGTGACCGTGAGCGTCTACAGGCTTTCGAAGGCGTTGTAATCGCAATCCGTAACCGTGGTCTACACTCTGCTTTCACTGTACGTAAGATCTCTAACGGTGAAGGTGTTGAGCGTACGTTCCAAACACACTCTCCAATCGTTGATAGCATCGAAGTTAAACGCCGTGGTGCAGTACGTCGTGCCAAGTTGTACTACCTACGTGAGCGTTCTGGTAAGTCTGCTCGTATCAAAGAGAAACTTGCTAAGAAGTAATGCTATAACTAGCGTTCTCATCTTAAACGGAGTCCTTTTAGGGCTCCGTTTTTTTATTTGTGTAATTAGCTTGCTCGTTTCTTTTCACCCGACCTGCACTGTCGATGCTCATGCACTGACGTACACTCCACGCCTCTGTCTTGTTGTGAATAGATTCCTGATGCCGCTATGGCTCCTCGGAATGACAGGAAATGATGGTCAAAGATTATAGAGTACCGTGGTTAAAATTCGTCATTCTGGACAGCGACGAAGGAGCGTGATTCAGAATCTACTAGTCGAGCATGCAAGTGTTTAAGTTGTTAGCTTCATCCTTACTGTGAGTAGATTCCTGATGTCGCTATGGCTCCTCGGAATAACGGGAATTGATAGCCAAAGATTACAGGGTACCGCGGTTAAAATTCGTCATTCTGGACAGCGACGAAGGAGCGTGATTCAGATTCCCCAAGAAGGAACCTAGGATCTTCCTTTACCCTAGGTCTTAATTTAGTACTGATCTTCAGACCAGCCATCACTATCGGACATATCGGGTGCGCCTGGGATGGTGTTTTCTTCATCTGCCCATTCACCAAAATCAATCATTTGGCATTGTTTACTGCAGAAAGGGCGATGAGGACTTTGTTCTCCCCATTCTACGTCGGCGCCACATTGTGGACATTGAACGATGGTAACTTTAGACATAGTTGAGCGTCCCATTACTAATTGGTGTTAAAGGGTAGTATACCTAAACGAATTAAAGATGGCTTATTCAACGCGCTATTGCTGCTACGAAATTTTATCAAATATAAGCGCAATAAAGCGTTGAATTTTAGATTATGGAGGCGAGGCGTAGTGTCGTCTTAGCTGCACACAGCAAGTTCAAATTCAATATCTTGTGTGCACGCTTGACCGTTTTCAAACGACATGAACTTGATCGCAAAGCGGTTTTTATGGCCTGAAATCATAGGATACACGCCATATTCCATTGGGATGTGAAGTCTTAGAATGTTGGCTTCATCAGCGTCACTTTGGAAGAAACCTGCACGACCGATTTGAGCTTTGAAATGTCCGGTCTCTCTAGTGAGCTTTAACCATAACGAAAGCGCATCAGATAAGGGCTTTAAGCTTGCTTGCCACTGTTGTGCATCACGCTTTTTACGTTCAATAGGTAGATGAAGCCAGTAGTGTAATGCTGGCAGATCAAAACAGCATGAACCACCCGGTAGATTAAAGCGTTGACGGATAGAGCTTAGGAAGCGATCTTCTTTTAATGCTTGGCCAAAACGTTCAGCACCCATTAGTTGGCTATGAACGACATCTATCTCTTGTAGTAGGGTATTTAATGCGTCTTGATCGACACCATCAACATTGAGCCAATGGCGGTACGACAGCCGCTGCTTCTCAAGATCTTTAGCCAGTTCACTTTTCAGTTGGATTTGTTCGAAGATCTCAACCATATCGAATAACGCACGGAAAAACAGTTGATACTGATGATTTTCGCTAAACCCAGAGGCCAAGTGAGCCTGACGCAGCAGAGACTCCACTCTTAGATAAATACGAGTTTTCTCATTTAACGGATGTTCAAATTTGTGCGTGGTCATCGACATAAGCCTTTGTGAGTTTCGTTCCTATTTTCGCAGATTTTTCTTACACATGGCTAGGTACTTTTCGTGCAAATCTGTGATTTGAAGCAAAAGATCAGGGTCACTTGGATTATTCTTAACCACATCGTCTGCAAGCGCGAGCCTTTGCTCTCTTGATGCTTGAGAGGCAAGGATGGCGCGAACTTGATCTTCACTCACATTGTCTCGTTTCATCGTGCGAGATATCTGTGTATTCGGTTCTACATCGACGACAAGAACGCGATCACACAAACTATCTAGCTTGTTTTCTACGAGCAACGGCACCACAAGTAACGCATACTCTGAAGTGACTTGCTGCAAATCTTCGATCATCTTTTCACGAATTATCGGGTGCAACAGTGCGTTGAGCCATGCTTTTTCATCTGAATTCGAAAAGATTTTTTCTCTCAGCTTTGCGCGATCTAAAGTTTGGTCTTCACGAACGATATCGTGACCAAAGTGTTCAATAATCGCGTTTAGGCCGGGAGTACCTGGCTCGACAACTTCTCTTGCTACAATGTCGGCATCGACGATATCGATTTTAAATTGTTGTTTGAACAGATTCGCGACGGTTGTTTTTCCACTAGCGATACCACCTGTTAAACCAATAACCAAAGCCATTTACACTCCTAGAACTGAAGTAAAGTACCAGTTTAAAATCTGCTCGCCCCAAATTAAGCTTATCCAACCAGCAATTGCTAAGTAAGGACCGAAAGGGAAAGCTTTTTCAATTCCCTGTTTTTGCAAGCGTAGTTGAATGATGCCAAATACGATGCCAACCACAGAAGAAAGTAGAATGATCATCGGCAGTGACTGCCAACCTAGCCAAGCCCCTAGTGCTGCTAGTAGTTTAAAATCACCATATCCCATTCCTTCTTTACCAGTAAGTAGCTTAAAGCCCCAGTAAACGGACCAGAGACATAGGTAACCAGCAATAGCACCAATGACAGAATCTTGTAGAGTAACAGGACTTATTTCGACTAATGCTAAGGCAATGCCAGCCCAAGTTAATGGTAATGTTAATTGGTCAGGTAACAACATAGTATCGAGATCGATAAATGTTGCAGCGATTAAGATAAAAGTGAAAAAGAGTAGGGCAACGGTAAAGTAACTAAAACCAAAGTGGTAAGCGACAAAGCCTGAGCAGAATGCAGTGAGCAGTTCAATCAGTGGATAGCGTGTGCTAATGGTTGTCTGACAGTTGTGACATTTGCCTTTTAAAAGCAGCCAGCTAATCACAGGAATGTTGTCGCGAATACGTATCGGTGTTGCGCATTTCTGGCAGGAGGAGCGTGGGACGCTCAAGGTCAGCACTTCTTTAGGAGGTTCTATTTTGTATTCAGGAAATGACTCGGCACATTCGCGTCGCCATTCTAGTTCCATGATTTTAGGTAGTCGATAAATAACCACATTGAGGAAGCTACCCACGATCAGACCGAAGATGGTGGCAAACACAACGAATAGCCAAGGGTAGTACTGGAATACTTCCATATTTGTCTCTTGAGCGATGAGTGAAATCAGCAAGATGCTGTTTTAAAGGAGTTAACAGCTCATTCTAGCCCAATACACTCATTAAGTTAAAGATTGGCAAGTACATTGCTGTCACTAATCCGCCAACAACGATACCTAAAAATACGATAATTAGCGGCTCTAGAATTTTACTAAGGTTGTCGACGGTGTTGTCGACTTCAAACTCGTAGATCGTTGCAACTTTATTGAGCATATCGTCAAGTCGACCAGACTCTTCACCGATCATGACCATTTGTAACACTAATTCAGGGAACACATTACAGTTACGCATGGCAACATACATTGGCATACCTGCGGCGGTATCACGGTAAACTTCTTCTATGGCGAGTTGATAGTGTAAGTTTCCTGAGGTTTTTGATGTGGTTTTTAAACTGGTTAGAATTGGAATACCCGCTGTAAAGCTTGTGGCGAGTGTTCGACTAAATTTGGCGATAGCGGCTTTTGATAATACAGGGCCCAGAACAGGAAATTTAAGCACAGAGCGGTTGAGCATTAAGCGAAAAGAATCTGAACGCTTAGAGATGATTCTCGCCGAGATGAATAAACTAATGGAGCCTAGTGCGATAAACGGACTCCAGTTTTGTGTCCAGGCGGAAAGATCTAATACTTGCCTGGTAAACCAAGGTAAGTCAGCACCAAAACCAACAAACATTTTTTCAAACTCGGGAATGACTTTGGTGAGCATGATAAACGAGACGCCTAACGCTACTAGCACTACCATTGCTGGGTAAATCAGGGCTTTGATCACTTTCGCACGGAGTTGTTCATTTTTTTCTCGGTAGGTGGCTAAGCGCTCGAATACTTCTGCTAAGTTACCGGATTGCTCACCTGTGGCGATAAGGTCGTTATAGAGTGGGTCAAAGTGTTCACTTGCAGTGCGCATTGCTTTTGACATGGGCGTACCCGCTTCAACGGCGCGTGTCACGCTCATCAAAATGGATTTCATCTCTGCTTTTTTGTGGTTTTCTGATACCAATTTTAAAGCCTGAACTAAGGGGACACCGGTTATCAACATCGTCGAAATTTGCCGGGTAAACACCGTGATGTCTCTGCCTTTCACGCGATGGCTGAGTTTAGTTAGAAACGAGATACTGCTTTTCTTTAACTTCTTGATCTTGATGTGTTGTGCGTTTAGACGTTCGCGTACTTCAATTTCTGTCATCGCGAGGGTTTGTCCAGACGTCTTTTTGCCTGAACTGTTGATGCCTTTCCAGCGGAAGTTTTTAAGTTGTGGTGTAGTGCTTTTCATAGAGGTGACTGCTGATTAAAGGATTAAAAATAAAGTACGCGCTGTAGTTCACTAAAACTTGTGATCCCTTGTTTGAGTTTTTCTATGCCCGACATTTGTAACGTGCTCATACCATTTGCGATGGCGAGTTTTTCTAGTTCATGTACCGAGGCGCCTTTAATAAGCGCTTCGGAGAGAAATTCATCAAAGCGCATCACTTCATAAATCCCCGTTCGGCCGGAATAACCATGGGTACACTCATTACATCCATCGGGATTGGCTTTAAAAATGTTGTCGCTTGCTTGAATTCCAAGATGTTGTAGCTGAGCGGTAAGCTCTTGTGATTTTTTACAGTGCGAGCACAGTTTACGGGCCAAGCGCTGGGCAATAATCAAACTAAGAGAGGAGGCCAAGTTAAAGCTTTCTACGCCCATGTTTGATAAACGAATAACCGTTTCAGCCGCAGAGTTGGTATGCAAGGTTGAAAGTACTAAGTGACCAGTTTGCGAGGCTTTGATCGCGATTTCTGCAGTGTCTAAGTCACGAATCTCACCGACCATTACCACATCGGGGTCTTGACGTAAGAAAGAGCGCAGTGCTTCGGCAAAACCAAAACCAATCTTAGGCTGGACTTGAACTTGGTTAATGCCCGATAAGTTAATTTCTACTGGGTCTTCTGCCGTAGAAATGTTGATTTCTGGTTTATTGAGGATACTCAGCCCGGTGTACAAAGAAACGGTTTTTCCGCTCCCGGTTGGACCTGTCATCAGAATCATGCCTTGTGGGCGACGCAGCGCATCCAAGTACAATTGTTTTTGTTGTTCGCTATAACCAAGCTTGTCGATATCCAATGACGCAGAGCTGCTGTCGAGCAGTCGTAGTACAATTTTCTCTCCAAATAGAGTAGGCAGCGTGGATACACGCATATCAATTGCGGTGTCTTGATTCAACTTGAGCTTAATACGCCCATCTTGTGGTAAACGTCGCTCTGCAATATCAAGCTTAGAGAGGATTTTGATACGAGCGGATAAGCGGCGACTTAAGTGGCTTGGTGGCTGCTGTGTTTCGATTAAGATGCCATCACAGCGTAGGCGAACACGGTACATCTTTTCATAGGGCTCAAAGTGGATATCGGATGCGCCTTTGCGCACAGCGTCCAATAGAATTTGGTTGATGTAACGGCTAACAGGAGACTCATCTTGGCTCAAGTCTTCAATGTTGTCGATTTCATCTGCGCCCACGTCAACCAGATTGGCTAACTCTTCTTGGTTGATCTCTTTTAACCCGGACTTCTCATGACTCAATGAACGACCATACAAGCGTCGAATTGCCGCGCTGAGTTGACTAAAATCCCCCAAGACCAATTCAACCTGTAAACCAGTGGCAAAGCGAAAATCATCTTCTGCTTGTTGGTTGGTGGGGTCGGCAACGGCGAGTAATAACGTTGAAGACGTACGCTGGAGTGGGAGTGCGTTATGCCGCGTGATTAATTCCCTAAGGCCAAGTTGCTGACAAAGCGAAGCATACTCGTACTGAGATAACTCGGGCTGATTTAAACCAAAGAGAGAACTTAAGTGCTCAGCGAGTTCGCTTGATGTAAATAATCCAGAACTGAGTAAAGCCTCTGGCATCGAAATGCCAGAAGCTTTGACTTGCTCTATTAACGATTCTTCTTGGGAAAACGTCAGTAACCTTTTTTGGCGAAGAGCCGTGGATAGGTTGGTTAGCATTATGGACAATATGTAGTTTGATTTTTGTCAGCTGAATCTAAACAAGTATTCGTCCATGTTAGTCCGTCGCCAGAGTATGCTGCTGTCATCACATATTTTTCTTTTGCCTCAATTGGCCCTTTGTCTGTCGAAGCTTCTGCTATTACTTTTACACCTGCAGATGCTGCTTCTGCAGTTATCTTGATATTATTAAGGTTCACTACTTTGGGAATTCCATTTTTGTCAGATATACAATTTTTGGAAAAAGATGTTTGATCTGAAGCATTCTCATGTGCACAAAGTTCTACTGCCATTTTTACAGCAGCTGCGGCCTTAGGAAATTCTGATAAAGTCGCTTTCTTGGTGTAGTCTTGATAAGCAGGCACAGCAAACGCCGCCAAAATCCCAATAATCGCCACCACAATCATTAATTCAATCAGAGTAAAACCCTGTTGTTTTTTTTGTTTACTGTTTTTCATTTTTAACCCTTTCCTAAAAATTAATAATGCTCTTGCATTAGCGAAAGATTATGGAGAGTTAAGGTGGGTTGAAAATGGGGAAGGGGTGGGCTCTCGAGTGAGATAAAACTCTTTGGTGAAAAGTTGCATATAGCATGCAGAGTTTTGCGAGTAGTACTATTTTTTAGTGGATAAAAAGAAAGGGCCAATTGGCCCTTTTAAATGATGAATTACTCACAAACCACTGAGTTAGTTGAAGTAATTTGAGATTTGTTGCTTTTATTATTTGAAGCGCATCGAAAGATCCATCGCTTTTAAATGCTTAGTCAACGCGCCTACCGAAATGTAATCGACACCGGTTTCTGCGTATTCTGCGATGGTCTCTAGCGTAATGTTGCCGGAGTTCTCTAAAGCGGCACGACCTGCGTTAATCGCTACGGCTTCACGCATCATTTCTTTTGTGAAGTTATCGAGCATGATGATGTCGGCACCAGCCTCTATCGCTTGTTTCAACTCTTCTAAGCTTTCCGTTTCTACTTCTACCGGTTTGCCTGGGTTAAGCTCTTTCGCTTTTTGGATGGCTTGAGTGATGCCACCACAAGCAATAATGTGGTTTTCTTTAATGAGGTAAGCGTCGAACACGCCGATGCGATGGTTAAAGCCACCACCACACGTCACGGCGTATTTTAGTGCGCTACGCAGACCAGGAATGGTTTTGCGTGTGTCTAGTAGACGGCACTCAGTATGCGCGATTTTTTCAGCGTACTCTGCGGTAACTGTTGCGCAGCCAGACAGCGTTTGGATGAAATTCATTGCGTTACGCTCACCAGTCAACAGGTCACGAGCAGGGCCTGTCAGCGTGCAAAGGGTTTGGTTAGGTTTGACTTTATCGCCGTCCTTTACGTGCCATTCAATGCTGACCTTGCCACCGAGCTGTTTAAAAACTTCATCAGCCCATGCTTGACCACAGAACACACCATGCTCACGAGTAATAATCGTTGCGGTATTAACCGCATCGGCAGGGATCAAAGATGCAGTAATGTCGTTATCTGCGTCGACACTGCCACCTAGATCTTCTTTTAAGGTATCAGCGACAGAGCGAGTGATCTCTAAAGGGAGTTGTTGTTTAAGGTATTCTAGGCGTTCTTGAATGTTGTGTGTGTTCTTCATCGCAAATCTTGTCTTGAAAGGGAGATGGCAACGAATGATACTCTCCGGTGTCAATAATTTCAGCAGTTAATTTGCAAAGTAGAGAGGTTGATATGCGCCCAATTATCGAGAATGGCTGGCTGACACAGGCAAAGCATGTTCCGTCACCATTTTTTGATGCTCGCTCTGATACAAACGACATCTCTCTGCTGGTGGTACACAACATCAGTTTGCCTCCTGGGCAGTTTGGTGGACCGTATATTGAGGACTTCTTCACTGGCAAGCTAGACCCAAATGCACATCCATTTTTTGAAGTTATTCACAAAATGGGCGTTTCTGCACATTGCTTGATTAAAAGAAACGGCGAGGTTGTTCAATTTGTTTCTTTTCTCGATAGAGCATGGCATGCCGGTCAATCCAGTTTCGCGGGCAGGGAGCGTTGTAATGACTATTCCATTGGTATCGAGCTTGAAGGGACAGAATTTACTGCCTACACAGAAGCGCAATATCAATCACTTGCAGAGATCACTGAGGTGATTATGCAGTCTTATCCTCAAATCACCCCGCCACGAATTACCGGTCATCAATATATTGCGCCCTTGAGAAAAAGCGATCCTGGTCTAAGCTTTGATTGGGTGAAATATAGACTGCTTATACAGCGTTGATTTGTAGCGAAAGTGTAAATTCAAAAAAGCGAAATAAATAAGGCATACGATCAGGTATGCCTTTTTTTGATACCAGAAATATTAATGATTGTTAAAAGTTAACTACATTTTTACGCTCGCACATGCCGTTTTGGTGAATAAATAGACTGATAATTTTGTCATTTTCTGTATTTCTTTTCCAAAACTGCTAGCACGTCGACTTCCCATTTGTATGCTTTATGTAATTGGTCATACCAATTCTATTGCTGTTTTAACAGTCGATTGTTATCAGAGTGTTGGAAGTAAGCTCGTTCTATGATTTAGGTCAATTTTCGGCTGGACAGTGGCGTTTTAATTATGTTAATTTCTGCACCAACTTAAAATTGGTATTACCAATTACCTGCAAGAGTAGAAGAACAATAAATTATGGCTTATCAAAGGATTCGTCAGCCAAAACTCTCTGATGTTATAGAACAAGAGTTAGAAAGGTTGATAGTGGAAGGAACATTGTCTCCGGGGCAACAACTGCCTCCAGAGCGTGAACTGGCAAAACAGTTCGATGTGTCTCGTCCTTCAGTCCGAGAAGCCATTCAACGTTTGGAAGCGAAGCGTTTGTTGACTCGTCGCCAAGGTGGCGGAACATTCGTAAGTGAGAATATCTGGAAGAGCTTTTCAGATCCCTTGTTGAATTTGTTGTCTAGTCATTCTGAAACCCAGCTTGATGTGCTTGAGTCTCGTCATGCGATGGAAGGAATTTCAGCCTACTTTGCAGCTTTACGTGGTACCGAAGAAGATTTTGCGCGTATTCAAGGTTGCCTTGAGCGCATTAGTCAAGAGCAAGCAAACAACGATATCGAAGCTGAATCTGCGGAAGTAATGCAATTTTTGATCGCTTTGACAGAGGCCGCGCACAACGTGGTTTTGTTGCACATTGTTCGAAGCTTAGCACCTTTGCTTGAGCAAAATATTCTACAAAATTTTAAATTACTACGTCGCCGCCCAGAAGCGGTCGAGAAAGTCAGTAAACACCGAGCCAATATCGTGGATGCGATTGTTTCTGGTCAGCCTGAAAAGGCGCGAGAAATGTCCCACTCGCACTTGGCTTACATCGAAGAAACATTGTTGGATTTGACTCGAGAAGAGTCTCGACGAGAGCGTTCTCTACGTCGAATTCAGCAGGGTAATGACTCGTAAGAGCGTTACTTAAATAAGTAGATCCAACCAACAGAAGGATAGATCGCCATGTCTGATATGAAGCATGACGTAGATGCACTGGAAACTCAAGAATGGCTACAAGCGCTTGAGTCAGTTGTACGTGAAGAAGGTCTAGAGCGTGCTCAATTCCTATTAGAGCAAGTTCTAGATAAAGCACGTCTAGACGGTGTTGATATGCCAACAGGTATCACAACTAACTACATCAACACGATTCCTGCAGACCAAGAACCAGCATACCCAGGTGACACAACACTTGAGCGTCGTATTCGCTCAATTATTCGTTGGAACGCTATCATGATCGTTCTACGTGCATCTAAGAAAGACCTAGAGCTAGGCGGCCACATGGCGTCTTTCCAGTCTTCTGCTGCGTTCTACGAGACATGTTTCAACCACTTCTTCCGTGCACCAAACGAGAAGGATGGTGGCGACCTAGTTTACTACCAAGGTCACATTTCACCAGGTATCTACTCACGTGCATTCGTTGAAGGTCGTCTAACTGAAGAGCAGCTAGACAACTTCCGTCAAGAAGTAGACGGCAAAGGTATTCCTTCATACCCGCACCCTAAACTGATGCCTGAATTCTGGCAGTTCCCGACAGTATCGATGGGCCTAGGTCCAATCGCTTCTATCTACCAAGCTCGTTTCCTTAAGTACCTAGAAGGCCGTGGTCTTAAAGATACTTCAGAACAGCGCGTTTACGCGTTCCTAGGTGACGGTGAGATGGATGAGCCAGAATCACGTGGTGCTATCTCTTTCGCTGCGCGTGAGAAACTAGACAACCTATGCTTCCTAATCAACTGTAACCTACAGCGTCTAGATGGCCCTGTAATGGGTAACGGTAAGATCATTCAAGAACTTGAAGGTCTGTTCAAAGGTGCTGGTTGGAACGTAGTGAAGGTAATCTGGGGTAACAACTGGGATTCACTACTAGCTAAAGATACGACTGGTAAGCTTCTACAGCTTATGAATGAAACGATCGACGGCGACTACCAAACATTCAAATCAAAAGATGGCGCGTACGTACGTGAGCACTTCTTTGGTAAGTACCCAGAGACAGCTGCACTTGTTGCTGACATGACTGATGACGAAATCTTCGCACTTAAGCGTGGTGGTCACGAGTCTTCTAAGCTATACGCGGCATACAAAAACGCGGCAGAAACTAAAGGTCGTCCAACAGTAATCCTAGCTAAGACTGTTAAAGGTTACGGCATGGGTGAAGCGGCTGAAGGTAAGAACATCGCGCACCAAGTTAAGAAGATGGATATGACTCACGTACTACACCTACGTGATCGTCTAGGCCTTCAAGACATCCTAACTGACGAAGCAGTGAAAGAACTTCCGTACCTGAAACTTGAAGAAGGTTCAAAAGAGTACGAATACCTACACGCTCGTCGTAAAGCGCTACACGGCTACACGCCACAGCGTCTACCAAAATTCACTCAAGAATTCATCGTTCCTGAGCTAGAAGAATTCAAGCCACTACTAGAAGAACAGAAGCGTGATATCTCTTCTACTATGGCATTCGTACGTGCGCTAAACGTTCTACTTAAGAACAAGAACATTGGTAAGAACATCGTTCCTATCATTGCTGACGAAGCACGTACATTCGGTATGGAAGGTCTGTTCCGTCAAATCGGTATCTACAACCCGCACGGCCAAACTTACACACCAGAAGACCGTGGCGTTGTTTCTTACTACAAAGAAGCGACTTCAGGTCAGGTTCTACAAGAAGGTATCAACGAGCTAGGTGCTATGTCTTCATGGGTTGCTGCTGCGACTTCATACTCGACAAACGACCTACCAATGATCCCGTTCTACATCTACTACTCAATGTTCGGCTTCCAACGTGTTGGCGACATGGCGTGGATGGCTGGTGACCAACAAGCACGTGGTTTCCTACTAGGTGCAACTGCGGGTCGTACAACGTTGAACGGTGAGGGTCTACAGCACGAAGACGGCCACTCGCACATTTTGGCGGGTACGGTTCCTAACTGTATTTCTTACGACCCAACATTCGCGTACGAAGTAGCAGTAATCATGCAAGACGGTATCCGTCGCATGTACGGTCCAGAACAAGAAAACGTGTTCTACTACCTAACGCTAATGAACGAAAACTACGCAATGCCAGCAATGCCAGAAGGCGCTGAAGAAGGCATCCGTAAAGGTATCTACAAGCTAGAAACTTACACGGGCGACAAAGCGAAAGTTCAGCTAATGAGCTCTGGTACTATCATGAATGAAGTACGTAAAGCAGCTCAAATCCTAAGCGAAGATTACGGTGTTGCTTCTGATGTTTACTCTGTAACGTCATTCAACGAACTAACTCGCGATGGCCAAGATGCAGAGCGTTTCAACATGCTTCACCCAGAAGCGGAAGCGAAAGTACCTTACATCCAAACAGTAATGGGTACTGAACCTGCTATCGCAGCAACTGACTACATGAAGAACTACGCAGAGCAGGTTCGTGCATACATTCCTGCTGAGTCTTTCAAAGTTCTTGGTACTGATGGCTTCGGTCGTTCAGACAGCCGTGAAAACCTACGTCGTCACTTCGAAGTGAACGCAGGTTACGTAGTAGTAGCAGCGCTAACTGAACTAGCGAAACGTGGCGAAGTTGAGAAATCTGTAGTTGCAGAAGCAATTAAGAAATTCGACATCGACACAGAGAAAACAAACCCGCTATACGCTTAATTAAGAAGGTAGATAAGAAATGGCAATCGAAATTAATGTACCAGACATCGGTGCGGATGAGGTTGAAGTTACTGAGATTCTTGTAAGCGTTGGCGACAAGGTTGAAGAAGAGCAGTCTCTGATCACAGTTGAAGGCGATAAAGCTTCTATGGAAGTTCCTGCTTCTCAAGCGGGTATCGTTAAAGAAATCAAAGTTGCAGAAGGCGACAAGGTTTCTACTGGTTCTCTAATCATGATTTTCGAAGCCGAGGGTGCAGCTGACGCTGCACCTGCTCCTGCGGCAGAAGCAGCTCCAGCAGCAGCTCCAGCTCCAGCAGCAGCGGCAGAACTAAAAGAAGTTCACGTACCAGACATCGGTGGTGATGAAGTAGAAGTTACTGAAATCATGGTTGCCGTTGGCGACAGCATCGAAGAAGAGCAATCTCTTCTAACTGTTGAAGGCGACAAAGCTTCTATGGAAGTTCCAGCGCCATTCGCAGGTACTCTAAAAGAGATCAAAGTTGCAGCAGGCGATAAAGTATCGACTGGCTCACTTATCATGGTATTCGAAACCGCAGGTTCAGGCGCTCCAGCAGCACCAGCGGCAGCTGAAGCTCCTGCGGCAGCAGCTCCAGCAGCGTCTGCGGCAAAAGAAGTGAACGTACCAGATATCGGCGGCGACGAAGTTGAAGTTACTGAGATCATGGTTGCGGTTGGCGACACAGTGGAAGAAGAGCAATCTCTAATCACTGTTGAAGGTGACAAAGCTTCTATGGAAGTTCCTGCACCATTCGCTGGCACAGTTAAAGAAATCAAGATTGCAGCTGGCGACAAAGTGTCTACTGGCTCACTAATCATGGTATTCGAAGTGGCGGGCGCAGCACCTGCTCCTGCAGCAGCTCCAGCTCCAGCTCAAGCGGCAGCACCTGCAGCTCCAGCTCCTAAAGCAGAAGCTCCAGCGGCAGCAGCTCCAGCAGCGACTGGCGATTTCAAAGAAAACGATGAGTACGCTCACGCGTCTCCAGTTGTTCGTCGTCTAGCGCGTGAATTTGGCGTTAATCTTTCTAAGGTTAAAGGTTCTGGTCGTAAGAGCCGTATCCTAAAAGAAGACGTTCAAGCTTACGTGAAAGATGCACTTAAGCGTCTTGAGTCTGGCGCAGGTGCAGCAGCATCTGGCAAAGGCGACGGCGCGGCTCTTGGTCTACTACCATGGCCAAAAGTGGACTTCAGCAAGTTTGGTGAGACAGAAGTTCAACCGCTATCTCGCATTAAGAAGATCTCTGGCGCAAACCTACACCGTAACTGGGTAATGATCCCGCACGTTACACAGTGGGATAACGCAGACATCACGGCTCTTGAAGCATTCCGTAAAGAGCAAAACGCGATTGAAGCGAAGAAAGACACTGGCATGAAGATCACACCACTTGTGTTCATCATGAAAGCGGTAGCTAAAGCGCTTGAAGCGTTCCCAGCGTTCAACTCTTCTCTATCAGAAGACGGTGAGAGCCTAATTCTGAAGAAATACGTGAATGTTGGTATCGCGGTAGATACACCAAACGGTCTAGTTGTTCCTGTATTTAAAGACGTGAACAAGAAAGGCATCTACGAGCTATCTGAAGAGCTAATGGCGGTTTCTAAGAAAGCACGTGCTGGTAAGCTAACTGCGGCTGACATGCAAGGTGGCTGTTTCACTATCTCTAGCCTAGGCGGTATCGGCGGTACAGCGTTTACTCCAATCGTAAACGCACCAGAAGTTGGTATCCTAGGTGTGTCTAAGTCAGAAATGAAACCGGTATGGAACGGTAAAGAGTTCGAACCGCGTCTACAACTTCCACTGTCTCTATCATACGACCACCGTGTGATCGATGGTGCTGAAGGTGCGCGCTTCATCACTTACCTAAACTCATGTCTATCTGACATTCGTCGTCTAGTTCTGTAATAGAAATTAGATGAATGAGAGGCGGCAACTTAGCCGCCTCTGCTAATCATAATTACCGACAATTTGGTTATCAGCCTTGCTTCGTTCAGGGTTTTCACAATCGAATTGTTGTCTAGCTCACAGGCTAAATTGATTTACTTTTCACACCATTAACATCTCTGTAAACTGTTAGCGGTCTGAAAATAACTGTTTAAAACAAATCTCTCTTAAACATAAAAAATCGATACCCACTCAGCCTGTTAGGGATAATGACTACAAGAGGTCAAAATGAGCAAAGAAATTAAAGCCCAAGTTGTTGTACTTGGTTCTGGTCCTGCTGGTTACTCCGCTGCATTCCGTTGTGCGGACTTAGGTCTTGAAACTGTACTAGTTGAACGTTACAGCACGCTTGGCGGTGTATGTCTGAACGTGGGTTGTATCCCATCTAAAGCACTGCTTCACGTTTCTAAAGTAATTGAAGAAGCGAAAGCGATGGCTGACCACGGCGTTGTGTTCGGTGAGCCTCAAACAGACATCAGCAAAATCCGCATCTGGAAAGAAAAAGTTGTTAACCAACTAACTGGCGGCCTAAGCGGTATGGCTAAGATGCGTAACGTAACAGTAGTTAACGGTTACGGTAAGTTCACTGGCCCTAACTCTATCCTTGTAGAAGGCGAAGGTGAGCCAACAGTTGTTAACTTTGACAACGCAATCGTTGCGGCTGGTTCTCGTCCAATCAAACTGCCATTTATCCCGCATGAAGACCCACGTATTTGGGACTCTACTGACGCTCTAGAACTAAAAGAAGTGCCAGAAAAACTGCTTATCATGGGCGGTGGTATCATCGGTCTAGAAATGGGTACGGTTTACCACTCTCTAGGTTCTAAAGTTGAAGTTGTTGAAATGTTTGACCAGGTAATTCCTGCAGCAGACAAAGATATCGTGAAAGTATTTACTAAGCGTATCAAAGACAAGTTCAAGCTAATGCTAGAAACGAAAGTAACAGCAGTTGAAGCAAAAGAAGACGGTATCTACGTTTCAATGGAAGGCAAGAAAGCGCCAGCTGAAGCTGAGCGTTACGATGCGGTTCTAGTTGCTATCGGTCGTGTACCAAATGGTAAGCTAATCGACGGTGAAAAAGCGGGTCTAGAAATTGACGAGCGTGGCTTCATCAACGTTGATAAGCAAATGCGTACTAACGTTCCTCACATCTTCGCGATCGGTGATATCGTTGGTCAACCAATGCTTGCTCACAAAGGTGTGCATGAAGGTCACGTAGCTGCTGAAGTTATCTCTGGTAAGAAGCACTACTTCGACCCTAAAGTTATCCCTTCAATTGCGTACACTGAGCCAGAAGTAGCTTGGGTTGGTAAGACTGAAAAAGAAGCGAAAGAAGAAGGCATCAAGTACGAAGTAGCAACATTCCCATGGGCAGCATCAGGTCGTGCAATCGCATCTGACTGTGCAGACGGTATGACTAAGCTAATCTTCGACAAAGAAACTCACCGCGTAATCGGTGGTGCTATCGTTGGTACTAACGGTGGTGAACTACTTGGTGAAATCGGCCTTGCAATTGAGATGGGCTGTGATGCAGAAGATATCGCTCTGACTATCCACGCTCACCCAACTCTACACGAGTCTGTAGGTCTAGCTGCTGAAGTATTTGAAGGTTCAATCACTGACCTGCCAAACAAAAAAGCAGTTAAGAAGAAGTAAGCTTTTTCTGACTGAATGATAGAAGCCGCTGCATTGCAGCGGTTTTTTTATGCTTGTTATATAGGAATATAAATGTGTGCTTAGCAGACAATAAAAAGCCCACCAAACGGTGGGCTGACATATATTACGAGCTAAGCTTTAGTGTTCACGGTTGTAAATGCAAAGCATATCTAAGTATGAATTCACTAGGTGTTTCAGCTCCGCTTCACCTTTAGCGCGGTTCGCTTGGACAAACAGTGAGTAACAAATACCGTGGAACAGGTTTGCCAAGTGTTCTGAATCGTGCTGGTCACACACTTCGCCACGTTCAATTGCTTTAATGAACATGTTTTGTACCAGCAACTGGTTAGTACGGTTAGTTGAAACAAACAATGGCCATACTTCGTCACGTGTTGACGCACTCCACTCGAACCATACTTTTAGCCAGTGACAGTCTTGGCTGACAAGCTCGATCATCGCATTCGTAATATTGGCGATGTTTTCACGTGCATGTAAGTCTAGGTCTATGTTATCCGATAGGAAGTTTGAAAACTGACGTACGACGTGATTGAGAACTTCATCCACCAAGTCTTCGCGTGTAGGGAAGTAGTTAAAAACAGTCGCCACAGAAACTTGAGCAATTTCTGCGATATCTGCGTGACCACCACGACCGATGCCGCGGCGCGCAAATACTTCCAATGCGATTTCCATTAGCTGTTGCTTACGCTTAATTGGAGAAAGCCTAGTTCTAGGTCTCTTTGCAATTGAGTCCATATCCATTTTCCTTGCCATTTGAGTTGATATTGGGGGTAACCCCCTAATTGATTATTTTAATAGTTGCTTAAAGCAGTGATGAGTGTAATGGTGCATATGCACAAGGTCAACATCTGTAGAACAATTTATATACAGTAATGTCATTATTATTGATAAATTTAGCTATGAACTTTATAAAACTAAGACCTTCTTCCAAGATTTTTTGGCAACAGGATGTGACTTTCAACCCAATGAACGTGGTGATACACTACACGCCGTAAGATTAGGTGATCGTTTGCGTGCGACTTACCTCAACCCACAAATTTAGATTGAGCACAGTATGAAACATACAATAGAAGTCATGATTTCTGAGCAAGAAGTTCAGGAGCGAGTTCGTGAATTAGGCAAACAAATTACAGAGCGTTATCAAGGTAGTGAAGATCTTGTGTTGGTAGGCTTATTGCGTGGCTCATTTGTATTTATGGCAGACTTGGCACGTGCTATCGAACTGACTCACCAAGTTGATTTTATGACTGCGTCAAGCTACGGCAATACGATGGAAAGCTCACGTGACGTTCGTATCTTGAAAGATTTGGATGATGACATCAAAGGTAAAGATATTCTGCTTGTTGAAGACATCATTGACACTGGTAACACACTAAATAAAATCCGTGAGATTCTTTCGCTACGTGAGCCGAAGTCTATCGCGATTTGTACGCTCCTAGATAAACCATCTCGTCGTGAAGTGAATGTTCCTGTGGATTGGATTGGTTTCGAAATCCCAGATGAGTTTGTCGTTGGTGTGGGTATTGATTACGCGCAGAAATACCGCCACTTACCATACATCGGTAAAGTTGTACCTCAAGAATAATCATTGAGAGCAGCATTAAAAATATAAAAAAACGCCCATCTAAGATGGGCGTTTTTTGTTCAACTTTTAGATATGACTTAGCGACAAAGCAGCTTGTTATCTGTATTTAGAATCGTCGAAAGAGCTTTCTGGTAAGACGCTTCTACGGTTTCCTTAGAGTTAGAACGAATGCCTAAGTACTCTAAGCGACCATCTTCAATTCCGTATACCACACCATGAATTTCAACATCTTGCCCACGCTCCCAAGCGTTTTGCAGGATGGTTGAGTTACCCAAGTTGTACACTTGCTCTGCAACATTAAGCTCGCCTAGTTTATCCGCTCGATCTTGTTGCGGCATTTGATCTAGGTAAGTGCGGTGTTTGAAATAGATATCTCTGATATGTAACAGCCAATTATTAATAAGACCTAGCTTAGGGTTATCAATGGCTGCGTTTACACCACCACATCCATAGTGCCCACAGACAATGATGTGTTTAACCTTAAGAACGTCTACAGCGTACTGGACGACCGATAGACAGTTGAGATCAGTATGGATAACTTGGTTTGCAACATTCCGATGAACAAAGAGTTCACCTGAGTATAGTCCGGTTAGTCGCTCGGCAGGAACGCGGCTATCAGAGCAGCCAATCCAAAGAAAATCAGGCTTTTGACCCTCAGCGAGTTTTGCGAAGTATTCAGGTCGATCAGATTTGATCTCTTGAGACCATTTCGAATTGTTTTCAAATAACTGTTTTATTTCCGGCATTTTGCAAACTACTTCCCTTAAAAGACAAAATCGCTGCCGCTGTTTGTGTGCACATGCAAGCGATCAGTGTTGTAACTATACACAATGTTACAATTTCGATCTCGTTAAATATTCGTCAGATAGGACTCATCTGACTAGTTTTCATTAAGAAAAAAGTAAAATCTGGTGAAACTATTTGTGGTGTGAATTTAGCCTTAATCTATTTATGGTTTAAATTTTCGCCTAGCTCGTTAAAGTAGTGATATTTTACTTTTTAAAATTGAATGCAGGGAAAATCAGCAGTGTTCGGTAGTCGTTTTGAAGATATCAATTTCAAAGGGGATGTATTTGGCGGGGTAACCACGGCGATTATCTCTCTCCCTCTGGCGTTAGCGTTTGGTGTTGCATCCGGAGCCGGTGCTGAGGCCGGCCTTTGGGGGGCAATAATGGTCGGTTTGTTTGCCTCGTTATTTGGTGGTTCTAATACGTTAATATCAGAACCGACAGGGCCAATGACGGTAATCATGACCGCAGTATTAACCAGTATGATGGCGAAATACCCAGAAACGGGCATGGCTATGACTTTCACGGTTGTCATGATGGCTGGCGCATTCCAAATCCTATTGGGGACGTTAAAACTGGGTAAATACGTTACCTTGATGCCTTACAGCGTTATTTCTGGGTTTATGTCTGGCATAGGTGTGATTCTTATCATTCTGCAGTTATCGCCTTTGATGGGGCATGCTGCGCCTTCAGGGGGAGTACTCGGAACGTTATCTGCTTTGCCGGAGACCATTTCTAACCTTAAGTTCAGTGAGTTGTTTTTGGGACTACTGACTTTGGGGATTCTTTTTTTCTTCCCTAAGCAATATCGTAAATACGTTCCTGCACAGCTCGTGGCATTGGTCGCGGTGACTTTATTGTCTGTGATTCTCTTTGATACAGAAGATATTCGTCGTATCGGTGAAATTCCTGCTGGGTTACCTTCTCTCGTCGCCCCTTATATTGACACAGATATGTTTGTCGAGATGGTCATTGATGCATTAGTGCTAGGCACATTAGGTTGTATTGATACTTTGTTAACGGCAGTTATCGGTGACTCATTAACTCGTAAAGAACACGACTCAGATAAAGAGCTGCGAGGTCAAGGGTTAGCTAACATGATCTCAGGCTTGTTTGGTGCGCTGCCAGGGGCGGGGGCTACCATGGGGACGGTAACGAATATCCAAGTTGGGGCTCGTTCGCCATTATCTGGTGTGATTCGTGCACTAATGTTGGCGTTGGTTGTACTGGTTGCTGGCGGATTAACAGAGCCAATCCCGATGGCTGTGTTAGCAGGCATTGCGGTGTATGTTGGCTTTAACATCCTAGACTGGAGCTTTATTCAGAGGGCACATAAGGTAAGCTTTTCCGGAATGGCGGTGATGTATGGCGTTATGTTGCTTACAGTATTCGTTGATCTTATCGTTGCGGTGGGTTTAGGCGTCTTTATCTCGAACATTATCATCATCGAGCGTTTGAGCCGAGAGCAGGCGCGACAAGTAAAAGCGATCAGCGACGCGGATGAAGATGATGTGCCGTTGACTGACAGCGAGCGTGGTTTGTTGGATCGTGCGAATGGAAAAGTGCTGTTCTTTTATCTTTCCGGTCCGATGATCTTTAGTGTTTCTAAAGCCATTTCACGTCAGCACTCTAGTATTTCGGACTATGACGTGATGATTCTCGATCTTACGGATGTACCAATGATTGATGTGACCGTCGGTTTGGCGTTAGAGAATGCGATTAAGGATGCTCTCGATGCCAATTGTGCCGTGTATTTATTATGCCCGAATGAGCGAACACGAGAACAGCTAGAGAAATTCCATGTGATTGACCTTGTGCCTGATGAAAATATGTACCAATTCCGTTACGAAGCATTGAATGCGGCGGTGGGACATGTTGAGGCAGACCAGTATCAGCGCATAACGGCGTAATCATTCTGACAGTTAAAAACGCAACAGTGTCCTGTTGCGTTTTTTTATGCTCTATTTTGTCTTACTCAGAGATAACCTTTACGAGGTAAGGGTTATATTTCCAATATTATCGAAAGGTTTATTTGTAATCATCGTTATTCAACGATAAACTGATGGACCTCCAATACGATACCCAAGGCGATTTTGTAGTAAACCGCTGCTAAATATGAGTCGGTATTAGTAATCACAAACAAACGGCAATCAAGACCTTATGTACGCATTAGAAATTGAACAACTGCGCAAGACGTATGCAGGTGGCTTTGAGGCGTTAAAAGGTATAAGTCTCCAAGTGAAAAAGGGTGACTTCTACGCGCTTCTGGGTCCCAATGGTGCAGGAAAATCGACCACGATTGGCATCATTTCCTCCTTAGTGAATAAAACCTCCGGAACGACGAAAGTTTTCGGTTATGACATTGATACCGACCTCGAATTGGCCAAGCAGAATTTAGGCTTGGTGCCACAAGAGTTCAACTTCAACCAGTTTGAAACCGTTGAGCAAATTGTGATGCAGCAAGCTGGCTATTACGGTGTGTCTAAAGTATTAGCCAAAGAAAGAGCAGAAAAATACCTGAAAAAATTGGATTTATGGGAAAAACGCCAAGAGCGTGCTCGTAACCTATCCGGTGGGATGAAGCGTCGTTTAATGATCGCAAGAGCTTTGATGCACGAGCCGCAATTACTCATTTTAGATGAACCAACGGCTGGAGTGGATATTGAACTACGCCGCTCAATGTGGGGGTTTCTGAAAGAGATCAACCAAGAGCAAGGAATTACGATTATTTTAACGACACACTACCTAGAAGAAGCGGAGATGCTGTGTCGAAATATCGGCATTATTAATCGTGGTGAGCTGATTGAAAATACCACCATGAAGGCGTTACTAGGTAAGCTAAGCGTCGAGACATTTATCTTGGATATTGAGTCAGAAGTCGAGGTGCCTGAGCTTGAAGGTGTTAATCGACAAAGTATTGTTGATGGCTCTTTAGAGATAGAACTAGATAAGAGCCAAGGATTGAATTCGGTATTCAGTCAGTTAACAGAGCATGGCATTAAAGTTCTCTCAATGCGTAACAAAGCCAACCGACTTGAAGAGTTGTTTGTCAGCATTGTAAGAGAGGGGAGTAATTAAATGTACGGTTTATATTGGACGGCATTTCGCAGCTTGCTGAGCAAAGAAGTTACTCGTTTTACACGTATTTGGGTGCAAACCTTAGTGCCGCCAGCCATTACGATGACGTTGTACTTCATCATTTTCGGCAATCTTATTGGCTCTCGAATTGGTGAGATGAGCGGCTTTAGTTACATGGAGTACATTGTTCCAGGTTTGATCATGATGTCGGTGATCACCAACTCATACTCGAACGTGGCGTCGTCATTCTTTAGTGCAAAGCTACAGAAGAACATTGAAGAACTGCTGGTGGCACCGGTACCAAACTATGTGATTATTGCTGGCTATGTGATGGGCGGCGTGACTCGAGGTTTGTTGGTCGGTGCAATTGTTACTTGTGTGTCACTTTTGTTCGTTGATTTGCAAGTGGAGCACTGGGGCATTATTGTCGCGACTGTCTTCATGACGTCGGTGGTATTTGCTCTCGGTGGCTTGATCAATGCGGTTTACGCAAAAACGTTTGACGATATTTCGATCATCCCTACGTTTGTATTGACTCCTCTAACTTACTTGGGAGGTGTCTTTTATTCGATCAGTCTGCTGCCTGAATTTTGGCAAGGCGTTTCTAAGATCAACCCAATCGTATACATGGTGAATGCGTTCCGCTACGGCTTTTTAGGTGTCTCGGATGTGGGCATTGTCACTTCATTTAGTGTACTTGCAGTGTTTGTTGTTGCACTGTATGCCATTGCGCATTACCTAGTAACCAAAGGGATTGGCCTAAGAAGCTAAGCCATTCTCATAAAGCAAAGAGCAGCGATTCATGCTGCTCTTTCGCGTGCATAACAATACATACCCATACAATTTTTCGGTTTTTATCATGGTAGGTTTCAATCATTTGTAATAAATGAGTGATCCTATGAATATTGTCCCGCCGCCGCCTTTCTCCTATCAATTACTTAAGCCCAAATATTGGTCTGTATGGCTGGCATTTGGATCTTTAGCGATTCTTGTTAATGTACTGCCATATGTAGTATTACGAATCTTAGGTAGAAGCATCGGCTGTATTGCGATGCATGTAATGAAGCGCCGACACAAGATCGCTCTGCGTAATCTCCAGCTGTGTTTCCCTGATTTTACGGATTGGCAATGTAAGGACGTAGTACGAAAAAACTTTCAATATACTGGAATGGCGATCATCGAAACCGGTATCGCCTGGTTTTGGCCAGATTGGCGGATACGTCGGATAACCTCTATTGTTGGAAAAGATCGTTTACTCGCTGAGGAAAAGAATGGACGTGGTGTGTTGGTGGTGTGCAGTCACCATTTAAACTTGGAGATAACCGCTCGTACTTTTAGCCAGTTTGCCCAAGGTTATGGCGTTTATCGCCCAAATTCGAATCCTGCTTATGAGTTTATTCAACATCGAGGTCGAACTCGTTTTGGACATCAAATGATTGATCGAAAAGACGTGAAATCAATGCTCAAAGTTCTGAAGAATGGTCATCGACTTTGGTATTTGCCCGACCATGATTATGGCGTTAACCATTCTGTTTTTGCGCCGTTTTTTGCTGTTGAACAAGCGGCGAGTACCGTCGGGTCTAGTGTTCTCATTGATGCAACAAAGTGCGCGGTTATATCTGGCGTTACAGTGAGTAAAAATCACCATTACACGCTGTACATTGGAAAAGACATTAGCGAGCGTTTCGAGAGACGTAATGCGGTTAAAGCGGCAAGCATCTTGAACCAAGAGCTTGAGAAAATGATAAAACGTGATATTCCAGCGTGGATGTGGCTGCACAAGCGGTTTAAAACTCGCCCTGAAGGGTTAGATTGCGTCTATACGTAGAGTATAAAAAAGGTCGACTAAGAGTCGACCTTTTTACTTTTATGACTCAGAGCTTACTCTGCGCTCTCTGAGTTTGTATTGTTAGATTCAGCTTCTTCCTTCGCTTCGACAACCATATCTACCGTTTGGTTATCGATAAGACGAGCTTTGCCTAGGAACGCAGACATCAGAATGACAGCTTGTGTCGTTTCTGGTGTGATCACTTGTAATGTACGAGCATCACGAATGAAGATCTCATCAGGGTGCAGACCTGCAGCTCGAAGTTGGTCGCTTGCATCTTCGATGATCGATGCGTAGTCATCGCGGCCACCGCGAATGGCACTACTGATCCAACGCATTGTACGAGCAAGTACAGGAGCACGTTGACGCTCGTCCAGCGTAAGCAAGCCATTGCGTGAACTCATTGCTAAACCGTCCATTTCACGTACGGTTGGTACTCCGATGATTTCAATGTCCATTGCTAGGTCATCAACCATCTTGCGGATAACAGCAAGTTGTTGGAAGTCCTTCTCGCCGAAGCACGCGACATCCGGTTGTACGATGTTAAACAGCTTATTCACAATCGTCGTCACGCCACGGAAATGACCTGGTCGAGACGCGCCTTCGAGAATTGTTGATAGGCCAGGGACATCAACGAAGGTTTGCTTATCCAGACCTTCTGGGTAGATAACTTCTGGTGTTGGCGTAAATACCACATCGACCCCTTCAGAGGTTAACTTGCTTAAGTCTTCCTCTAGCGTACGCGGGTAATTATTTAAATCGTCTGCACGATCAAACTGCATCGGATTAACAAAGATGCTTACGACAACGATATCAGCGTATTCGCGTGCTTTACGCACTAAAGTTAAGTGGCCTTCGTGAAGGTTGCCCATGGTAGGGACAAACGCCACTTTACGACCTTCACGTTTAAAGGTTTTAAGGTGTTCACGAACTGCTGAGATTTCCGCAAAAGTTTGCATGCATTTATCCTCTAGGCAATGGTATGAGCGTCGTCTGGGAATACACCGTTGGCTACATCTTCAATGTATTTAGTAACGGCTTTGCGCATATCACCTGTTTCAGCAAGAAAGTTTTTGGAGAATTTCGGCATGTAGTTGGCAGAAATACCAAACATATCATGCATTACGAGAATTTGACCATCTGTTACGTTACCTGCACCAATACCGATAACAGGAACGTCAAGCACTTGCGTAATACGTTCAGCAAGCTCAGCTGGTACGCATTCTAGTAAGACGATTTGAGCGCCTGCTTCTTGCAGCGCTAATGCGTCTTTTACCATGCGGTCTGCTTTTTCTTGATCGCGACCTTGGATTTTGTAACCACCAAAAATATTAACAGCTTGAGGAGTTAAACCAAGATGAGCACAAACTGGAACTGATCGTTCAGTGAGCATTTTCACCGTGTCGACAAGCCAGTCACCACCTTCAATTTTTACCATATTGGCACCAGCACGCATCAGTTTAGCCGCATTTTCGCAAGCTTGCTCTGGCGTGGTGTAGCTCATGAATGGCATGTCTGCCATCAACAAACAATTTGGGCTACCAGCGCGTACGCAACGAGTATGGTAAGCGATATCATCGACCGTTACTGGCAGAGTATCGTTGTGACCTTGCAAAACCATACCTAGAGAATCACCGACAAGAAGTACTGGCATTTCTTGGCTTTCAAACAGTTGGGCAAAGCTCGCATCATAAGCGGTTGAAGTAGCAAATTTACGACCTTCTTGCTTCCACTTGATTAGGTCGTTGATGGTCATTTTTTTCATGGTTTTATCCTTACTAGGAGTTGGCTATGACTGCCAGATACTGAGGCCGTTTCTATCTACTTGTTCCAGTAGTTTAGAGACCTCGGTCCCATCAGGGAGTTGTAAACTTGGTGCAATTTCCGCAAGAGGGTAGAGTACGAATTCACGCTCTTTCATTCCATAATGAGGAACGATCAGCCTCTCGGAATTAATCACCTCATTGCCATAAAGCACAATGTCGAGGTCCAAGGTTCTTGGTCCCCAGCGTTCGTCTTTACGGACACGCCCTTGTTCTTGCTCTATAGCTTGTGTGCAATTGAGCAATTCAATAGGCGTCAAACTGGTGTTAATAGACACAACCGCATTGATGTAATCCGGTTGGTTTTGTGGCCCCATTGGCGTGCTGCTGTATAGCGAAGAAGCTTGAACAAACTCTGATTTAGGCAGCGTTTTTAATGCTTCAATCGCTTGCTTCGCTTGGCTGACAGGATCAGCCAAGTTACTGCCTACCGCAATGTACGCTGTAATCATGATTTGGGCTTACTCTTTTTCTTGCGATAAGTTTTACGGCGGCGTTGGCCTGTTTTCGGTGATTGACCGTCTAAGTCGGCAGCCATTGCTTGACGCATTTCTCGGCCTGCATTTTGAAAAGTTTCCCACCACTTGGCAAGCTTCTGAGTGTCACCACCTTCAATTTCACCGCGCATTTCAAGAAAATCAAAGCCAGCTCTAAATTTATTGAGCTCCATAAGACGGAATGCACGTTTACCGTTACGTCGTGGAAGACGAAGCTGTAACTGCCAAATCTCGCGAATGGTTGCGGTGTGGCGTCTTGGAATGGCAATTGTGCGAACTTGCTCGTCAAGAATGATGTTGCTCGCTTCCATAATGGCGTCGTAATGGCCTAAGTTGCGCTCTTCCATCAGTTCATCGGCTTTCGCACACAGTGGGTACCACAGCATTGCAGCAAACATAAATGCTGGATTGATGCGTTTCCCATCTTCGATGCGCATGTCGGTAGAATCTAGGACAAGATCCAACATCTGCTCAGTGTGAGAGGAGTAATCTTCTGTAAAGTGCGCTGCAATCGTCGGGAATAGTTGCTGGAATAGGTTGTACTCACGCAGTAGGTGGTAGGTTTCTAAGCCATGACCGGATTGCAATAATTTGAGTGACTCTTCAAAAAGACGCGCTGACGGAATGTCACCGAGCAACGGTGCCATGTGTTCGATTGGCGCTGCGGTGTCTTCTTCAATATCAAAGTCTAGTTTTACCGCGAAACGAACCGCACGCAGCATGCGCACAGGGTCTTCACGGTAGCGTGTTTCTGGATCACCAATCAGTCGAATTAGGCGATCTTCTAAATCTTCAATACCACGTGCGTAGTCGTGAATCGAGTAATCTGCGATGTTGTAGTACATCGAGTTAATCGTGAAATCACGGCGCTCAGCATCTTCATCGATGGTGCCGTAGACGTTGTCACGCAGCAGCATACCCTCTTTTGATTGCTGAGAAATGCTCTTATTCTTTTGCTCTTGGTGGTGACCACGGAATGTCGCAACCTCAATGATGTCTCGGCCAAACATAATATGAGCCAAGCGGAAGCGGCGACCAATCAAACGGCAGTTACGAAATAGCTGTTTGATCTGTTCCGGCGTTGCGTTGGTCGCAATGTCAAAATCTTTTGGTTTTTGTCCAAGCAGTAAGTCTCGAACCCCGCCACCCACAAGAAAAGCATCGAAACCAGCACCATTTAGGCGGTACAGTACCTTCAGCGCATTATCACTGATCTGCTTACGCGAAATGTTGTGCTCTTCACGAGTTATTACATTGAGAGCGAGCTCTGGAATTGTGGCAGGTTCGCTTGGTGTATAGTCGTTTGTATTCATGTGCATCTGGCAATAACTGGGTTTAATCCAATCTTGCTTTGGTTAGTTTTATACGCCTCTAGGGCCTAATTTGCGGCTAATGATAGCCTACACAATGCCATTTGAGAATCACGGTGTGATCTCGATCTCTGCTGGAAGCTGTTCCAAGCGCCAGTTTTCGCAGCCCCAACGAAGAATATCTTCTATGTTGGCCGCCCTGACGGTTTCAGGTATCTCGAAACCTAAAAATGTCATGGCGCGCAATAGAGTAGGTTTTGGTGTATCTATATCAATAGCCGTCGCGTGATTTTGTTTCGACAATTTATTGCCGTTGTTGTCCATCGCCAATGGTAAATGCAAGTAGCTAACTTCAGGCTGACCAAGTATTTGGTACAGGCTAATTTGACGCCCTGTCGGCTCGATTAAGTCTGCACCTCGCACGACTTCTGTGACGCCTTGGTCGATGTCGTCCAATACTACCGCAAGATTATAAGCAAATAATCCATCTCGACGTTTAATAATGAAATCTTCATTAACGAGTTGCTCTGGAATAGTAATGGTTCCCCGCTTTTGGTCGAGGAAATGAGCGACAGGCTTGGTCATTTTTAGGCGAATCGCGCCGTCTTTCAAGTTTTTATCGCGGCAAGTGCCAGGATAAAAACCGCCATGCTCTTTAATTTGCTTACGAGTACATTGGCAATAATAGGCTTCCCCATTTTCGAGCCATTTGTTTATTTGAGCTTGGTAAAGGTCGTGACGTTCGCTCTGGTATACCACTTCTCCATCCCAATGCAGCTGATAGGCCTTGAGTGCCTCTAGGATAAGTTGCGCTGCACCTGGCATTTCTCTTGGTGGGTCTAAGTCCTCAATACGTACTAACCAAGCTCCGTTTTGTGCTTTCGCTTGAAAATAACTGCCAAGAGCGGCAATCAGTGAACCAAAATGCAGTGGACCAGAAGGAGATGGGGCGAATCGACCTACATAGCGTGTCATGCGTGTATCTCGAATTTAGTAAACAAATAGGGTGCGAAGATAGCCAAAACAAAAAGGGAGCCTGAGCTCCCTTCAACAATCATAATGCTGGGTGATTAACCTTGCATTTGCTTCTCTTTGATTTCTGCAAGTGTTTTACAGTCAATACAAAGGTCAGCGGTTGGACGTGCTTCAAGACGGCGAACGCCAATCTCTACGCCACAAGACTCACAGAAGCCAAAATCGTCTTCTTTGATTTTATCCAAAGTCTTTTCAATCTTCTTGATCAAACGGCGTTCGCGGTCACGGTTACGCAGTTCTAGGCTGAACTCTTCCTCTTGAGAGGCGCGGTCAACTGGATCTGGGAAGTTTGCTGCTTCGTCCTGCATGTGGTGAACAGTACGATCCACTTCAGCTCTTAGCTGGTCGCGCCAAGCTGTTAAGATTTTCGTAAAGTGTTCAACCTGCTCTGGTGACATGTACTCTTCACCAGGTTTTTCCTGATATGGCTCCACGCCGGCAATGGCTAGGATGCCTATCGTTTTCTTCTTTGATTCTGGCATACAGCATCTCCTACTTACACCTAGTCAACTGCTACGCAGTCAATTTAAGGCGGGTATCTATAGCAAAAAGAGGCGGTGCAAGCAAATACTGAATCGCAAAGTTATCGTCAATGTGAAGACGACATCATTTTTTCTCTTAATTGATAAAATCAATAGCGGAAATCAGCTTCATTCCAGTATCGCTCAGTTCAGCTTTGTAGCAGAGAACTTCCACTCCAGCGTCTTGTGCTTGTTTGAGTAATAGTGAATATTTCGCGTCTATATGGTGCGCCGCGGATACTTTTTCAATACCTGAATGTAAAACAGTGAATAAAAGTATGGCTCTACTTCCATTTTGTGCCATTTCTGTGAGCTCTCTCAGGTGTTTTTGTCCCCGAGTCGTGACCGCATCTGGGAAGTATCCTTGTCCAGTAGAGTCGGTCTCATCAAGAAGAGTGACGCTTTTCACTTCTATATAGCACTTTGGCTTGTCGTCTGCGCTGAGCAAGATATCAATTCGGCTATTTTCATTGCCGTATTTCACCTCAGTTTGAAGTGTGTCATAACCATAAAGCTCTGAAATGACATTATTTTCAATAGCCTCTACGGCTAATTGATTGGCACGCGCGGTGTTGATACAAATACGGTGGCCTTGTTCGGTCTCACTCAACTCCCAACTATTGGGGTATTTTCGTTTCGGGTTGTCGGAAGTAGAAAACCAAACTTTGTTTCCGGGCGTTGCACAACCCGTCATTGCACCTGTATTTGCGCAGTGGATTGTACGGATTTCACCAGTATCGAGCTCGATATCGGCAAGAAAGCGTTTATAACGTTTGAGTAGAGTGGCGGACTCTAAAGCGGGTGTGAAATGCATTTGCTTATTTAGACAAAAAATTTTTTATGTACAATGTTGCCACCATTACACCATAAGGTATTTCCTTTGTCACAATTGCCGATTGAAGCCGTGATGCCTGAGTTGCTGACGGCGGTCAAAAATCAACATCAAGTGATCTTAAAAGCGGCGCCTGGTGCCGGTAAGTCGACTTACTTCCCTTTGCAGTTACTCTTAAATCATTCGGTTGCTGGAAAAATCATCATGCTTGAGCCAAGACGACTCGCGGCGCGTAACATTGCCCGTTATCTTGCTGAGCAATTGGGAGAACAAGTTGGTCAACGCGTGGGTTATCGAGTTCGTGGCGAGGCAAAGGTAAGTTCTGCAACGCAGCTGGAGATCGTGACCGAAGGGATCATGACCAGGATGATCCAAACTGACCCTGAACTGGATGGGGTTGATCTACTGATCTTTGATGAGTTTCATGAACGCAGCATTCATGCCGATACCGCTTTGGCATTCAGTTTAGAAGTTCAAGAGGCATTGCGAGACGATCTCAAGCTGGTGGTAATGTCGGCAACGCTTGACCAACAAGCATTACAATCGTTGTTGCCGGAAGCCAGTTACATTGAATCTGAAGGGCGCAGCTTTGATGTGGCAATGCGCTACCAGCCGTTAGGTGTGAACGAGCATTTACCTACGAGTATGGCAAAAACAATAGAAAGTCTTATGAACAAAGAGTCTGGATCTTTGTTAGCTTTCCTACCGGGTGTTGGTGCCATAAAACAAGTTGAAGAGCGGTTGTCTCATTTAGCGGATGATATCGACGTATGCCCACTTTATGGTCAACTGAGCTTTGCAGATCAACAAAAAGCGATTACGCCAGCAGAACAAGGTAAGCGTAAAGTCGTTCTAGCGACCAACATTGCAGAAACTTCACTAACGATTGAAGGCATTCGCCTCGTCGTTGATTCTGGGTTAGAGCGTATTGCCCGCTTTGATTTGAAAAACGGTTTAACACGCTTAGAGCAAACACGCATTGCACAGTCTTCAGCGATTCAGCGTACAGGACGAGCGGGACGAATAGAAGAGGGCATTTGTGTTCGTCTTTATTCTGAAAACCAGTTCAAGCAGCAACCGCTGGTTCCCCAACCCGAAATTTTGCATTCCGATTTAGCTAGTTCAGTTATGGAGCTTGCCTTTTGGGGAGCGAGTGATATCCACGATCTAAAGTGGCTTGATGTTCCCGCTAATGCGTCATTGGAACAAGCGAAGCAGCTATTGGTGTCATTGGGACTACTGACGGAAAAAGGGCAATTAACGTCCGAAGGAAAACAGGCGCATGAACTAGGCGTTGAGCCTCGTGCGGCTGCGATGCTAATTAAAGCGCAATCTTACAGTGATAAGATGTTAAATGCTGCTTTGGCGGCGGTCGCACTGATTGAAGAGCCAGAGAGAAATGTTACCAATATCGCTTATAGCTTGCATCGTTGGCTTGTTGGTACTCATCCAAAAAAGTCGATGTTGTTCAAGCGTGCTCAATCTCTGGCGTACAAATTGGATACGGTATTTGACCTGAAAGGCGTGGATGAAGATGCATTACCGCTGGTGTTAAGTTTGGCATTTCCAGATCGCATTGCACAGCAGCGCACAAATCAATTTGGGCGATTTACTTTGGCTAATGGTCATGGTGCAGAATGTCGTCAGGAAGACATGCTAGGTGGCTGTGAGTATTTGGTTGCCGTTGACTTAATGCGTTCTCATTCTAATTCAAGTCAAATTCATTCGGCATGTGAATTGGATGTCAATATATTGCGAACGACCTTTGATACGCTATTTTCGTCTGAAGAAGTAGTGGACTGGGATGAAAAAAGAGGCCGTCTAATAGCTGAGCGACAAACAAAACTCGGTCTGCTGGTCGTTGAACGCGAGCCGTTGCCAAGCCCGGGCAAAGAAAAAATGACACAAGCTTTACTCACGTATGTCCGCCGCCAGGGCTTACAGAGTCTAAACTGGACACCGGCAGCGGAGAGCTTGTTGGCTCGGATTCGTTGTGCGGTGGAATGGTTACCTGAGCAGTCATGGCCAATGTTTGATGAAGCCAGTTTGCTGGATTCATTAGAGGAGTGGTTAGAACCATACATGACGTCTGTCAGTTCGGTTAAAGACCTGAGCAAGATAAACTTGGTCGAAGCACTTAATGCTCGATTAGGTTGGCCACTCAATCAACAACTGGATGAATGGTTACCTGAGCATTACCAACTGCCCACAGGTTCAAAGAAGCGTATCCGTTACCAATATGGCCATGAGCCGATATTATCGGTGCGTATGCAAGAAGTATTTGGGGAGAGTGGTTCCCCAACGGTGGCTCTTGGCCGCAAGCGTTTGGTGCTTGAACTGCTTTCACCGGCACAACGTCCATTGCAAGTAACGTCGGACTTGGCGGCTTTCTGGAACGGAAGCTACAAAGACGTTCAAAAAGAGATGAAAGGGCGCTACCCAAAACACGTTTGGCCAGATGATCCTGCCAATCATGTAGCAACAACGAAAACAAAAAGACAATTGAATAATGACTGACAGCAAGAAGCCTAGCGCGAAAAAAGCGCCAGCGAAGAAAAGTACAACCAATAAAGGAACCGCAAAACAGACTCGACGTACGCCGAGTAAAAAACCGACTAACGAGAAACGTTCGTGGTTGAAAGTTCTGTGGTCGTTTAGCTGGAAAGCTGGCGTTGCACTTGCCGCTGTTTTGCTGTTTGTTGGGATTTACTTAGATAGTGTGGTGAAAGAACGCTTTGAAGGCCAGCTGTTTGAGCTGCCAACGGTAGTTTATGCCCGTATCTTGAATCTAAGCCCTGGTGAGAATATCACCATCCAAGAACTGCGCAACGAGCTAGATGTGTTGAATTACCGTAAAGTGAGTCAACCTCGTTACCCAGGCGAATATTCCTCTTCTTCCACTCGGATTGAATTGATTCGCCGTCCATTCGAGTTTGCCGATGGTCCCGAGCCGGATCGTCACATTATGCTGCATTTCTCTGATTCCGGCTTGCAACGTATTCAGTCTTTAGAATCTCGAGGAGACCTTGGTTACTTGCGCCTAGAACCGAAGATGTTGGGCATGCTGGAGAAAGACCGTGATGAACAGCGTCTTTTCTTACGTCGTGATCAGTTCCCTGAAATTTTAGTGGATGCACTGCTTGCGACCGAAGACCGGGATTTTTATCAACATGACGGGGTGTCACCGCTGGCGATTGCACGTGCATTGGTTGCGAACATTAAGGCCGGTCGTACTGTTCAAGGTGGTAGTACGCTGACTCAGCAATTGGCAAAAAACCTGTTTTTGACTCGTGATAAAACACTGTGGCGTAAAGTTCGAGAAGCGTATATCGCGCTAATTTTGGATTACCGTTACAGCAAAGATCGTATCTTAGAAGCCTACCTCAACGAAGTGTACCTAGGTCAAAGTGGAGGTGAAGCGATCCACGGGTTTGGCTTGGCGTCGCGTTACTATTTTGGGCAGCCAATTCAGGAGTTGCGAATCGATCAGCTGGCGATGTTAGTTGGGATGGTAAAAGGACCGTCTTACTACAACCCAATTCGTTACCCTGAGAGAACGAAAGAGCGTCGTGATCTCGTTCTGCGCCTGTTAATGCAGCAAAACATGTTGACTTCAGAGCAGTATGAACAAGCTGTAAGTCGTCCACTCGATACGCAAAGCAAGCCACGTATTGCGAGCCGTCAGCCAGCTTATTTCCAACAATTGAGCATTGAATTAAAAGAAAAAGTTGGGGAGCGATTTAAAGCAGAGACCGGACTGCGCGTGTTTACGTCTCTGGACCCAGTATCGCAAAGCAAAATGGAACAAGCTATCGCGAAAAAGATCCCAGAACTAGCTAAACGGGGTGGTAAAGAGTTAGAAGCCGCTGCTGTGGCCGTTGATCGCCATAGTGGTGAAATCCGTGCGATGGTTGGTGGTAAACGTGTCGGTTATGAAGGCTTTAACCGAGCGCTCAATGCCAGTCGTCCAATTGGTTCTTTAGTGAAACCAGCGATTTACTTAACGGCTCTAGAACAACCGGATAAATACAACCTAGGCACGACGCTACACGACACGCCGTTAAGTCTGAAGAGCAGTAAAGGTAACGTGTGGACGCCGCGCAACTACGATAGAAAATATCGTGGTGATGTGCCACTTTACATTGCTTTAGCGAAATCACTTAACGTACCAACCGTGCGCTTAGGTATGGCACTTGGCATTCCTGAAGTGTCCAATACTTTAGAGCGTTTGGGCGTGAACAAAGACGAAATTCGCCCAGTGCCTTCGATGTTTTTGGGTTCGTTTTCTTTGACGCCATTCGAAGTCGCACAGATGTATCAGACTCTGACGAATTCAGGTAAGCGTGCAAAACTGACCGCTCTGCGCTCAGTCATGGATATGGAAGGTAATGTGCTGTATCAATCCTTGCCTCGTTCATCAAGAGCCGTGGATGAACAAGCTGCATGGCTAACGACCTACGCGATGAAACAAGGGGTTGCTCAAGGCACTGGCCGCTTCTTACAAAGCCAGTTTGGTTGGGCTGCATTGGCAGGAAAAACGGGTACCAGTAATGACAACCGCGATAGTTGGTTTGTCGGTGTTGATGGTCGTGAGGTGACGACAATTTGGCTAGGCCGCGACGATAATAAACCCGTGAATCTAACGGGGTCGAGTGGTGCATTACGAGTGTACGCAGAGTACTTGAAGCAGCGTATTCCTGAGCGCTTAGAGCTCCCATGGCCAAGAGAAATCACCACATTAGGGTTCAAGCCTACATCTGATGGAGGTTTAGAAATGAACTGCCGTAGTGATTACAAACTGCCGGTTTGGGATAAAACCGGTCAGATAAAGCAACAGTGTGAGAAGAAATCAAACTGGTTAAATAGCATATTTGATTGGTAGCATCGCCAAATCAACAACATTAGCTTGTTTATCTGATTAATTCTTAGTACATATTAGGGCGTGTTAGTACAGTACTGCTAGCACGCCCTACTTGATCAGATATTCAATAAAGGAAGAAGTGAATGTTCAAAAAGCTGTTATCAAGCCCATCGGTTCGCAACTTTGCGCTTTGGGTTAGTACCTTTTTGATGATCACTCCTTCTGTTTCCCTCGCAAACTCTCTAACAAAAACGGATGACTTGGAACCTCGACCAAAGGTGGCGGTTGTGCTCGCTGGTGGCGGAGCGAAAGGGGCGGCACACATTGGGGTTTTAAAAGCATTGGAAGAAATGCAGATCCCTGTCGATATTGTGACCGGTACCAGTATGGGCGCCTATGTGGGTGGGCTCTATGCCACGGGGATGAGTGCTGATGAAATTGAGAGTTTTATCTACACCGTCGATTGGGGCAGCGGTTATCGAGATCGTGTTGACCGTAGCCAACGTCGAGTTCGTGACAAAGAGTATGAAGACCGCTATCAAATTAATACCGACCTCGGCTTAAGGTTCGGTGAGGTACGAGCACCAACGGGTGTGGTGCAAGGCCAGAACATGTTGCGAGTATTGCGTGAGACTACAGGGAACTTAGGGCGATTCGATTCTTTTGATGAGCTTGCCATTCCTTATCGTTCTGTTGCGACTGATATTCTTGCCCTAGAAGAAGTCGTACTGGGTAATGGTTACCTTGTTGATGCCATGATGGCTAGCATGTCTGTACCAGGAGCACTTCCTCCCTATAAGCTCAATGGTCATATGCTTGTCGATGGCGGCGTCGTCAATAACATGCCTGTCGATGTGGCTCGCGCCATGGGAGCTGATGTCGTTATTGCCGTCGATATTAGCACCGATTACAAAACCGAAGATGAATTTACGGGGCTGTTTACTGTCGCGGATCAACTCTCTAACTATCTCGTTCGTCGTAGTACACAACAG
Source organism: Vibrio sp. D417a (assembly GCF_030248595.1). NCBI lineage: Bacteria > Pseudomonadati > Pseudomonadota > Gammaproteobacteria > Vibrionales > Vibrionaceae > Vibrio > Vibrio sp. D417a. The sequence continues at coordinate 258,355 of NZ_JAHGAM010000011.1, read as the reverse complement.
CAAGTGGACGAGCTTGAACCTCAAGATATCTATATTCGTCCCAATGTGGGCACCATGGAAACCGTCGAGTTCGACAAAATGCCTTGGGCTTTTCAAGCTGGGTACGATATTACCAAGCAGTTAAAAGATAAGCTGAAAGAGTTACGCTTGTCCAACGCGGACTATCAAAAATACATCGATCGCAAACAAGAAGTTCGTAAAACTTTGATTTATGGCGATCAGCGTGTGGTTGATGACATTGTGATTGTAAATAACACGCACTACAGCGATGTGCTATTGACGAATCGTATTGAATTAGAAACCGGACGTCGTATTTCAACGGCCGAAATTGAGAAAGCCGTTGAAAACCTCTACGCGTTAGATAGGTTCGAGCTCATCACTTATCACTTTGAAGAGGTGGATGGTGAGACATTGTTGGTTTTTGATGTTAACGAGAAGTCGTGGGGGCCTAATTATCTCAACTTCCGATTTTTTCTTGAAGATGACTTCGATACAGATAGCCAGTACGGCATAGGAATATCGACCAACTTTACCAATTTAAACTCTCATGGCGCGGAGTTGGCGTTCAACGTAGAAATGGGCACGGATAAGCTGATTGAAGCTGAGTTGTATTCCCCTGTTTTATCTAGCCAAGAACTTTTTGTATCTGGGCGTATTTCCTATGGCAGTGAGAGCCGAAACTTACCTTTAACAGAGCCTCAAGCACCAGATTTAGAGTCAGTAAATGACTTTTTTCCGGTCACTTACGATGATTTTACAACAGAGTTAGCGATAGGTATCCAACCCACATTGTGGCAAGAACTTCGATTTGGCGCTCGCTACTCAACCGGAGATATTGAGCTTTCTACTTTGGCTTCTGCTGGTAAATTGGATTTTGAACGTCGTGGCCTGTTTGCCAACTATCGTCTGGATACACTTGATGATTTCGCATTTCCGACTCGTGGACTGTTAGTCGATCTCGAATATTTAGTGTCTCATGATCAAAGTCCTCAAGGCGTTAGCCTTTTAGAGACTGACAAAATTATTGAAGATACCGTTTATGAAATCTCTGCACGATTTAAAGGTGCAGTGAGTCATCAGCGTCATACTTTAGTCGGACATGCTGAATATAGTTTTGTAGAGAGTAAAAACTCATCTTTACCGCTTGATCCCAGAGAGTTGGGCGGCTTCTTAAGCCTATCGGGAATCCCAAGAAATAGCCTGATCGGACAGAACTTATTTTTCAGCAGTTTGGTGTACCGATATAAGTGGTTTGATAATGATTTCGGATTGTTTGAAGCTCCAGTCTACCTGGGCGCATCGGTCGAATATGGCGGTGTTTGGTCTGATAATGATCTGAAACTAAACGAAGCGCCGCTTTACAATGCTGGCTCCATCTTCTTTGGTGTTGACTCACCAATAGGACCAATAATGTTGGCATACGGTCGTACTGAGCAAGATTTGGATGCTGTGTATTTGATCGTAGGAACATCGTTTAATTAACCGGGTATGAGAAAGCAAAAACTTGGCATATTTGGTCAAAATTAGCAGAACTTTAGTCGTAAGTTGCTATGTTGGTCAAAATGATAAGATTTTAATTTAAGGTTAAATTTGCTATTATTTTGCCCACAGTTTGGCCTCTACGGCGCTGTTTCTCAATCATAATTGAATGAAAACAAGGGCAATGGAGAGCCAAGTTTCCAAGGATGTTCACTCCTTTACTTTAACAATAGTAATAATAGAGGAGGAACCGCAATGAGAGGAAAAAGTCGTGCTTGAAGCCTACCGTAAACACGTCGAAGAGCGTGCTGCTGAAGGAGTTGTTCCTAAACCGCTAGACGCAGAACAAGTTGCTGGACTTGTAGAACTTCTGAAAAATCCCCCGCAAGGTGAAGAAGAAGTCATTCTTGACCTACTTGAAAACCGTATCCCTCCAGGTGTTGATGAAGCTGCTTATGTAAAAGCGGGTTTCCTAACAGCAGTAGCAAAAGGTGAAGTTAAATCACCATTAGTGAGTCGTGAAAAAGCGGCTGAACTGCTAGGCACTATGCAAGGTGGTTACAACATCGAGCCACTAGTTGAGCTATTGGATGATGAAGCACTGGCAGAGATCGCAGTAAAAGCGCTGTCTCATACGCTGCTGATGTTTGATGCTTTCTATGACGTAGAAGAGAAAGCAAAAGCAGGCAATGCGCATGCACAGAAAGTACTTCAATCATGGGCTGATGCTGAGTGGTTCCTTTCTAAGCCTAAGCTTGAAGAAAAAGTCACTCTAACCGTATTTAAAGTAACAGGTGAAACGAACACGGATGACCTTTCACCTGCACCTGACGCTTGGTCTCGCCCTGATATTCCAGTACACGCACTGGCGATGCTTAAAAACGAGCGTGAAGGAATAAACCCTGATCAACCGGGTACTATTGGCCCGATCAAGCAAATTGAAGAGTTAAAAGACAAAGGTCATCAATTGGTTTACGTTGGTGATGTTGTTGGTACTGGCTCTTCACGTAAATCGGCAACCAACTCAGTGCTTTGGTTTATGGGTGATGATATCCCTTACGTTCCAAACAAACGAGCTGGTGGGTATGTGCTTGGTGGCAAAATTGCCCCTATCTTCTTTAACACAATGGAAGATGCTGGCGCACTACCAATTGAAGTTGACGTAACTAAGCTCAACATGGGCGATGTTATCGATGTTTACCCATATGAAGGTAAAGTTTGCAACCACGAAACTGGTGAGGTTCTAGCTGAGTTCTCGCTAAAAACAGAAGTACTGATTGATGAAGTTCGTGCTGGTGGTCGTATCCCATTGATCATCGGTCGTGGTTTGACAGACAAAGCGCGCCAGTCTCTAGGTCTTGAGCCTTCGGACGTATTCCGTAAACCTGGTGAAATCGCAGATTCTGGCAAGGGTTACACGCTTGCACAGAAAATGGTTGGTAAAGCGTGTGGCGTAGAAGGCATTCGCCCTGGTACCTACTGTGAGCCGAAAATGACGACAGTAGGTTCGCAAGATACTACTGGCCCTATGACTCGTGATGAACTTAAAGACTTGGCGTGTCTCGGCTTCTCTGCTGATCTTGTCATGCAGTCTTTCTGTCACACATCGGCTTATCCAAAACCAGTAGACGTTAACACTCACCATACACTTCCGGACTTTATTATGAACCGCGGTGGTGTATCTCTTCGTCCTGGTGACGGTATTATCCACTCATGGCTGAACCGTATGCTACTGCCGGATACTGTTGGTACGGGTGGTGACTCACATACTCGTTTCCCTCTGGGTATTTCATTCCCAGCTGGCTCGGGCTTGGTTGCCTTTGCAGCTGCGACAGGCGTTATGCCGCTAGACATGCCAGAGTCAATCTTGGTTCGTTTTAAAGGTGAAATGCAACCGGGTATTACACTGCGTGATCTTGTTCATGCCATCCCTTACTACGCGATTCAGCAAGGGCTACTAACGGTAGAAAAAGCGGGCAAGATCAACGAATTTTCTGGCCGTATCCTTGAGATTGAAGGCTTAGAAACGCTAACGGTTGAGCAAGCATTTGAGCTTTCTGATGCATCTGCAGAGCGTTCTGCGGCAGGTTGTACTGTGAAATTGTCTCAAGAGTCGATCGAAGAGTACTTAAACTCTAACATCGTGATGCTGAAGTGGATGATCTCTGAAGGCTACGGTGATCGCCGTACTATCGAGCGCCGCATTACTGCAATGCAAGAGTGGCTAGCAAACCCTGAGCTGATGCAAGCAGATAAAGACGCTGAATACGCACATGTGATTGAAATCGATATGGCTGAAATCAATGAGCCAGTACTATGTGCACCGAATGACCCAGATGACGCTCGTTTGTTGTCTGAAGTACAAGGCACAGCGATTGATGAAGTGTTCATCGGCTCTTGTATGACGAACATCGGTCACTTCCGCGCAGCAGGTAAATTGCTTGATAAGTTCAATGGCCAGTTAGCAACGCGCCTTTGGGTAGCGCCACCAACAAAGATGGATAAAGACCAACTGATTGAAGAAGGCTACTACGGTATCTTCGGACGTGCAGGGGTGCGTATTGAAACGCCAGGGTGTTCACTTTGTATGGGTAACCAAGCGCGTGTTGCAGATAAATCAACAGTAATGTCGACTTCAACGCGTAACTTCCCGAACCGTCTGGGTACTGGTGCGAATGTTTACCTGTCGTCAGCTGAGCTAGCTGCAGTAGGTGCAATTCTAGGTAAGATTCCAACCAAAGAAGAATACCTAGAATACGCGAAGCAAATCGACGCTACGGCAACGGATACATACCGCTACTTGAACTTCCATAAAATGGATCAATACACCAAGAAAGCGGACGAAGTGATCTTCCAAGAACCGGCATAATCAGAAATGCACAATTCGAAAGCACCTCATATGAGGTGCTTTTTTTATGGGAGCAATTCGCTATACTCGCACCAAATTGATACGAAATAGGCAATCTCGGTGGAATTTGAATTCATTCGTAACACGTTGATGGGCGAGTACTACGTAAAATGTAGCATGGGACATGAGATTGTAGGGCGCTGGTTGCAAGAAGAAATTGGCAAAGATCCGATGAAGATTGCACAGGTTGAAAAGCTAATTGAGCGGTCATTTTCAGCGCCTTCTCAGGAGCATAACCTAACAGGCACGGAAATTAGCTTGATGATTCAGGGCGACGAAGTTCTTGTACAAGAAAACGCATTAGCCCATGAATATGATGTCGAGATGGAAAGTGAGTTCGACTTCTACAATGCAGAAAGTACAGCAAGTTGTGGGATAGAGGATTTCATGGCACTTATCGAACAGTGGAAAGACTTTTTGAACATTTAATGCACAGTTTTGGGTAACTTCTCTGCCGTTGCTTTAAATTTGTGAAAAGGGCGCACCGATATGGTGCGCCCTTTTTGTTTATAGATATGTAAATTGAGGTTAGTTTTTATTATTCAATAACTTAAAAACTTGGCACGTAGATTGGATTATAAGAAGTGTTTCAGGATGAAAGCTTCGGAGATAACTCAATGAAAATAATCAATGCCATTATTAAGCCGTTTAAATTAGACGATGTACGAGAAGCATTGGCTGATGTCGGTATCGAAGGGATGACAGTATCAGAAGTTAAAGGGTTCGGTCGTCAAAAAGGTCACACGGAATTGTATCGCGGTGCAGAGTATCAAGTCGATTTTCTACCAAAGGTGAAAATTGAAATCGCGACTCACGCAGACAATGTAGATCGCGTTGTTGAAGCAATTACAAAAGCTGCGCAAACCGGAAAAATCGGCGACGGTAAAATTTTTGTTTACGATCTGAACCAAGCGGTGCGTATCCGAACTGGCGAAATGGACGCAGAAGCACTTTAAGAATTCAAAGGATTGGAGATACTTATTATGGAATTAGCAACAACAGTAACCGAGTTACGTTACGCACTTGACACCTTTTTCTTCCTCATTTCCGGTGCGTTGGTAATGTGGATGGCAGCAGGCTTTGCGATGCTAGAGGCTGGCCTTGTGCGCTCTAAAAACACAACAGAAATTCTTACGAAGAACATCTGTTTGTACGCTATCGCATGTACGATGTTTCTGATTGTCGGTTATAACATCATGTATGTCGATAATGGAGAAGGAGGCTGGTTACCTTCATTTGGTACGCTAATTGGTACTCAAGGTGAAGGGGCCGACCACTCTTTAGAGTCTGACTTCTTCTTCCAAGTTGTCTTCGTTGCAACTGCCATGTCCGTCGTTTCTGGTGCGGTAGCTGAGCGCATGAAGCTTTGGTCTTTCTTGATTTTCTCTGCGATTTTAACTGCGTTTATCTATCCAATGGAAGGTTACTGGACATGGGGTGGAGGCTTCCTAGCAGAAGCTGGATTTAGTGACTTTGCGGGTTCTGGTATCGTACATATGGCTGGTGCTTCTGCTGCTCTTGCTGGTGTGTTACTGCTTGGCGCGCGTAAGGGTAAGTACGGTAAAAATGGTGAAATCTATCCGATTCCAGGTTCTAACATGCCTTTGGCAACGTTGGGTACTTTTATCCTTTGGTTTGGCTGGTTTGGATTTAACGGTGGCTCTCAGTTGATGGTTTCAGATTTTGAGAATGCTACAGCGGTAGGTCAGATCTTTCTAAACACTAACGCAGCAGCGGCTGCCGGTGCAATTGCGGCGCTATTCGTTTGTAAAACTACTTGGGGTAAAGCCGATTTAACGATGATTCTCAATGGCGCGCTAGCTGGCTTGGTTGCCATCACTGCAGACCCTCTATCGCCATCACCACTGTACGCGGTTGCGATTGGCGCGGTGTCGGGTGCACTAGTAGTATTCAGTATCATTGCTCTAGATAAACTTAAAATTGACGATCCAGTAGGTGCTATCTCAGTTCACGGTGTGTGTGGTTTCTTCGGCCTAATGGTAGTGCCACTGAGCAACGGTGATGCAACGTTTGGTGCACAGCTTTTAGGTGCCGTAGTTATCTTTGCTTGGGTATTTGGTGCCAGCCTAGTTGTGTGGGCAATCTTGAAAGCAACCGTTGGGATTCGCGTTACAGAAGATGAAGAAATGGAAGGTATGGACATGCATGATTGTGGTGTTGGTGCTTACCCAGAGTTTGTTACGGTGAAATAATCATTAGCTTGTAATAAATGGTTACACACTTAACACAATAAAACCTGCTCCGATGAGCAGGTTTTTTAATATTCGTCATTGTCTTCTTATTGAACATACATATAATAACGCAACTGATAAACGTTATCATTAGCATGGTAAAGGATTAAACAATGAAAAAACTGCTAACTCTTTCAGCACTAACTTGCGCTACTCTAGCTCCAACAGCAATGGCTGCTGAAGAAGTGAACGTCTACTCTTACCGTCAACCTTTCCTAGTTGAACCTATGTTCAATGAGTTCACTAAAGAAACTGGCATCAAAGTAAACGTAAAATTTGCTAAAAAAGGCTTAGCAGAAAAGCTAGCTCAAGAAGGTGAGTACAGCCCTGCTGACGTTATTCTTACGACAGACATCAGCCGTCTAGCTGAACTGACAAACAAAGGTTTAGTTCAGAAAGTCGATAGCAAAATCATTGAAGAAAACGTACCTGCTCAATACCAAGATAAAGAGAATGAGTGGTTTGCTCTAACTCTACGTTCTCGTAGCGTTTATTCATCACGTGATCGCGTAGGTAAACTAGGCGCAGATTTCAACTACGCAGACTTAGCTAAGCCAGAGTTCAAAGGTAAAATTTGTACTCGTAGCGGTAAGCACCCGTACAACGTTTCTCTAGTTTCAGCAATGATTGCTCACAATGGCGAAGCAGAAACCAAAGAGTGGTTGGAAGGCGTGAAAGCAAACCTTGCTCGCAAACCACAAGGCAACGACCGTGCACAAGTTAAAGCGATCAAAGAAGGCCTATGTGATGTTTCTCTAGGTAACAGCTACTACCTAGGTAAAATGGTTAACGACAAAGAGCAAAAAGCTTGGGCTGATGCAGTTTACATCAACTTCCCTAACCAAGAGACTACAGGCACTCACGTGAATATCTCTGGTATGGCGATGGCGAAGTACTCTCCAAACAAAGACAATGCTGTGAAGCTAATGGAATTCCTAACGGGTGACAAAGCGCAGCAAATGTACGCAGAAGTTAACTATGAGTACCCAGTTAAAGAAGGCGTGAAGCGTTCTGAGCTTGTGGAATCTTGGGGTGACTTTAAAGCAGACAAGCTTTCTCTAGACGATATTGCAGCCAACCACGAAGCGGCAATTAAGCTATTAGACGAAGTGAAATTTGACCTTTAATTCCTTGTGGGGGTATAACAGTACCCCCATTTGATTAAAGGATATGAGATGTATTTGCAACAGCATTTGTATTTCATACAGCCTTGCAGTAATTAGGCGATGAAAGATAAACACTCTTTATGGAAAACCAGTAGTGGGGTAATAACTCTGCTACTGGTTTTGCCGATCTTAGCGATCTTCTACACCGCGATTGGTGAAACGGATGATTTGTTTGCTCATTTAATGGCAACGGTCATGCCGACTTATATTTTTAACACGGTTGCGCTAACTGTTGGCGTAATGGTGCTGTCCTTAATTCTTGGTATTCCAAGCGCTTGGATAATGGCCATGTGTAAACTGCCGACCGAAAAATGGTTGCAGTGGGCATTGGTACTACCTCTTGCAATGCCAGGTTATATCATTGGTTATATTTTTACTGATTGGTTTGATTTTGCAGGCCCGATTCAGATCTTTTTGCGTGATGTAACCGGATGGGGACCTGGCGAGTATTGGTTCCCTGACATTCGTACGTTGCCTGGTGCGACCTTTGTGTTGGCTTTGGTGTTGTATCCTTACGTGTATTTATTGTGCCGGGCTGCGTTTATGGAGCAAAATGTCTCTTTATTGCAAAGCGCGCGTTTGCTCAAGTGCTCTCCATGGGAAAGTTTTTGGCGCATCTCGATGCCGTTAGTAAGACCCTCTATCGCAGTGGGTTTATCATTGGTCGCAATGGAGACCATTGGCGACTTTGGTACGGTAAGTTACTTCGCTGTGAATACGTTAACCACAGCGGTCTACGATACTTGGTTGGGGTACTCTAATCTTAATGCGGCAGCCAAGATTTCTGCCATGATGCTCGTCATTGTAGTACTGCTTCTTAGTGCAGAACGATACAGCCGCCGTAAACAAAAGCTTTTTCAAAGCCAATTTAACAGTCACGAAGATTTTCGTTACGAGTTGACGGGCTGGAAAAAGTGGACCGCACTAGTTTGGTGCTGGGGCTTGGTTTCGGTCGCGTTTATTTTGCCGCTACTACAGCTGATTGATTATGCGATCACTTATTTTGCACAGAGTTGGACCTCAGAGTTTCGTGAATACGCATGGAATAGCTTAGTTGTGTCTGTTATTGCTGCGATTATTGGTGTTGCTGTCGCACTGATCGTTAACTTTACCCATCGAGTCAATGGTAAACGAGAAAGCTTGGCATTTATGCGTCTTTCTTCTATGGGCTATGCAGTACCAGGAACGGTACTAGCCATCGGTGTGATGGTCGCTGTGCTGTTTATGGATCATCGTGTCAACGACGTTGCTAAAGCCATGGAGTGGGGAAGGCCGGGACTTATCTTTTCTGGTTCCATGTTCGCACTAGTATTTGCCATGGTTGTGCGCTTTTCCGCGGTAGCGATTGGTAGTATCGAAAGTAATTTAAATAAAATTTCTCCGTCGTTAGATATGGCATCGCGCACTATGGGTTGTAAGCCCAATGCCATGCTGTGGCGCGTGCACTTTCCGCTGGTTAAGCGCGGTGCACTGATTGCGGCTTTATTAGTGTTTATCGAGTCAATGAAAGAGCTCAATGCGGCTTTGTTACTTCGTCCGTTTAACTTTGAAACACTAGCCACATACGTTTATAACTTCGCCTCGGATGAGCATTTAGAATTGGCCGCTTTACCAGCGGTCCTGTTGGTTCTTGTTGGGTTGATCCCGCTTGTTGTTGTTAACCGTTCACTGGAGCAAAATCACTGATGAGCTGTGCATTATCAATTAAAAACCTAACGTGCCAATATGATGATCAAACCGTACTCGAATCATTGTCTCTTGAGGTAGAACAAGGGCAGATTGTCTGTTTGCTAGGAGCTAGTGGCTGTGGGAAAACAACACTATTAAAGGCCGTTGCGGGATTATTGCCGTTAACGTCAGGCGAAATGAGTCTAAATTGCGTCACAATTGATGATGGGGAAAACTGGTTGCCGCCAGAACAGCGTAATATAGGGATGATTTTCCAAGATTACGCACTTTTTCCTCACTTGACGGTGGAGCAAAACATTGCCTTTGGCTTAAAGCAGTGCTCGACAAAAGAGAAAAATGCCAAAGTTCAAGAGATGTTAGAACTCGTGCATCTTCAAGGTTATGGCGATCGTTATCCTCATCAATTGTCTGGTGGACAGCAGCAGCGTGTTGCGATTGCTCGCTCATTAGCTTACAGCCCAGACTTACTGTTACTGGATGAACCGTTTTCTAATATTGATACGCAAGTTCGCCATGAGTTGATAAGTGAGATCCGTAAGATTTTTAAGGCCCAAGGTGTGACTGCCATTTTTGTTACGCATAGCCGTGAAGAGGCTTTTGCTTTCGCCGATAAAATGGCAGTGATGAACAATGGAGTCATCGAGCAATATGGCACAGCATCTGAGCTTTACTACCAACCTTCAAGTAAATTTGTCGCTGATTTCTTAGGTGGTGGCAGTTACCTTGCTGCTAAACGAGTTTCGAATTCAGAATATGAAACCCACTTGGGCGTGGTTGAAGCCACGGCTCAACAAGATATTCCAGTACAGGCGGAGTGCTCTTTACTGCTAAGACCGCAGCATGTACAAATTCAATCCGATGAAGATAGTTCGGTAACCGTATTGGAACAGCATTTTATGGGTGATCACTGCCGTTATGTGATTAACGCGAATGGTGACCGTTTGTTAGCTACAGCTTCGCAAGCATTAAATATAGGTGAGTCCGTCGCGGTGAAAATTGAAACGCAAGGCGTCCTGGCATTTGCTTAACGCTCCTGAGTATCTTTGCTATCTCGTTTACGACTTTCCAACATACAATAAAAAAGCCCGGCTGTGGAGCCGGGCAAGTGCTCTTCTCCTGTTGATGAGCGCCTTTTCAGACAGCGTTGACTCTCATCATAGTGCTCGAAGCGGGCACAAGGTTCAGTTATAAAGACAAGAAGTCTTTAAACTGTTGAAGAACACGTTCCGCAGTGTCCTTATCTTGCATCTCTGCAAAAATTCGTAGCAGTGGCTCAGTGCCAGAGAAGCGAGCGATTATCCAACCGCTGTTTTTGAAGTAGACTTTCGCACCATCTTCATAGCTGACTTTTTCGATTTCAAACTCAAACTCAGGCAACTGCTTTTCAACATAAATCTTGTTGAACAGTACGTCTTTTTGCGCTGGTTTGAACTTGCAATCGCCTTCTGCCATGTAGGCATAGCCGTACTTGCCGTAGATTTCATCCAGCAACTCAGACAGCTTCTTGCCGGTTACTGAAATCATTTCTACCAATAGGCTTGATGCGAATACGCCGTCTTTACCTTTGATGTGGCCGCGAATGGTTAGGCCACCAGAGCTTTCCCCGCCAATCAGTGAGTCATCCGCTTCCATTTGGGAGCTGATGTGCTTAAAGCCTACAGGAACCTCAAAGCATTTCTCGCCATGATCTTCGGCGACTTTATCGAGAAGGTGGGTGGTTGCGATGTTACGTACCACGGAGCCTTTCCAGCCTTTGTATTCAAGTAGGTAGTAGTAAAGCAGCAGTAGCACTTCATTTGGATGAATGAAGTTACCTTTTTCGTCGATAATACCAAGACGGTCCGCATCGCCATCAGTACCGATGCCAATATCGTAACCTTGCTCTTTCACTAGGTGCATCAAACGGTAGAGTGTTGCAGCGCTTGGCGAAGGCATTAACCCACCGAAATCTGGGTTTTTGCCATCGTTAATCACATCAACGTCACAGCGGCCGTTGATTAATACGGTTTGCAGTGCGTTTTTCGCGACACCAAACATTGGGTCGATCAAAACACGTAAATTCGCCTTCTTGATCGCTTCGATGTCGATAAAGTCGATGATTGAGTCAACGAATTCGTTCATCGGATTGATGATTTCAATCAGCTTATCTTCAACCGCTTGTTCAAAGTCGACGCTTTTTACATCGTGCGCAGTGAGCGCGTCTATTTGTGATTCGATTTTTTGGGTGATGATTTCATCTGCGTCACGACCGCCTTCAATGAAGACTTTAATGCCGTTGTAATCGGCAGGGTTGTGTGATGCGGTAATACATGCCGAGTATGCGCAGCCCATTTCTTTCGCTTTAAACATTACGATAGGTGTTGGGACAAATTTGTCGATAAAGCTGACAACAATGCCGTTTGCTGCTAAAACTTCAGCGAACCAACGACCTGCTTTATCGGAAAGAAAACGACGGTCATAGCCAATCACAAAACCGCGATCAGCAACCGATTCGTTATTCGTGATGTTTGCAACTGCTTGGGCAACCAAGCGTACGTTATCTTTGGTGAACTCCTCACCAATAAATGCACGCCAACCGCCTGTACCAAATTTGATCATGATTCGATCCTCGATAAGAGCGGCATCCCACCGCGTCTTAAATCTTTGCTAGCGAACCGATGCACTTGTAAAACATAAATGCACCGGATAAATCAAAAGGGGAGAAGGACTCCCCCAAAAGATGATTAACCTAGAGTAACGATAACTTCGTTTACTGAACCTTCCGCTTGAACTGGGACAGAGGCACCATTCACTGCTTCACCGTTCACAGTAATCGACTTAACGCCTTTGCTTACTGAGTCTGGGTTAACTACTTTGATGTTGTACGTTGCACCTAGCCATTGACGAGTCACTTCGAAACCAGGCCAGTTCGTTGGGATACATGGATCGATAGTTAGGCCATCGAAGCCTGTACGCACACCAAGGATAAAGTTGGTAACAGCGAAGTAAGCCCAGCCTGACGTACCTGTTAACCATGGGTGGTTTGCACGACCGTGGTCTTGGTGGTCACGACCCATGATGAACTGTACGTATGAGTAAGGTTCTGCAATACGTTTTTCGATGATGTCGTTCTGGTTGTATGGGTTAAGTGCATCGTAGAACTTCATTGCACGATCACCACGACCCAGTTTCGCTTCAGCTACCCAAGCCCATGGATTTGGATGCGAGAAGATCGCACCGTTCTCTTTTACGCCTTGGTAAACACGAGTTACGAAGCCGATATCATCATTCGGTGTTGCAAAAGATGGTGAGTTTAGGTGGAGGCCGTATTCAGAGAATAGGTTCTCATCGACAGCGTCCATCGCTTTTTCGCCGCGCTCTTGAGATACCGCTCCGGAAAGTACCGCAAGCGTGTTTGACTCGAGGTGTACTCGGCCTTCCGCTTGTTGCGCAGTACCGATCTTGTCGCCATTCTTCGTCAGACCACGGATGTACCAACCGCCTTCGTCATCCCAAAGGTGGGTTTCACAAGCTTCACGCACGTTTGCTGCCATTTCCGTGTATTTCTCTACGTCGGCTTCTTTGCCTAGGTATTTCGCTAGGTCGATGAACTCCTGCAGTGCCCAGAAATGTAGGAACGACACCATTGAAGATTCGCCACCACCTAGGTTCAGACAGTCGTTCCAGTCTGCACGCAGACCTTTACAGATACCGGTTTGACCTACGTACTCCGCCGAGAAGTCTAGCGCGGCTTTCATGTGGTCATAAACCGTTGCATCGCCACCGTCGGCGTAAGGGATCACTTCGTCGAAGAAGCTGTGCTCACCGGTTTCCATCACGTACTTACAGATGGTTGGAACTAGCCATAGATGGTCATCGGAACAAGTGTCTTCGATGCCGTGAATCTTGTCTTCATCAGAAGGTGTTGGAACTACGGTTGGGGATTTCGATGGTTTAACATCCGCTTTTTCTGGATCAAACCAATCTGGATCGAATAGGTGTAGACCGTAGCCCGCTTTTACTTGGCCGCGCAGTAGGTCAACGATACGTTTGCGCGTCATTGCTGGGTTAGCGTGAGGAACTGAGATTGCATCTTGCGCTGTATCGCGGTAACCAAGACCAGTACGGCCTCCCACCTCGATGAATGAAGCAAAGCGAGACCACACCACACACGTTTCCGCTTGGTATAACGTCCAAGCGTTGATCATGGTATCTAGACCTTCGTTTGGTGATTTCACTTGGAACTTGCCACAACGCTCATCCCAGTGTGCTTTGATACCCGCAAATGCATTGTCGACTTCTGCAAGGTCTTGGTACTTAGCACGTAGACGGTCACCATTGCCTTTACCGATACCTAGAATGTAAGCAAAGCGAACTTCTTCACCCGGCTGGATAGTGAATTGCTTGTGCAGAGAGCCACAGTGGTTGTAACACGTTTGTGCTGTGTTGAAACACTTACCTTGTTCTACCGCTAGCGGGTTTGCTTCGTCACGGTATAGGCCAAGGAAGCTGTCACGTTGACCGTCGTATGAATCTGGATCAAATGTTGAAGCTAGGTAGTAGAAACCTTCGAAATCGTTGGTGTTGTAGTACAGGTCGTACTCAATCACGCCTTCATTGTAAGCCGTACCTGCTGAGTACAGAGACATCTGATGGTTTTGGTTATCAGATTGAATGTGGCTGAATGAGAACTCAACAAATGAGAATGCACTGATCGTACGTGGTTTGTCAGAGGTGTTTTTAATCACTACATCCCAGATTTCAGCGTCTTCGCCTTTTGGCACGAACAGAGTTTTTGTTGCGGTAATACCGCTGTATTCACATTTGAACTTAGAGTAAGACAAGCCGTGACGAACTTCGTAGTTTGCTTCGTCTAGGCTCTTCGCAACTGGTTGCCAAGAGATTGACCAGTAATCACCTGTCTCATCATCACGCAAGTAAACGTAGTGTCCTGGGCGATCGAATGTCGCATTTGGACGAAATTTAGTAACACGGTTGTATTCTGGAGAGTTGTAGAACGAGTAGCCACCCGCGTTGTGCGAGATAACCGTACAGAACTTCTCAGTACCTAGGTAGTTGGTCCATGGTGCTGGTACGTCAGGGCGAGTGATGACGTATTCGCGATTCTCGTTATCGAAATAGCCGTATTTCATTTGTGTCTTTCCTTTTTACGAAGCTGCATCAGCAGCCAAAATTTAAAAACTCTTCAAGCGTGATGTTTCGACATCAGTTTTGTATTACTTCCACGGTTTACGGTAATTCACTCCCTGCAAATCAAGCAGAGGTAGATGGCCTTTCAAGCGTGATAAATAGTCGGTCCAATCTCGGTGTTGTTTGTCTGTCCAACATGCTTCTGCCATTGCAGTTAAACGAGGGAAGATCATGTAGTCCATGCGAGGTTGGTTATTGATAATTTCGCACCATAATGCTGTTTGAATGCCCCAAATGCGCTTACGTATTGGGTCGTCAGCAGGCACTTCAGCGAGCGGCTCGTAGTTGTAAGCTTTTTCTAGTGGCAGTGGGTTTGCCCAGTCCACGCCCGGTTCTTCAGGTGCGTAGTCTTGGGTCATATCTAGGTAAGTGGTTTGTGCTGGTTGCAGCACCACATCAAAGCCTTGGCGAGCACAGTTCAATGCCGCTTTTTCGCTTAGCCATGAGTAGATCACCGTATCTTTACTGACTTTGTCGCCGTGTTGAGCCTCTTCCCAGCCCAGCATGCGTTTGCCCAATTTACGAAGTTTGTCTTCGGCATAACGCAAGAAGTGTCCTTGCAAATCTTTGTAGTCGCTGTAACCCAGTTGTTCCATTAGTGCTTGGCATGCTGGGCTTTTTGACCATACGCCGTTAGGTACTTCGTCGGCACCAATATGAACGTAAGGCGCAGGAAAAAGCGCAGAGACTTCTTCTAGCACTTTGTCGATAAATTCATAACTCCCCGGCAGAGCAGGGTTAATGACGTTGTCGTTGTAATGCTGAATACTGCGGTATTCGGTGGTATCTTCCGCTTCTACCAATAGGTGTGGTAACGACTTGATGGCGGCTCGGCAATGACCAGGTACATCAATTTCAGGAATGATGGTGATGCCGCGTTGCGATGCAAATTCGATAACGTCTTTGATGTCTTCTTGTGTGTAGAAGCCGCCGTAACGTTCATCAAAGTGCGTGTACTGTGGTTCATTGATCTCATCCAATCCGCGCCAAGCACCAATATCGGTCAGTTGAGGCAGTGATTTGATTTCAATTCGCCAACCCTCATCGTCGGTAAGATGCCAATGGAACGTATTGAACTTGTAATGAGCCAGTTGGTTGATCAAGCGTTTGACTTGCTCAACGGAGTGAAAATGACGAGCACAATCCAGCATCATACCGCGGTAACGAAAACGTGGCCTGTCCTTGATTGAACAGCAAACTACTTCCATTGAGTTAGGTTGATCGCCAACTTTGATTAGTTGTAACAACGTTGCACAAGCATGGGTAAAACCAGACGAAGATCCTGCTTCAATTTTGATTGACTCTTCGGCTACTTTCAGTTTGTAAGCGCCTTCATCCAAGGTTGGGTTGCCTTTGAAGATGATCTGACTGCCATTGTCTGATGCGAACTCAAATTGGTGAATGCGCTTAAGCTCTTCAAGTAGCCATTCTTTAGCTGAATTGGCCAGGCTTGAATAAACCGCGACGCCAGCATGATGATCAAAGCTAAAATAGTGATCGCTGACCTCAATATGGTTTGGTTTTGGCAGCAAGGGCTGTGCATGGGTTAAACTTGCCGGAATCTCACTGCGTTCACGGTATGGTGAAGCTAATACGATAGGCGTGACATCCACTTGTGCGCGCTGTGGGTTTCCATCAACGACAAAGTTGATCATCGCTTCGTTAAAGCCATCCGAGTAATAACGGAATGGGTTCGAACCAATACTGAATTCACAGTAATAGTGATGGTTGGCAGCCAGTACCACCCCTTCTGGTTTAAGTGTGCAAAAACTACCAATTTGAGTCAGTTGACCATTTGAAACGCTGTTTGGAAGAATGTAACGATCGAAAGCGAAAGTTAAGCTCCAGCTGTTTAGGTCTTGGTCGCTCAAGTTATGAAAGGTGAGGCCAAAGCGGCAGTTTTGTTTCTGCTCAGAAAGGACTACGAGATCAACACGATATTCCATATCTACTCCTACGCCGCACTGAGCGAGTAAAGGTTATGTTCTGGTTTGCCAGCAAACATAATTGCGCCTTCAATCGCGTCAAACTGTGGCTCAACAATCCATTGCTGAACTGGTGGTGAAAGCCAACGTACAATGCGTTCAGCTATGCTGCCCATTAAACAAATACGTGTTGCGCCGCGCTTGTTTAATGCCACGAGAAACATTTCTATATCCGCTGCGGTTTGCTTCAGCATTTCAATGGCCAGTGCATCGCCTTGTTCCGCATGTTGGAAAATAGCCGGAGAAAACTGCCCATAATCACGAGGAAGCGCCTGTTTTGACCACGCCACCACGTTGTCGACCTCATTTTCGAAATGCGTCATAACGTGTTGTGCTAGGGGCGTTTTTTCTCTGATGCCATCTTCAGCTAACAAAACTTGCTGAACTAGGCGTAGCCCCATCACTGCGCCGCCACCTTGATCCGAAATAGGGAACTCACGACCACCGACAACATGTTGCTCCAATCCGTTAAGGTAGATGCCACAAGAACCGGTTCCCGCAATCATGATTGCGCCATCTTCGCCATTGTGCGCACCAACGCACGCACCGTAAGCATCGGTATTCAGAGTCATACTGGCAAATGGATGAGGAAGAGACATGAAGGCTTGCCAAGATGCTTTGTGCTCTGCGCCAGCAAGGGCTAAGCCGACGTGCATCGACGCGAAATCTTGTTGTGTCAGACCGCCTTGCTCGGTAGCCGAAGTGATGGATTCAAGAATCGAAGCCATTGCTATTTCAGCACCTAGCATGATGTTGGCACTGCCGCTTTTGGCCTCGCCAAGAAAATTACCTTGTGAATCTTTAATCCTGGCTCGACATGACGTGCCGCCACCATCGATACCGACAAAATACATTCCCATGATTATTCTTCCTTCATATTTTTAGAGGTCGCCAACTGAGAAACATGCTGAGCTTGACTCATTATCGCGAGTAAGTACCAAGCGCCATGCGGGATCCATTGTTCGCCCCAGCGCCAGTTTTGTAACACGTCTTCTTTTTGTGCTGGTGGGTTAAATGCAATGTCTTCCTCGTCTTCAAAGCCGCCAGTGATTCCGTTACACACGCCACCTTTTGCGTTGAAGAAACCATATTGAGGGAGGTAATCAGGGTTGTTACGACCATGGCCATCTAGCATGCACATGTCGTATGGGTTTAAGCCTACAACCCAGTTCAATGCATCTTGAGCAAACACAGAAAGTTGTTGCTGTACTTCTTGCGACGCTATATGCGGTTGAGCAAGGTACGCCATGGTCGCGAGTGAGCCCAGTCGAGCATTCTCGCCTTGCCACCAATAGCCAGATTCATTGTTTTGTGCGACAAAAAATGCCTCGCGTTTTGACTCATTTACGCCTTTAACATATTGGCGAGGGTAACCGAATGGGTTGATCACTTTATTCGATATTGTGATCTCAAACTCACACGCTAGGTTGACGATACGTTTTACCGATTCCGCTCGTGCTGAGTCGTCTTCAATTAATAGATATTCGCATAGGGCAATAACTGGTAGGCCAGCTTCGGCTGCGTGAAAATATGGACGGCTGCCGTCTTGGTTTGCTGACCAAAAGTGTTGAATCTGTTCGTCGCTCATTTGGCGTGCAACTAAACGTTGCGCCCAGAAACGGCTCTCTTCCAAGTAGCGAGTTTCTTTGGTTGCTTTAAACAGTTCTACACAAGCCAGTAGCGCACAGTATTCGTCGATAATGTTTTCTTCCCCATCATTGAGGTACTGCGTATTGTGCTCTTTTAAGTGCCAGTAACCATTTTCGGCAGCGTTGCGGTATTTTTGTTGATCGTATTCACCGTGAACACTTAAACGCGACGCTGCCGCTAGCGCTGCAATGGCGACACCGCCACCTTGTCGAAAGCCTGCTTGATAGTCGTCAAATTTGTGACCAAGTTGAGTTTCGTACGCGCAAATCTCGCGTTGCGCAGTATCTTTGCTCCACTTGTCAAAGACCGTCATGTAGAAAAAGCCTTTTTCGTTTTGCATACGCACAAGAAAGTCTGCACCGAACAGGGCTTCTTCAATCAGACGTGTACGTGTGAAAGCTGCAATGTCTTCGCTTCCTTCAAGCAATGAAACCCCTTTTAGGATGTTCCAAACCACCATTGGGGTTTGTTGAGGATTCAAATAATTCGCGTATGAAAGGTGACTTAAATACTTGCTAACGTCTCCTGATGCGTCGTACCAGCCGCCGTGTACATCAACCTTTTTATTGGAGTTTAGTACTGGAAGTTGTCGATCTTGTTGATCGAAGATCCCGCCGCAACGTTGCGATTTGAAGTAGTGGATCACATCTGACAAAGTTTGATCCAACAGAATGTGTTCGCCAACGATGAAAGAGGAAGAGCGCGTATCTTCTACTTGCAAGAAATAGTCACCTGACGTTGTGAAAGAGGAAAAGTCGATGAGGTAGAAATAGCCCTGATGCCAGTTCGCCACTTTACCTTGTTCTTCAACCGCAAAAGTTGCCACGGTTTGCTCGCTAGTGGCACAAATCAATTGAGCAGTGTAAGAAGACAAGTGTGGTTGTTCGGTCTGGATAATGGCTTTCTTTGGGCCCAGACGTTCATAACCAATGTGGTTAGTCAGTAGCAGCATTCAATGTCTCCGGGAAACGATAAAAACAGGAATGGGCCAGGCTGAACCTGACCCTCGTTATGATTAATCTTCAAATAAGTAACAGCGGACAAAGTGGTTGTCGGACAGTTGAGTGACGCCCGGTAGTCGTTCGCGACATTTGTCGGTAGCGTGTACACAACGTCCAGCAAATGGACAGCCGACAGATTCTGGTGTCCAAAGTGGGATTTCCCCTTTGTTGCCTTTCAGTTTCTCGTGAATAGACTTCGATGGATCTGGAACCGCAGATACCAACAGTTGCGTATATGGGTGTTGAGGATCGTGAATGATTTCTTCAGTATCGCCCCATTCAACCATGTGACCTACGTACATGACCGCGAGATCTTCAGCAATGTAACGCGCTGTTGCGATGTCGTGAGTGATGTAAAGCAGAGACATTTGTTTCTCGAACTTCATCTCTTCCATCAAGTTCAGAACACCGGCACGGATTGATACATCGAGCATCGATGTTGGCTCATCCGCCAATACCACTTCTGCACCAACTGCGATGTTACGAGCTAGGTTTACACGTTGACGCTGACCGCCAGATAGCTGGTGCGGGAACTTTTGCGCCGTTTCTTTTGGTGGAATAAGACCAACTTGTTCAAGTAGGTCGTACACACGCTCTTCCAGTTCTTTCTTGTTGCCCGGTGCTACTTTCTTATGAATCAGCAGCGGGCGCGCAATATGGTGGAAGATATTGTGCGTTGGGTTTAGCGAGCCAAACGGGTCTTGCCACACCATTTGTACACCTTCACGGTAGGTCATTAAATCGTGACGAGAGGTGATGTCTTGGATATCACGACCTTTGTATTCAATGATGCCATCGGTTGGTGCGTACATTTTTGCAATCATTTTTGCAGTAGTAGACTTACCTGAACCAGATTCACCTACCACTGACAAGCCGCGGCTCTTGTACATTTTGAAAGAGACGTCGTTGATTGCGCGCATCTTAGATTGTTTGATTGAGTTACTGTTTAAAGGGAAGTCCTTAACGACATTTTTACCCTCAATCAGCAGTTCGCCGAATTGTTTGCTCATAATTCTCTCCAGTGTAATTTTTGTTCTTAGCTAGCGTTTTTTTGTTGTTAAACCTTAGCTTGAGCAATGGTGTCGCCGTACAAATGGCAATTTGAGAGGCGACCTGGTTCAATTTGACGTAATTGGGTTGGTACACGTGTACATGCTTCATGTACGCGATCGCAACGAGCTTGGAAGCGGCAGCCCCGTGGTACTTCTAGCAAGTTCAACGGGTTACCTGGAATACCAGTCAATTTGGTCTTTGGTCCAGTTAGTGGAGGGAAAGAGCTACCCAAACCTTTGGTGTAAGGGTGGTAAGGACTTTCCAGAATTTGCTTAGAAGGCGCGACTTCAATCAACTCACCTGAGTACATGATGCCGATACGATCCGAGAACTCGACCATCAATGACAAGTCATGTGTGATGAACAGAATTGAGAAACCAAACTCTTCTTTAAGCGCGTAAATTTTTTGTAGAATTTCACGTTGAACCACTACATCCAATGCGGTAGTCGGTTCGTCCATGATGATCATTTTTGGGTTCAGAGCCAAAGCGATTGCGATTACTAGACGTTGACGCATACCACCAGAGAACTGGTGCGGGTAATCACTCAATCGGCTAGGGTGGATATCAACGATTTCCAGCAGACCTTCAGCGCGTGTTTTTGCTTGAGCGCGAGTCATATTAGTATGACGCATGATGACGTCACAGAACTGCTCTTCCATGGTTAGAACAGGGTTCAAAGCGTTCATCGCACTCTGGAATACCATCGACATTTCACTCCAGCGGAACGCTTGCATGCGATCATCGCTGTACTGAAGGATATCTTCACCGTTGAAGATAACCTCACCACCTGTGATAAACGCTGGTGGCTTATGAAGGCGCATTAGTGAGAAGGCAACAGTGGACTTACCACAGCCAGATTCACCAGCCAGACCGAATACTTCACCTGGTGCAATGTCGAAGCTCACGTTGTTACAGGCGCGGACATCGCCCGCGTCTGTGATGTAGTCTACGCATAGGTTACGGATGGAAATTAGTGGTGCAGTCATGATTATTTATCTCCGCTCCATAGTGCATTTTGTGGTGCCAGTTCAGGCTCACGCTCTTTCTTGTCTTTTGCTGCTAGTTTTTTCCAGCGTTTCATGCCTTTGTGAGAACGAAGTTGAGGGTTCGCAATTTCGTCAACGGCAAAGTTCAACAGAGCAAGACCAGTAACCAGTAGTGTTAGGGCAATACACGGTGCTAGGACTTCCCACCATGCGCCAATCAGCATGGCTGATGAGGTTTGCACGTTGTAAAGCATGATGCCCCAACTGATCGTGTTGGCATCACCCAAACCTAGGAACGAAATGACCGCTTCAGTGTTGATCGCCAGCATTACTGAGCCAATGAAGCTCGCACCGACAATCGGGATAAGGTTTGGTAAAATCTCAACGAAGATGATGCGGAATGAAGACTCTCCCAATACTTCGGCAGCTTTAACGAACTCTTTCTCGCGTAGTGCCATAGTTTGAGAGCGGACAACACGTGCACCCCATGCCCAAGAAGTACCAGCGATAATCAAGGCAATGGTGAGTGGGCCTGCTTCACCGATAAAGGCCGCCAGCACGAATAGCAATGGATACTGCGGAATTACTAACATGATGTTCATTGCGGCACTCAATATGTCATCCACTTTACCGCCGAAGTAACCTGCCGATATACCAATGACTGTTGCTAAGAAACACACGATGATGCCAGCACCAAAGCCTACACCCAGTGATACTCGTGCACCGTAAGCCACCTGCGACCAGATATCGCGACCCATTCGGCTAGTACCTAATACGTGGTCGGCCTTTTTAGACATAATCAGCGTACGACGATCGTCTGCTAGGTTTTTAGCGACCCAACCATCAGGATTGTTTTGTGCCTGTTTTACAACAAAGCTTGGGTATTCGTGCGGGTTACCGGTTCGCTTGTCTGGCGCATGCTTTGTAAGTAAAGGAGCGGCAATCGCAACGAACACGAACAGCGTAACAATGCCAAGACCAATGCGAGCGAATGCGTTACCTAAAATAAGTTTGAATAGTTCTTTCATGATTATTTGCCTCCCGTACGTAGGCGAGGGTCTAGAATCATGTACAGCATGTCAGCCATTAAGTTGAAGCACAGCATGAACATCGTCATGATAATTAACTGACCTTGAAGTACTTGGTAGTCACGAGCGTGAATTGCGTTCAATAGAACAGTACCTAGGCCTGGGTAGTTGAAAATCATCTCGATGATTAATTGACCACCGATGGCCATACCTAGAGACATAGACAGTGCGGTAACACTTGGAAGTAGTGCGTTACGTGCAGCGTAATTAAAGACGACGCGGTTTTCACTCAGCCCTTTACCTTTAGCCATCGTGATATAGTCTTCGGCGAGAAGGTTGATCATGTTGTTACGCATGTTAACTAGGAAGCCACCAATTTGAACGATGGTTGCACAGAATAGAGGTAGTACAGCGTGGTAACCCACGTTCTTGATGAACTCCCAGCTTGTCCAATCAGGAATAGTACCTGGCGTGTAAGCATAGCCAGATGGGAACCATTTCAGGCCAATCGCAAAGGTAAACAGCGCTAACATTGCGATAACCATTTGTGGAATAGCTTGAATGATTAATGTGCCAGGCGTTACGAATGCATCGTACTTACTACCGCGCTTCCAGGCGGCAAAAATACCAAGGACAGAAGCGATGGAGAAAGAAAGTACAACCGCAGTACCAGCTAGAAATAGTGACCAGCCAAATGCACTACCTAGTAAAGAATTAACTGAAAGTGGGTAGAACTGGATTGAGGTGCCCAATTCCCAACTTAGAATGTTTTTAATGTACGAGAAGTACTGAATGTAAATTGGCCCATCAACGAAACCGAGCAGTTCTTTCATTGCTGCGATTCGTTCTGGAGTCACCTGTACTGAAGCATTAGCAAACATCATGGTAACTGGGTCACCAGGCATTGCTCGCGGAATAATAAAGTTTAACGTCGCTGCAACTAAGAGCGCGACAAGATAGAACGACAAACGTCTTAAAAAATAACCCATAACTCACACCTTACTCACCCAGATTTTTTCCCTGTCTCTGGTTTCAGGTCGCTCCTAGCGAAATTTAGAGCGAAAAATCCCCTGACGACGAGCGCCACATATTGGTTTCGTTAACAAGGGATTTTTATAGGCGGCACACGGGATGTATGCCGCTTGAAATGAACTTCTACTTATTTAACTGGTTTTAGGTCCAGTACGTGAAGTAGACGCTCTGGGATACCTGCCCAAATGTTTGGACGGCCCTTAGGGTTTTCTTCGTTCCACCAACCAGTGAAGCGAGTTGTGTTGTATTGGTACATGTACGCGCCAGATAGCACAGGAATAGTTACTTGGTCCTGAGCAATGATCTTCTGAATGCCATGAGCGATCTCTAGTTGTTCTTGCTTATCTGCTGTCTTGTAGAAGCTGTTAAGAAGACCGTCTAGCTTATCGTTCTTGTAGAAGTGCATTGCAAAGCGAGGCATGCCGTCACCAGCTTGTAGCTTCGAGTTGTAGCCACTATCCCAGTACAAGTGTGGATCTGCACCGTGGAAGTAGTTGGTGTAAGCAACGTCGTAAGTACCTTCTAGCATTGCTTGGTTGTATACCGAGAAGTCCGGTGTACGAGCACGAGCTTTAATGCCCACTTCTGCTAGTTGCTCAACGGCTAGTTGTACTGTGTTGTTGAAGTCAGTCCAACCGTTTGGTGATTGAATTAGAAGCTCGAAAGACTTGCCAGATGGTGTATCCACAAAGCCATCTTTGTTTACATCTTTGAAGCCAGCTTTAGCTAGAAGCTTTTTCGCACCTTCCGCGTTGTATGTGTTGTAGCCTTTGTACTTGTTGTGTGTCTCTTCATCAGACCAAGCTTCGAATGCGTAGCCAAGGCCAGATGCGAAGTCGTTCACTGTACCGCCGCCGTAGAAAGCGATATCAATGATAGTTTGACGGTCTAGCGCCATAGAGAACGCACGACGGAAGTCAACGTTAGTTAGCGCTTCGTTTTTCGCAGCGTCTGGGTTTTTGAAGTTCACTACAAATGCTTGAGTACCCGCTGGTGGGTACCAGTAGTGGTGATTCGGACTTGCTGCAGCGTACGTACGGTCGATGTCTGGTACGAATGAAGACGTCCAGTCCATTTCGCCGTTAACGATCTTGCCCAAGAATTGGTCGTTGTTCGCGATTTGTGGCACACGCAGACAATCTACATCTAGGTTGTCAGCATCCCAATAATTCGGGTTCTCACACTGGATATATAGCTGCGGTGTGAAAGTGTCGATTTCAGTAAATGGACCACTTCCTACTGGATTTTCGTTTGTGAATGTAGCTGGATCTTTTACTTTGCTCCATACGTGCTTAGGTACGACGGGTACTTTCGCAATTTCGTAAGGAACGTTTGAGTTTGCTTCGCTTAGACGGAATTTAACTTGGTAGTCGTTAACTTTTTCTACGCCAGTCACCCAAGAGTTGATACCAGACTGGTCTAGCTCTGGCTTCTCTTTCACTAGGTTGAAAGAATAAACAACGTCATCAGCGGTAAACGCTTTGCCATCAGACCATTTTACGCCCTTACGGATATCGAAGGTTACGCTCATCAGGTCATCAGCCATGGTAAAGTTTTCTGCTAGACGAAATACAGGCGTGTTACCGTGCATTTCGTTAAAAACAACGAGCGGCTCGTAAATAAAGTCGGTTGTTGTGTGCAGGTTAGTTGCACCCAAGAAAGGGTTAAAGTTACGAACGAAAGTTGTAAACTCTTTAGGGTGGATAGTCAGTTCACTGCGTTCAGCCGCAGTAGCTACCGATGCAAAACCTGTAGTAGCCGTTGCAATAATTGCTGTTGCTAGTGCTGTTTTTTTAATATTGGCAAGCATAGCTGTTCCTTACTATTTGCTTTCATTTCACTAAATGGAATTGAATGTCATCAATTGATAAACACTCTCTAAGACCTACCTCTTGTACATGCCTTACTCATTACAACATTGAGTTTCGCCAAGAGTGGCCTGTAGGCCTTAGGCAGGAGTAAGAAAACACCTTATCCATAAAATAATCAAACTTGATTCCCGTTAAAAACGTTAAAATCTCTGAGCTCTCCGTTATAAACGTTATTTTGGCTAATTTTAACCAGCATTGGGCCAAAAAATAAACGTTGATATGCGTCGCAGTTTATATCCTTGTTAATAATGAGTGTTGGTGATTACTAACCTGTTGGTCCTTTTTAAATATACGTTTCCTGCTTGGTTTCTAGGTTCGGAGATCTCGCTCACATGCAGAAATGGTGTTAATTAATCAGCTAAAAATTAATCTGCCGTTCTGTTGTGATTAAGTTCGCAATCTCTATCAATAGTTCGTCAAAATCCGCTTGTTATCTGAAAAATGGCCTTTTTTATCGACAGTTTTCTTCCGTTTGTTGTCCTTTTTTTGTTGTATGAATGAAGTTTTTCGGTTGCTCGAACTTACCTAGTTAAGACAAGTTAAATGGATAAGGTCGTACGTTTTGAATACCAACAATAGATAGCGTTGTCTAACCGAATGTTCGTTATTGGAAATATGTTAACGGGGTAGGAAGAGGCGGTCTCTTTTATCTCTAGGAAGGGAATACTCGAATAACAAAAAAGCCCAGCATGCACGCTGGGCTAGTTTTTTGATAAATATTAGCTGGTCAATAGTCGCTGTAGTTTATCTCGTTGTGCTTCTATGTATGCTCTCTCGGGGCTCTGTTCTTTGCAGTGTTCGAGAATGAACTCTATCGAGCTTAGCACCGTTCTCCAACGTGGTGTTTTGGGTAATGTTTCTATACGCATGTATTTATCTAAAGTGCGTGTTTGCAAAGTACTACGGTCTAGATAAACGCGCCACAAGCCACTTTGCTCTGCAAATGCGAACTTACTTTCACCCGTTACAGATTCCCAATACTCTAAAGCATGTGTCATTGCGTCTACTAGAACTTCTCGCATAAGTTCTTGCTTGTCCTTTTTATTACCGAGTGCTTTGTCTGCAAGGCGCGTAAATTCTCCGCCAAGCTCTTTTAGCTTTTGCAATTGGTCTTTGTCACCATCAAATGCATAACTTGAAAGCACTTCTACGGCGGTTTCTAGATTATGTATGCGAGCGGCACTGGCTCCACCGCCGACATTAAAGATGTACATGATATCTAACCCTGAACCTTCAGGGAGCTTAAGAATGTCTGCTTCGATGTTCTGACGAATATCTTCAATATAGATATCAATCTTGCCACAGTAATGAGGTTGTTTGACGGTTAGATATTTAGGGGCAATCAGCTCATCAGCAGATGAGCGCTTTAGCTGTTCTAAGCTGCGCTTGAATAGCTTACAAGCAGCTTCGTTAGCAAAGCGAATACGCTTGTCTTCACGTAGACAGATGATTGCTTCAGGAGCCGATTCTAGCTGTTCCAACAAACGACCTTGAGTCTCAAGTAAGCTTGCTTCAACGACTGCTCGCTGTCTAAGTTCAGACTCTAACACTTTGTTTTCCATATGGCGCATTTCTGCTTTACTTGCCGTTAAATGCGCTTGGATACGTGCCGCCAACTCTTGTTTATTAAATGGTTTCGATAAATAGTCGTTGGCTCCTGCTTCAAAACCTCTTACACGATCTTCTGTTTGACTGAGTGCGGTGAGCATAATGATTGGCAACTCGGCATGATCATAGGTTTCACGTAGTTCACTACAAACTTGGTAGCCGCTCATGCCTGGCATCATGATATCCAATAACAGAAGTTCCGGCTTCTCTTGCTCGACGAGCGCTAACGTTTCTGGCCCATCGGAGACGGTACGCACACGATAGCCCTCTAAACGTAAAAAGCTTTCAAGCACGCGTAAGTTTACTGGTTCATCGTCAGCAACATACAGTAACGGGCCGTCTGGGTTCTCTGGAAGTGATAAGTCTTCGCTGTTCTCTACATTAACTTCAGGAATTTGGAAGTGCCCGTGCGCAGCTAGAGTCTGGGTTGCTTGGATTTCTTCTTCACTGGCGAGCGGTAAAGTGAAACTGAAGGTAGTTCCGACCATTGGTTGGCTACTGACGTATAACGAGCCTCCCATTAATTCGATCAATTGACGGCTAATGGAGAGCCCAAGTCCTGCACCTTGACGATAACGGCTCGCGTCTTGCCCTGCTTGGATGAGTGGTTCAAAAATATGTTCAAGTTGTTCTGCGGGAATTCCTTGTCCAGTATCCACGACTTGTACGCGTACATGATCATCTACCACATTAGCGGAGATAACAATTTTACCTTCTGAGGTGTATTTAATCGCATTGCCAATCAGGTTATATAGCACTTGTTCAAGGCGTTGCGGGTCAGCTGACACTGCTTTTAAATCCGCTGGGACTTGGTTGATGATGCGGATGGTTTTACTTCCGAGTAAATGGCTAGAAAGCTCTAAAACCAATCGTGTTGCACTGCCCAAACTCACTGCTGATTTCTGGATATCCATGCTTCCATAACGCATTTTATGATAATCCAACAAGTCATCGACTAGATTAGCGAGACGCTGACCACTTTTAATGATGATATCAAGCTGATATTTCTGGCTAGCGGGGATCGCACCATTGGCGCCGGACGCTAAGGTTTCAGCAATCCCGACCATGCCGTGTAACGGTGTACGAAGTTCATGAGAAGTCGTGGCTAAGAATTCATCTTTTAATTTATCGGCCAATTGCAGTTCTTCATTCTGTTTTTGAATGATCTGTATGTTGCTTTCTAGTTCTTCATTTTGCTTCTTAATGGTTTGAATCTTCTCTCGAATAGAGCGTTGCATTCGTTCAAAGCTTAACGCAAGCCGACCAATTTCATCTTTACGAACCGTATTAAAAGACGTGTCATCAAGATCCCCTGCAGAGACCTTTTCGGCAACCCAAGTCAATTTCAGCAACGGAGAAGTGATAAAGTTTGATAAATAGTGAGAAGCTATCACCACAAGGATAATGGCGATCAACATAGCGATAACGAATAGTTTTTCGAGTTGATGGATACGAGCGAAAGCTTCGTTTTCTGGTAACTGTACGACGAGCGCCCAAATCACACCACGAGTTTCAATCGGTGCATAAGCCGCGATGATTTCTTCACCTAAGCCGTTCGTGTAAGTGCCGACACCAAACGCACCAGAGAGTGCTTTATCGATCACTTCTAAACTGTTCTTAATGTCGTCTTGTTTCGTGTTAATTGTGCGAGGTTGGTGATCATTTCCAACCAGCAGGGTGTTAATGGATGACTCTCGATTAGCGTCTGCGGCTAACTTAGTGATGCCATTATTTGGCAAGCGGAACATGGCATAGCTGTGTAGATAACCTTGCTGAACAATTGGTGCACCTAGCCAAGCGACTGATTTACCCCCTTCCAGCTCGAAGTCAGACACAATCACAGGAGTGTAGTCTTCGTTTACTTTTCGACGTTCAGTCACATCATCGGCGAGACGCTTGAAAGTTTTGCCAAGTGCCGAGTCTTTGTTGGGGCCTGATAACAAGTTCGTTCCGTAGTTATCGTCTTTGTTGATCGAGTAGGTGACGTTACCATTGATGTCGACCAGCAAAATGTCATTAAAATCAGAGCGCTTGAGGAGCTCCAAGTAGGCCCAATGATAGCGTTTATGCAAAAGTCGGTAACGTTCACTTCCTACATAGTTGGATGACTCGGGTAACGTTGAGGTTTTGATTTGGTCTCCGCTGCCCTCGATGTAGCGCTGTTGGGCGTTTTTACGAGACTCTTCAATATCATTGCCTAAACGACTAAAAGCATTGACGAGACCGTAGAATCGGCCACCACTGGCGTAAGCCAACTCTGAGCGCACAAAGCCCATGACTTCGGTTTCTCGTGCCTCAAAGTAGTCGATGATTTGCTGCTGTTTTGTATCTCGAACAGACAGTAAGTGCGAGGTGCTTTGTTCTTGCAGATCTTTACTGTGGGACTGCAAGAAAAAGATCGCAGTAATGGTAAGAGGTGTGATACTGAGCACCAGAAATGCGGTCATCAGTGTACTCTGAAGGCGCTTAAATTTCTGTTTTTTGTAGAATTTAAACATGGATAAGATTACAACTCATAATGGGCAGTTCTAAAACATACTTCGCTGCCGAGGTTCTCGTTAAAAACGGATAAGATGTTCAACTAGATAGAATTAACAAAATTAACGAGTTTTTTTTCTTTGACAAGAAAGTTAGTTGTAAAGCGTGCAGGGTGACGCAGTTTTTCTTATGAGTGTTGAATTTATGAGAAAAAATCGCGCAGGTTTGTGCCTGCGCGGGGGGAAGTTATGATTTTTTCGCGTAGTAGATAGAAAATTTATTGGTCTTATTTAGCGTCTCGCAATTATTAAACGCCCGCTCGATAATTGGTGGGTATTTTAAGAAGCTATTCGCGACAATCACCATTTCGCCGTCTTTGGTTAGATATTGTGGTGCCTGGCCCAACAAGGTTTCCGCTGCGTTGTAATTTGTGTCTAAACCACTGTGGAATGGCGGGTTGCTGACGATAAAGCGGTAGTCTTTTGCGGTATCCGAGTATATATCTGATGCAAATACGCGTCCGGATAAACCATTCGCTTCTAATGTGGCTTGGCTAGAAGTGATCGCATAAGCATTAATGTCACACATCTCAATCGCGATCTCTGGATTCGCTTTCGCCATAAACGCACCGAGCACACCTGCACCACAACCAAAGTCGAGCACTTTGCCCGACAGCTTAGGTAAGGTTTCAAGCAGAAATCGGCTACCTAAGTCGAACTCGCCATGGCTGAATACGCCAGGTAGGCTCTTAACCGCTAGCGACTGCTCACCGAGTGTAACAGTGTAAGACTTAAACCAATCTGCTTGGTTGAAAGGTTTTGGTTCATTGAGGCAATTACCCCAGTAAAATGAGCAGCGACGAGCAGAGTCGTACTTGTTCACAGGGCCGTATTCTTGGAACATCTTCTCGATGCTCTTGATGCCGGAGCGGTTTTCACCAACGATGACGATTTCGGTGTTAATGCCCAGTTTCGCCATCAACATCGCCAGCAAGTATTCTGCTTCAGCTTTTGCTTTTGGCCAGTATAAAAGGACCATGTCTGCTTTTGTTTCAACATCAAACACAGAGCCAAAATGACTTTTCACTTTGTCAGAGGTTTGAATTTGGCGGTAGTAGCTATAGTTGGAAGTAAACACTTCAACAGACTCACAATGAGCCACTAACTCAAGAGGAAATAGGTCTTCAACTTCACCAGCGACTAAAACGTGTTTTCCGTTGAAGTATTCAAGTTGGCGCTGAGCTATTTGGCTAGGAGCGATATAAGCAGACATAAATTTGGTTCATCAGAAATAATTTGGGGCAGATTTTCGCACAATCTGCCCCAAGCTTGAAGTGATTAAGCGGTGACTAGCTGTTGTCTTGTTGGTTAAGGAAGTCTTTGAATTCTTCCTCGTAGATATTAAACAGTACCATGGTCACGGCAAAAATAAGTGGGCCGTAGATAAGACCAATCAAACCAAACAGATGCAGACCACCCAGTAATGAGAAGAAAATCATAAGGGTATTCATGCCGGCGCTGCCTTGCATTAGCAACGGGCGCAATAGGTTATCTATAGAGCCAACGACAACTACACTCCACACCGTCAAGAAGATAGCCCAAGTCATATCGCCTGTTAAGAACAAGTACGCTGCTGCAGGAATCCAGATTAGCGCGGTTCCTACCACTGGAATGAATGATGCAAAGCCCATCATCGTTCCCCAAAATAACCCAGGGAAGCCTGCTAGCCACATACCGATACCGCCAGCCAGACCTTGAGCAATCGCTGTCATGAATGAGCCCATTACGGCTGATTTAGAAACTTGCTCTATCTCTGTCAATATGCGGTCTTCTTGGCTACGTGAGAGTGGCAGGATATGACGAATCGCAGAGATAATTTTGTCGTGGTCACGAAGCAGAAAAAACAGCACAAACAGCATTAGGAAGAAGTTCATTAGGAAGTTGGTTGCGTCTCCTAAAATCTTTGCGCTGATAGCGACTAAGTTAGAGCCAAACGATGTGGCAAATTGACCAATTTTCTCAGCAATGGCTTTGGGCTCGATTTTATCAAAAGGTAAGTACTCATTAACAATCGCTAAGCCTTTGATAACGAAAGGATGTTGGAATATATCTTGGATACCACCATTGGTAACCCAATTATATGTATTTTGTGAGAAAACAGAGCCTTGCTGAACAATGGCGGCAAACACAAATAAAAGCGGGATAACAATAATAAACGTCAAGACGACACATGACAGCAGTGCCGCCATATTGGGGTGCTTGGGAATTTTCTGCTCAAACCATTCGTGTATCGGAAACATGAGCAAAGAAATGATAAAAGCCATCACAATGGAATTGATATATGGCTCAACCAATAAGTAGCAAGCAAAAGCAGCGGCGAGTAAAGCAACCATTAGTACTCGGTGACTCGACGTTATTTTTACATTATTTGGCATGGTATTAGTCCAACTTACAGGTGACGTTTACGGTTTATGCCTTCAATGATGGCGTGTAACCTTTATTACTTTGCACTCTTAACTCTTTCAAGCTTATGACAATGCCGAATTAGAGCAGGGCGATGTACCTTGCTATAATGACTACAAATCAGTCGGTTATCAATCAAGAGATGAGCTATGGGTTGTTGCAACGGTGATAAAAAGTGTCAAACTGAGAAAAAAGCTAAGCGAATACCGTGGTTTGGCATTGTCGTTGGGGTATTAGCGATATTGGTTATTTTGAATTGGCAATAAAAAAGGACCGTTACGGTCCTTTTCTAAATGCGTTATCGCCGTTTTTAGCGATTATTTCGCTTCTTCTGCAAGAACAGCAAAACAGCGGTCAGCCGCTTCTAATGTGGCATCAATCTCTTTTGAACCATGAGCGAGTGAAGTAAAGCTCGCTTCAAACGCAGATGGCGCAAGGTAGACACCGTGTTTTAGCATTAAGTGGAAGAAACGCTTGAAGCGTTCTACATCGCACTTCGTTACGTCTTCGTAGCAAGTTACTTTTTCCTGGTCAGTGAAGAAGAAGCCGAACATACCGCCCACTTGGTTAACAACTAGCGGAATACCGTGTTTTTCTGCTAGAGACTTAAAGCCTTCAGCAAGTTGTTTCGTTTTAGAAGCTAGGCGCTTTTCGTTGCCTTCTTCTTTTAGAAGGTTCAAACATGCGTAGCCTGCTGCCATTGCGACAGGGTTACCGGAAAGGGTACCAGCTTGGTAAACTGGGCCTGTAGGTGCAACGTATTGCATCACTTCTTTACGGCCACCGAAAGCACCTACTGGCATACCGCCACCAATCACTTTACCCAGTGTCGTTAGGTCGGGTTTGATGTTGTAGTGTGCTTGCGCGCCGCCTAGAGCAACACGGAAGCCTGTCA
Source organism: Vibrio sp. D417a (assembly GCF_030248595.1). Classification (NCBI taxonomy): domain Bacteria; kingdom Pseudomonadati; phylum Pseudomonadota; class Gammaproteobacteria; order Vibrionales; family Vibrionaceae; genus Vibrio; species Vibrio sp. D417a. Next base: position 225,620 of record NZ_JAHGAM010000011.1, on the reverse strand, counting down.
TTACTTCATCAAAAATTAGTAGCGCGCCTTCTTGATCACAGATTTCACGTAGCCCTTCGTGGAAGCCTTCCACTGGTGGAATACAGTTCATGTTGCCTGCTACTGGCTCAACGATGATACAAGCAATTTCGCCTTTGTTAGCAGCAAATAGCTCGCGTACAGAATCTAGGTCGTTGAATGTTGCTGTTAGCGTGTGCTTAGCAAAATCTGCAGGAACGCCAGGAGAGCTTGGTTGGCCTAGAGTTAGTGCTCCAGAACCTGCTTTTACTAGCAAGCTGTCAGCGTGGCCGTGGTAACAACCTTCAAATTTCATGATCTTGTCGCGACCGGTGAAGCCACGTGCAAGGCGAATCGCGCTCATAGTAGCTTCAGTACCAGAACTTACCATGCGGATTTGCTCCATTGATGGAACAAGCTCAGAAACTAATTCTGCCATCGCGATTTCAAGCTCTGTTGGCGCACCGAAGCTAAGACCGCGTTGCGCTGCATCAATTACTGCTTCGCGGATAACCGCGTGGTTGTGGCCAAGAATCATTGGACCCCAAGAGCCAACGTAATCAATATACGCTTTACCATCGGCATCAAAAATCAGTGGACCGTCTGCTCGTTCGATAAATAGCGGAGAGCCGCCAACGCCGTTGAATGCACGAACTGGTGAATTGACACCGCCAGGGATGGTTTGCTGAGCTTTTTGATACAGCTCTGATGATTTGGTCATGGGGTTATCCTCTTTTGATTGCTCGGACCAAGTGGAGCGCATTGTACCTAGCTATAATCAAGTTAGAAACGTTTTGCTTAATTTATGTGTTGTTTCGCAGTGTAATCTTATATATCCGCATCTGTTATAAAGAATCGGCGGCGAATACTTGAACGAGTTTGTCAGGTATTGGATAATCGTCTCAATTAGCACAAATTTGACGTCTTGCTTCAGGCTTGACGCATTACACGAGTGAGAGAGGTCTTCGTGAGCGAAGTAAACGTACCATTATCTTTTTCTGACGCAGCAGCATCTCGCGTTAAAGCATTGATTGCTGAAGAAGAAAACCCAGCATTGAAACTGCGCGTATACATTACTGGCGGCGGCTGCAGCGGCTTCCAATACGGCTTTACTTTTGATGAAAATGTAAACGAAGGCGATACGACAATCGTAAACAGTGGTGTAACACTGGTTGTAGACCCTATGAGTCTGCAATATCTCGTAGGCGGTATTGTTGACTACACAGAAGGGTTGGAAGGAGCGCGCTTCTTCGTAAATAACCCCAATGCAACGACAACATGTGGTTGTGGTGCATCGTTCAGTGTGTAATTAACACCTAACAGGCAGCTAATGGCTGCCTGTGCTTTATGTAGAAGGATGTCACGTAAAGCGCACGCTCGCAGATATGCAGAGAAATAATAAAAAGGACTTTATATGTCTGGACTTTCTTTTGGACGCCGAATTGTCGAGCGCCCTTGGCTAGTATCTCTTATCCTCGTCTTACTTCTTGTTGCATGGCTAACCATCGGCCAACTCAAAGCACAAGATGATCATCCTAACTCTTCAACATCCACGAACACGACACCACTTGCAAAGGTGATGTTTGATACTTTTCTTGCCGAACCTACCAGTAAAACCATTGAATTGTATGGACGAACAGCGCCCAATCGTCAAGCGCGTCTTGGCGCCGAAGTTGCCGGTAAAATAGTCAGTCTTAACATAAAGAAAGGCCAAGCGGTCAAACAGGGACAAGTGATCGCAAACATCGATAAGCGCGACCTTGGCATTCAACTTAAACGGGCCCAGGCGATGCTGTTGGTTAAAGAGAAAGAGTTTAATGCAGCTAAATCGCTAAAAAGTCGTGGACTGCAAGGTGAGGTTGCATTTGCGACAGCGCAAGCAGCGTTGGTAGATGCACGTGCGAATTTGAGTAACGTGCAAACGGCTTTAAGAAATACTGAGGTTAAAGCGCCATTTGATGGCATCGTAGATCACCACTTTGTTGAGTTAGGTGATTTTGTCGGGATTGGCGATCCTATTGCGACGGTCATTGATTTGGATACTTTAGTGATTGAAGCCGATGTCAGTGAACGGCATATACAATACCTTAAGGAAGGCCTAGAAGCCGACGTAAGAACCATTAACCAACAGCATCATCAAGGTCGTGTGCGCTACATTGGACGTGTTTCTTCTGCTTCTACTAATACATTTCCAATTGAAATCGAAATTGATAATCAAGACGCAAGAATTCCTGCCGGTATGAGCGCAGAAGTACAGCTGCCTTTGAGTGAAGTGTTGGCAGTAAAGATTACGGCTGCCATGTTAGCACTAGATGAAGAAGGTAACTTAGGTGTCAAGACACTGCGTAATGAGTATGTTGAGTTTGTTCCAATTCAACTCGTTAAGGCCGAGGATGATGGTGTGTGGCTCTCTGGGTTAGGAGAGCGTGCAGACATTATCGTGCTGGGACAAGGTTTTGTGCGAGATGGTGATCAAGTACTGGCCAATAAAGTTGATGACGTAGTTGTTGAAGCGGCTAGTGAGCAGTAAGGAGCACTTATGTACACTCTGATTGATGCTGCGTTATCCCGCGCTCGCACCATGCTGACATTACTGGTGATGATCTTAATTGCCGGTGTCATTACTTACGTCACTATCCCCAAGGAATCGAGCCCAGATATTACCATTCCTATTATCTACGTTTCTGTTGGGCATCAAGGCATTTCTCCCGTCGATGCCGAACGTTTATTAGTTCGGCCAATAGAGCAAGAGTTGCGCTCTATTGAAGGCGTAAAAGAGATGACCTCTGTGGCATCAGAAGGTCATGCTTCGGTGACGCTGGAATTTAGTGTTGGAGTGGATCTTGATAAAGCGATGGCAGATGTGCGTGATGCGGTTGATCTTGCAAAGCCAAAATTACCAGAGGACAGTGATGAGCCAACGGTAAATGAAGTCACGTTTGCATCTGAAGAGCCTGTTTTGACTGTTGTTCTATATGGCACCGTACCAGAGCGGACCATTGTACAGATTGCCAGAACGCTACGTGATCGTTTGGAGAGTTTCCGTCAGGTTCTTGAAGTTGAAATCGCAGGGGATCGCGAAGACATCGTGGAAATAGTTGTCGATCCGCTATTGATGGAAAGCTACGGTCTCGATCAAGCGGATATCTATAATTTAATTGCCTTGAATAACCGAGTTGTGGCTGCGGGGTTTGTCGATACTGGGTATGGACGCTTTTCGGTAAAAGTCCCATCGGTTTTTGATTCACTGAAAGATGTGCTTGAACTACCGATCAAGGTGAATGGCAAAGAGGTGATCACTTTTGGCGATGTGGCGACAGTACGGCGTGCATTTCGCGATCCTGAAAGTTTTGCTCGTTTAGATGGCGAATCTGCCATCGTTTTGGACGTAAAAAAACGGGCAGGGGAAAACATCATTGAAACGGTTGAGCTGGTAAAAGAAGTACTGGCTCAGGGACAGAAGCGCGCCGAGTGGCCCGACAATTTGCAAGTTAAATACACTTGGGATCAATCCGACGATGTCAAATTGATGCTCAGTGATCTACAAAACAATATCTTATCCGCAATTATCCTCGTAGTTATCGTCATTATTGCCATATTGGGGGTTAGGACCGCGCTTCTCGTGGGGATTTCTATTCCAGGATCGTTCTTGACTGGGTTGTTGGTGTTATCGGTATTTGGGCTGACGGTCAATATCGTCGTACTGTTTGCTTTAATTATGGCAGTAGGCATGTTGGTGGATGGTGCCATTGTGGTGACAGAGTTTGCAGATCGGCGCATGCAAGAAGGAACGCCACGTAAAGAAGCCTATCGAGATGCAGCAAAGCGAATGGCCTGGCCTATTACCGCATCCACAGCAACCACATTGGCTGCGTTTGCTCCGTTACTTTTCTGGCCAGACATCACTGGTGAGTTCATGAAGTACTTACCACTTACTTTAATTGCTACTTTGGCCGCTTCTCTGATGATGGCTTTATTGTTCGTTCCTGTCATCGGTGGGATCATTGGCAAGCCTCAAGTCGTCAATCAGAAAGCTCAGCGAGAAATGGTTGAGCTGCATAACGGCAACTTTGAAAAAGCGACAGGCATTACCAAGCTTTATTACCAGACTCTGTCGGTAGCGATTCGTCATCCATGGAAAGTCTTACTCAGCGCGATACTGCTAGCGGCAGGTGTCGGCTTCACTTACAACAAAGCTGGCTTGGGTGCAGAGTTTTTCCCTGAAGTGGACCCTGCCTTTTTTACCGTTAAAGTTCGTTCTTATGGTGACCTGTCTATTCACGAAAAAGATGTTGTTATGCGTGAAATCGAGAAGGTGATGCTCGGTCATGACGAGTTTGAAAGTGTCTACACGCGTACAGGCTCAAGTGATAATGGGGATGAAATCGGCCAGATTCAGATAACACCTGTGGATTGGCAGTATCGACGCAAAGTGAAAACCATTATTGAGGAACTAAAAGAGACCACAGATCGCTTTTATGGTGTTGAACTTGAGTATAAATTCCCGGACGCAGGACCGCCTGTCGAGCATGATCTCGTGATTGAAGTGTCATCACGAAACTTGAGTGTTAGTGCGTTAGATGAAGCGGCCAAACAAGTCCGACACTGGGCTGATGGTAATCCTGCACTGACCAATTTGAGTGATACCACTAATAAGGAAGGGATTGATTGGCAAATTGACATCCAGCGAGATGACGCCTCTCGCTTTGCAGCGGATGCGACCTTAGTCGGGAATACTGTTCAGTTTGTTACAAACGGTTTGAAAATAGGCGATTATTTGCCCGATGATGCGGATGAAGAAGTCGATATTTTGGTGCGCTATCCACAAGATAAGCGCGATATTGGTCGATTTGACCAACTGAGAGTGAAAACGGCAGCTGGTCTGGTACCGATTACGAATTTTGCTCAAATCAAACCAGATCATAAGCAAGACACCATTCGTCGGGTCGACGGTCATCGAGTTATCAATATTAAAGCGGATATGGTGGAAGGTTACAATTTGGCTCTTGAGCTACCGAAGATTGCCGCTGGAATGGAACAGCTCGACTTACCGGAAGGCATTGAATATAAGATTCGGGGTCAAAATGAAGAGCAGGAAAACTCATCAGCATTCTTACAAAATGCTTTTATTGTCGCGCTTGGTGTGATGGCTCTGATTTTAATTACGCAGTTTAATAGCTTTTATCAAGCTTTCTTAATCCTCAGTGCTGTGTTGTTTTCTACCGTTGGGGTCTTTGCTGGATTGCTTATTTTCCAAAAGCCATTTGGCATCATCATGTCGGGAATAGGGGTGATTGCGCTTGCAGGTATTGTTGTGAATAACAACATCGTATTAATCGATACTTATAATCAGATGCGTAAACGTGGCTTAGAGAAATCTGAGGCGATCTTGCGTACAGGTGTGCAGCGTTTAAGACCCGTTTTACTCACGACGGTGACCACCATACTAGGCTTATTGCCAATGGTGCTAGAAATGAACATCGACTTAGTTAACCAAAAAGTGGAATTTGGCGCGCCAAGCACTCAATGGTGGTCTCAACTTGCGACGGCTGTCGCGGGTGGATTGGCGTTTGCGACTTTGCTAACACTGGTTCTGACACCATGCTTGCTCATGCTCGGGAGAGAGCATCACTCCGAAAAGTAAGCTTCATCGTGATGATATTGAAGAAACAAAAAGGGCAGCTGATCTGCCCTTTTCAATATATCAATTTACTTCATTGCTAACAGTTTGCTGTAGCGCTCAAGTTTGTCCATGCTAATTTTTGCGTTTGCCATGAAAGTTTGTCTTGCTTTGCCTGTTAGGGATTTAGACTGTGGCAAATTCACCGTACGCGGGTTTTTGTGGACACCATTCACAAGGAACTCATAGTGCAGGTGAGGGCCAGTTACACGGCCAGTTCCGCCAAGCGTACCAATGGTTTGGCCTTGCTTAACGCGTTGACCAGCTCGTACAGTACGTTTGGTTAAGTGCAGGTACTTGGTAATGTAAGTATTACTATGTTTAATGAAAACGTAGTTACCATTAAATTTGTTGTAAGACGATTTTTGAACAACACCATCACCAGCCGCCCAAATCGGGGTGCCCACTGGTGCTGCATAGTCCGTGCCTCTATGAGGACGAACGCGTCCCGTCACTGGATGTAAGCGGCGTGGGTTGAAGTTAGACGAAACTCGACGGAAATCCAACGGCGCGCGTAAGAATGCTTTTTTCATTGCACGCCCATTTTCGTCGTAATACTTGCCACTTTTCTGATCCAATATTGCGGTAAAGGTATCGCCTTGGTTTTTAAAGATCGCAGCAATGATTTTTCCACGGCCGATTACTTCACCTTCTACCACTTCCTCTTGGTAAAGTACTCGGAAGCTGTCGTTTTTACGAATATCTAAAGCAAAGTCGATGTCCCAACCAAATATGCCAGCCAGTTCCATGATTTGGTTACCATTTAATCCAGAAGATATTCCTGCATTCCAAAAGTTTGATTTGATGGTGGCTTCAGCGTAGTTGTACTGGAAGTCGACTTCTTTTTTATCAACTTCAGAAACGTACTTGCCGTCTTTTAATGTGATACGAAAAGTCTCGAACGCGCTTAGTGTTCTTCTTAGCTGCACCAAGTCGTTATTTTCGTCAAAACCAAATTGCAATCGGTCACCAGGTCGAAGCCGAGTTAACTGTTTTTCCACTTCTTTGTCTGATGACACCAGTTCATGTAATAGACGAGCAGAAAGCCCTACGCGACTAAATAAGATGGCAGCACTCTCGCCATTTTTTACCTTGTATGTCTCCCAGCGCAGCACGGCGGGAACCGCAGGCGATGAACTATTTAGTGCACTGAGTTCGAGGGAAACTGGAACAGGATAATGTTGACCAACTTTTAATCGGCTCTGCTGCGGGTCTAGGTCTTGCGGATCAGGTAAAAAGAAGAACGCGAAGATAATCAGCGCACTAAAAAAACCGATCAATACTTTGTGCAAGAGTGGAAGTCGGACAAAAATCGAATGCATGAGGTACTTGATTGCTAAATTAAACGGAAAAAGTGACAACTACCTAGTCTAACGTGTTTCAAAATGCATCGCTATTCAAGTAATATGTTCAGCTATTATATTTTTGCCAAATCTGTGGGAGTGAACAAGAATGGCGAGCATTGAAGCTGCACTAGCCGAGATTAAGCGCGGTGTTGAAGAGCTGATTCCAGAAGAAGAGCTAATCGCAAAACTAAAAGAAGACCGTCCTCTACGTATTAAATTGGGCGCTGATCCAACAGCACCTGACATTCACCTAGGCCATACGGTTATTTTCAATAAGCTTCGCTTGTTCCAAGAACTAGGTCATGAAGTGACGTTCCTAATCGGTGACTTCACTGCAATGGTTGGTGACCCAACAGGTAAAAACACAACTCGTCCACCGCTAAGTCGTGAAGACGTATTGCGTAACGCTGAAACGTACAAAGAGCAAGTGTTCAAAATTCTCGATCCTGCAAAGACTAAAATTCAGTTTAACTCTGAGTGGCTGTCTGAACTAGGCGCAGAAGGTATGATTCGCCTTGCGGCAAACCAAACCGTTGCTCGTATGCTAGAGCGTGACGACTTTAAAAAGCGTTACGCGGGTGGTCAGCCAATTGCTATTCATGAGTTCATGTACCCACTTCTACAAGGTTGGGACTCAGTAGCAATGGAAACGGATGTTGAATTAGGTGGTACAGACCAGAAGTTCAACCTTCTAATGGGTCGTGAACTACAAAAGTCTCACGGTCAAAAACCTCAGGTTGTACTGATGATGCCGCTTCTAGTGGGCCTTGATGGCGAGAAGAAGATGTCTAAGTCAGCAAACAACTACATTGGTATCAGCGAAGCGCCAAGCGAAATGTTTGGTAAAATCATGTCTATTTCTGATGACCTAATGTGGAGCTACTACGAGCTGCTCTCTTTCCGTCCTCTGGAAGAGATTGCTCAATTCAAAGCTGATGTAGAAGCGGGCAAAAACCCTCGTGACATCAAAGTATTGCTAGCAAAAGAAATTATTGCTCGTTTCCACAGTGAATATGATGCCGATGCAGCAGAGCAAGAATTCGTAAACCGTTTTGCGAAGAACCAAATTCCTGATGAGATGCCAGAGTTTGACTTTGACGCAGGTCGCCCAGTGAGTAATCTGTTGAAAGAAGCAGGCTTATGTCCATCATCGTCAGATGCGATGCGCATGGTTAAGCAGGGCGCTGTGAAGATTGATGGTGAAAAAATTGCGGACAGCAAATTTGCTCCAGAAGCGGGTACTTACGTGTTCCAAGTCGGCAAACGTAAATTTGCTCGTATTACTATTCAGTAATTCATAATGACTGCAAATGAAAGCGTCCGAAGGGCGCTTTTTTTGTATGAAAATTTAGCAAAAACGGCAAAGTAAAACTTCCATACCTGATGAACTTTGCTACTATACTTGCGCTGCCAATAATGGCAGCGCTATCGGAGATTTACATGAACAATACCGACCATCCTCCCAGTCGTTGGGTGAGTAAGATTAAGGGAGCGAAATAACCCGCTTCGGTATTGGCGATCTCCGCCTTACCTAAGTGGTGAGGCACTTTTCTAATTTTCTTCTCGTTATTTCCTTCATACATTCTGAATAGACAGTGCATTCGCATTGGTTTTCTCTGTGCATCTTAATTGTTGTCTGACTTTTAGCGTGCAAGAGTGGCTTTTCATGCTTTGTCGATGGTCGTTACCAATGCCAATCGGGAGATTCGCCATGACGGTAATGAACAACACTTTTATTGAAACAACACCAAACTTTTCTGAAGTAGAAATTGGTGCAGCTCGCAATGCATTCTTGCAGTACGAGCAAGAGCAACAAGTCCATTTGCTTACGGTTATGCCGATTGATGAGGCTGTAGGTATTTTACAGCATTGCTCTGTCGGCTATGTGAATAGTCTTATTGCTCAACTTGAGCAAGCAGGTCATGACAAACGCGCACGTCATTATGCTCACCAACTGGGTCTGCATATGTCTGAAGTTGATACACCCGATGGTTATTTATCAACTAGTGTTTTAGGGCATGTAAAACAGCGTATTGGATGGATCATTGCGCTGGCTCTTTTAGGGATAGTGTCAGGCTTGATCATCGCTCAGTATGAGGACACCCTTAGTCAGCTTGTTTTACTTGCAGTGTACATGCCAGTGATTGCAGCTGCTGGTGGTAACACAGGAACACAAGCAGCAACTTTGGTGATTCGTGCTCTTGCTACTGGAGAGTTAAAAAAACGCCAATGGTTAGAAGTTTTGTGGAAAGAGAGCCGAGTCGCTCTATTTATTGCGCTAGCGATCGCTATCGTGATGATTGGACGCATTATGTTATTTAGTGCAGGACAATCAACAGGAGGCTTTGAACTGACCGATATCGCACTGGCAATAGCAGTTGCGCTGTTCATTCAAGTCACCATTTCTACAACATTGGGCGGGCTGTTGCCAATTATTGCACGAGCTTGCAAGTTGGACCCAGCCGTATTGGTGAGTCCAGTTCTTGCGTCTATCGTCGATATTTCAGGAATGTGGATTTACTTTAACGTGGTGAACTATTTCTTAGGTATTGCCTGACTAAAGTTCACAATGTCATTGTAAAAAAGCTGCTCAAAATGTGTAATCGGGGCGATGACAGGTGTGTTGTCGTCCCGTTTTTCTGGGAAGTAGTCTGAAACAAACTGAACAAAAATGGTGTTAGGTTGACCACTTTTGTCCAAGCCATATCCAGCCATATTGTAAGTCCCGTAGATAGAGCCACTTTTCGCGATCAGCTGTCCTTTAATTGGAAGTTTTCGCATACTTTGTCGGTACTTTAATGTGCCGGATTCACCTGATTTCGGCATGATGGCAATCAATTTGAGTTCGTTTTCATGCTTCCAAATATAGCGCAGCATTTCAGCCATCTTGGTCGCGGAGATCCGGTTATTTCGCGAAAGTCCTGAGCCGTCTTCTAGGCGCGCATTACGAATATCAATACCAGTGTTGGCGAAAATGATCTGCTTGATCGCTTCTGTACCGTTAGTAAAACTGCCTGGCTGAACGAAAAATTTAGCACCAAGTGTTTTGGTTAATGTGTCGGCAATCAAGTTGTCAGAGTTTTTGAGCATATCTTCAAGAATGTCTGGTAAGGCCTTTGATTGATGCATTGCGATGAGCTTTCGCTGCTTTTCTGGCGCCGTACCGACCCTAATCTTTCCTGATACCCCAATGTTGAGCTCCTTGAGCAAAGTCGCCAACCTTTGACTGGTGTAACGCTCAGGGTCTTGAACCGCAAATTTCAGTGGCAATGGTTTGTCTCTTTCAACCAAGCACCCTGTTAGCTTGTAGTTGTTATCGGGATTTGCAACTAAACCTAAGTCACAATGACGACTTTTCTTAATGGTTTTAGAAACTGTTTCTACGGTACTTGTGACACGAATAGGTTGATGCTCTGGTACGTAGACCCGCGTTCCACCATCTTTTTGTGTATAGATAGAGGCTTGTACACAGTTGTTATTGAGTGTGATGGTCGATGCCGGAGCGCTGTAGCAAACTCCCAAGATATCCCACGGCCAGCCCACCGCACGGTTATAACCAGTGAATGCGCTGTTATCGAGCCATAGGTCACCGTTAATCCGTTTTAAGCCATTTTTCTTAGCTAGAGTGAGAAGTGATTTTAAGTCGTTGGTTTGGAGTGTTGGGTCGCCGACAAAGTAAATCACTGCATCTGAGTTCGACGTTTCCAGCTTGGTTCGAAACCGGAAATTATCACCCAGTTCTAGCTTTGCGGCTAATGCGGTGACGATTTTTAATGTACTCGCTGGTGGGAACAGTTGTTCGGTAGGATGAACACCGTCAAGCTCAGCATTTTCACTGAGTTTTTCCGCAACTAAACTGATGCGGGCGCCTTCAGGCAACACCTCTTGATGAGGGTACGCTTGTGAAAAAGCAGAAAGTAATGAAGAGAATATGAGCAAGGGCCAACGTAAACGCATAATGATACTTTCTAAGGTGAGTTATGTGATTGAGTATACGCAAGTCCTTTCAATATGCTAGGTAACTAAATAAATGCTTCAAATGTCTTCATGAATGAGACACGAGAGAAAGGCGCGCTGCTTAAAATGAAGTATAAAAAATGCCCGCTTAAAGCGGGCATTCGATATTCTAGTCAAAGACCGGAATTAGAAGTCGTAACGTAGACCTAGAGCTAGCTCGTCTTCAGCATCGATCTTAGTTGCAACTGTTTTGCTAGTGTCAGTTGAACCAAACTTGTCACCTGCATCAATCAGGTTGAAGTTGTAAGAAATGTAACCACGGAAGTTAGGCTTGAAGTAGTAAGAAGCATCAACAGCGAAGTTGTTTGCAGAAGTTTCGTTGTTAGTTTCTGCATTGTTGTATGATGTTGTAAATACTGTTTGGCCTAGAGTGTAAGCACCCGCTAGCTCGTAACCAGTGTAATCAACTGTGTTACTGTTGTTTGAATCTTCCATTTTCTCGCCGTCAGTGAATACACCAGCGAAGTAAAGATCAGACATTGTGTAAGATGCAGCTAGCATGTACTCGTTAGCTTTGTCTTGATCTGCGTAACCAGCACCTAGCTCAAGACCAGTGTCAGCTAGAGCGTAGATTGCAGATAGAGAGTAACCGTCTTGTTTGTTGTCGTAGTACTCACCAGTGTTTTTGTTTTCCATACGATCAGCGAAGCGGTAGCTTGCTTTTACGCTTAGGTTTTCAAACTGGCCTTTGTAAGCCATCATGTTGTCTGTACGGTCTGATACAGCTAGTTTGTCTGCTGCAGAGTTACCGTGGTAAGCCATGATATCTGTGAAGTCAGTGATAACGCCTAGTGCACCTTCAGTTTTACCGTATGCGAACTCACCGTAAGCACCGCCAAGACCAGCGTAAGCAAGACGAGTTTCTAGATCGCTCTTGTCGTCGCCGTCTACAGTACCGTTTTGAGCAGTCTCAAATTCACCTTCCCAGAAACCAACACCGTATAGGTTGTCATTGATTTCTTGTTTACCAAGGAAGTTTAGACGGATGCGAGATTTGTCTTGAGCGTCGCCATCTTTCATAGATAGACGTGCTTCAGCACGGCCGCCCATTTCTAGAGAAGTACCGTCTTGGTTGTAAAGTTCAGCTGCGTTTACGCCAGTTGCCATAGCTGCTGCAGATACAGAAAGAGCAATTAGAGTCTTTTTCATCTTATTTGTCCTAGTTAGCTGTCCATAATCATTGTTGTATGGGGGAGAGGTGATCTCTCACAAGTTGTTGGTCCAAAATTGGCTAATTGAGCGATATAGTTCGCACTTGTAAGCCATTGATCTAACAACTCGCTGGACATGTTTTACTGCTAAAGTTTCCGTATGAGTTAGTAAAATGATATAAATCCCACTGATGAACACTGTTCAATTGTGCGTTGTTTTTATTTAAATTGCTGTTTTTGATTGAAATTATTGGCAATGACATTAGCCTGACATTGATTAGTTTTTATCTTTTTTGAGGTTTTTGGTGTAATGAACAGTGTTGTTTTTCAATAAATTGAGAAGGTGATTCGCCCTAGAACCGCTCTAAAAGTGAGTTATATCATTATGCCGAAAAGGCATAGTCTTGCTGTCTTTCGAATTAAGATGATTTCGTCCGGGAGTTTGTTTACACTAAACGAAATACATCTTTAAGCGCACTACCCAGTCCTATGACAGGGTGGGCTTTTTTTGTCCAAAGACCCATTTGGGCTTGAGGTTATAAAATGGAAAAAGTTCCAATGACACTACGTGGCGAGCAAAAGCTACGTGCAGAACTCGATCGTCTACTTAAACTACGTCCTCAGATCTCAGAGGCAATTGCTGAAGCTCGTGAGCTAGGTGATTTAAAAGAGAATGCTGAATATCACGCCGCTCGTGAAGAGCAGGGCATTTGTGAAGCACAAATCCGTGACATTGAATACAAACTGTCAGTTGCTCAAGTTATTGATGTAACGAAGATGGAGAACACGGGTAAAGTTATTTTTGGTTCAACCGTAACCTTGATTGATATCGACACCGAAGAAGAAAAAACGTACCAAATCGTTGGTGATGACGAAGCCGATATCAAAGCAGGTCGCATTTCAGTGAGCTCACCTATTGCTCGTGGCCTGATTGGTAAGATGGAAGGCGATGAAGTTGCTATTCAAACTCCGGGTGGCGCGAAAGACTTCGAAATTGACCGAGTAGAATATATCTAAGTCGTTTGGAGTAGCATTACTACTCTGATAAAACGCAAAAAGGTCGCCTCAGGCGACCTTTTTTCTTCAGCAACGTAAGTAGAGTTACTTACGAGGGATTTCGATTTTACGCTCTTCAGACTGGCGGTATAGCACAAGCACTTTACCAATAGTCTGAACTTTTTCAGCGCCCGTCTCACGTACGATAGCGTCGATGATTAGCTGTTTTGTTTCACGATCTTCCGAAGCAACTTTTACTTTGATAAGTTCGTGATGGTTAAGAGCGATTTCAATTTCTGCTAGCACGGCTTCTGTAAGTCCATTTGCGCCCATTAGCACAACAGGTTTTAAACTGTGAGCTAGGCCTTTAAGGTGCTGCTTTTGTTTGGTGCTTAGGTTCATTACGCGGCCAATTTTCTTTAAAATAAGGGTTGAAAAAAGCTATTTTAACGCCATCTATTGCTGAAGACTATAATTTATTGAGTAATAGGTAGCGCCTATTAAAACAATAGCTCCAATTTGTGCCTTGTTGGGATTAAAATGAGTAAACAAAAACATTCGGCTAGTTCTGGTCGTTGGTTGAAAGAACACTTTGATGATAAATACGCGAATGAAGCCCGAAAAAAAGGCTACCGCTCACGTGCTTATTTCAAGATCGATGAGATTCAAACGAAAGATAAATTGTTAAAGCCTGGAATGACAGTCGTCGACTTGGGGGCTGCGCCGGGCGGATGGTCTCAATATGCTGCTAAGATAGTAGGGGACAGTGGTCAGATCATCGCGTGTGACTTGCTTCCTATGGACCCGATTGCTGGCGTTAGCTTTTTACAAGGCGACTTTCGTGATGATGCGGTATTGGAAGCTTTGCTAGAAAGGATCCAACCTTCCATGGTAGACGTAGTAATGTCTGATATGGCGCCTAACATCGCGGGAAACAATTCTGTTGATCAACCTCGCGCTATGTATTTAGTTGAATTAGCTTTAGATATGTGTCGACAAGTTCTAGCGCCTAATGGTAGCTTTGTCGTAAAGGTTTTCCAAGGGGAAGGCTTCGATCAGTATGTGAAAGAAGTCCGAGACATGTTTAAAGCCGTAAAAATTAGAAAACCAGACTCATCGCGAGCTCGCTCTCGAGAGGTCTTCGTCGTAGCCACTGGTTACAAAGGTTAACCATTTTGCTCTCTTGAGAGCGTGTTAACACTATAGCTACAGTTAATGAACTGTAGTACCCTACCTTTAATTACAATTAGTTATCGAGAGGCTTACACCTTGAGTGACATGGCAAAAAATTTAATTCTGTGGCTTGTTATCGCCGTCGTATTGATGTCGGTATTCCAGAGCTTTGGCCCTGGAGAAAGCAATGGCAGAACCGTGGATTACACCACGTTTGTACAGGAAGTTGGCCAAGGCCAGATTCAAGAAGCAACTTTTAAAGACGGTGAAATTAGCTTTGTTCGTCGTGGCGGCGGTGCCAAAATGGTCACTTACATGCCAGTGTATGACCAAAAGCTTCTAGATGACCTAATTAACCAAAACGTGAAAGTACAAGGCACGCCTCCAGAAGAGCAAAGCTTGCTTGGTACTATCTTCATCTCTTGGTTCCCAATGATCTTACTAATTGGTGTATGGATTTTCTTCATGCGTCAAATGCAAGGCGGCGGTGGTAAAGGCGCCATGTCTTTTGGTAAGAGTAAAGCTCGAATGATGAGCGAAGAACAAATCAAGACAACTTTTGCTGACGTTGCTGGTTGTGACGAAGCAAAAGAAGACGTGAAAGAACTGGTGGACTACCTACGCGATCCAAGCCGCTTCCAAAAACTGGGCGGTAAGATTCCAACGGGTGTTCTAATGGTTGGTCCTCCTGGTACGGGTAAAACGCTTCTAGCGAAAGCCATTGCCGGTGAGGCGAAAGTACCATTCTTTACTATCTCTGGTTCTGATTTCGTAGAAATGTTCGTTGGTGTTGGTGCATCTCGTGTGCGTGACATGTTTGAACAAGCAAAGAAAGCTGCACCTTGTATCATCTTTATCGATGAGATCGATGCGGTAGGTCGTCAACGTGGCGCAGGTGTTGGTGGTGGTCATGATGAACGTGAACAAACACTAAACCAAATGCTCGTTGAGATGGATGGTTTCGAAGGTAACGAAGGTATTATCGTTATCGCTGCGACTAACCGTCCGGACGTGCTAGACCCTGCGCTACTGCGTCCTGGTCGTTTTGACCGTCAAGTGGTAGTTGGTCTTCCAGATGTACGTGGCCGTGAACAGATCCTAAAAGTTCACATGCGTAAGGTCCCTCTAGCGGGTGATGTAGAGCCTTCTCTCATCGCACGTGGTACTCCAGGCTTCTCTGGTGCTGACCTAGCAAACTTAGTTAACGAAGCTGCACTGTTTGCTGCGCGCGGTAACAAGCGCAACGTTTCTATGGTTGAGTTTGAACTGGCGAAAGACAAAATCATGATGGGTGCTGAGCGCCGTTCAATGGTGATGTCTGAGGAAGTGAAAGAGTCAACAGCATACCACGAAGCGGGTCACGCGATTGTTGGTCGCTTGGTTCCTGAACACGATCCAGTGTACAAAGTGTCTATCATTCCACGTGGTCGTGCGTTGGGTGTAACAATGTACCTTCCAGAGCAGGACCGCGTGAGTATGTCTCGCCAACACCTAGAGTCAATGATTTCTAGCTTGTACGGTGGTCGTTTAGCAGAAGAACTTATCTACGGTGCTGACAAAGTATCAACCGGTGCTTCTAATGATATCGAGCGCGCAACAGATATTGCTCGTAAGATGGTTACTCAATGGGGTTTCTCTGAAAAGCTTGGCCCTCTGCTGTATGCAGAAGATGAAGGCGAAGTGTTCTTAGGGCGTAGTGTAACTCAGACTAAACATGTGTCTGACGATACAGCGAAGTTGATTGATGACGAAGTTCGTCAGATCATTGACCGCAACTACGATCGTGCGAAGAAGATTCTTCAAGAGAACATGGATATCATGCATGCGATGAAAGATGCGCTGATGAAGTATGAAACCATTGATGCTCGCCAGATTGATGACTTAATGGAGCGCAAAGCTGAAATTCGTGAGCCTGCGGGCTGGAGTGATAACTCAGCAAGCAAACCAGAAGACAGCGACAAGCCTCAAGCAAAGCAAGAAGTTAAAGAAGAAGCAACGGAGACTGCGAAAGATGTAGAACAGCCTAGCTCTTCTGAAACAACTTCTAACGAAGCGCCTGAAAAGAAAGACTCTGAATAAAGAGTATCGATAATATTAAACCCCGAGTTATCTCGGGGTTTTTGTGTTTATGATGATGATTACAGCAAATAACAAATCTTTGGACCTTTCGCGTCCACATGTCATGGCCATTCTAAATGTGACACCGGATTCCTTTTCGGATGGCGGTAAATACAACTCAATTGAACTTGCTCTTGCTCAAGTTGATAAAATGATAAAGGCTGGTGTAAGTATTGTTGATGTTGGTGGTGAATCGACAAGGCCTGGTGCACCGGATGTGTCTTTGGAAGAAGAGCTTAGGCGTGTTGTCCCAGTAATCAAAGCCATTCGTGAAAAGTATGATGTGTGGATTTCCGTTGACACCAGTAAAGCAGAAGTGATGCGTCAAGCAATTGATGCTGGGGCTGATTTGATCAATGACATCCGTTCGCTGCAAGAGCCAGGCGCTCTGGAAGTCGCAGCAGAAGCAAACCTTCCAATTTGTCTGATGCATATGAAAGGTCAACCTAGGACCATGCAAGTTGACCCTCATTATGATGATTTAATGGGGGACGTGTCGGCTTTTCTAGAAGAACGTATCGCGGCGTGTGAAGCTGCAGGGATTGATAAATCTCAACTGATTCTCGATCCTGGGTTTGGCTTTGGCAAAACAATCGAACACAATTATCATATGCTTGCTCATCTTGAAAAGTTTCATGAATTCGGCCTGCCTATTTTGGCTGGCATGTCTCGTAAATCCATGATCTTCAAACTGTTAGACAAGCCAGCAGCAGAGTGTACGAACGCAAGTGTTGTTTGTGCTACGATTGCCGCGATGAAAGGCGCGCAGATCATTCGCGTGCATGACTTTGAAGAGACAATCGAAGCAATGAAAGTTGTTGAGATGACGAAAAACAATATTTAAAAATAATAAAGGAAAGTTTATGTCGAATGAAAGACGTTACTTTGGTACTGACGGTGTGCGCGGTAAAGTAGGACAATACCCAATCACTCCAGACTTCGTACTTAAGCTTGGCTGGGCTGCTGGTCGTGTACTAGCGAAACAAGGCACAAAGAAAGTTATCATAGGTAAAGATACACGTATTTCAGGTTATATGCTTGAATCTGCACTAGAGGCTGGCCTTGCAGCTGCGGGACTTAAAGCAACATTTACTGGTCCCATGCCAACTCCAGCTGTGGCATATTTAACTCAGACTTTCCGTGCCGAGGCTGGTATTGTGATTTCTGCATCACATAACCCATATTACGACAACGGCATTAAATTCTTTTCTTCTGAGGGTACTAAGCTACCTGACGATATCGAATTGGCGATCGAAGCTGAGTTAGATAAAGAAATTGAATGTGTGGAGTCTGCTGAGCTTGGTAAAGCAACCCGCCTAAATGATGCAGCTGGTCGTTACATCGAATTCTGTAAGAGTACTTTCCCATCTGAGTTGAGCCTTGCGAACTTTAAGATCGTAGTAGACTGTGCGCACGGTGCAACGTACCACATCGCTCCAAATGTTTTCAAAGAACTTGGGGCAGAAGTTATCGCTATGGGCGTAGAGCCTAACGGCATCAACATTAATGAAAAAGTGGGCGCAACAGACGTACGAGCTCTTCAACAGCGTGTTGTTGAAGAGCAAGCGCATCTTGGTCTCGCATTTGATGGTGATGGTGACCGCATCATTATGGTCGACCACCTAGGTAACAAAGTTGATGGTGACCAAATTGCTTATATCATCGCTCGTGATGCACTTCGTCGTGGTGAGCTAAAGGGTGGTGTTGTTGGTACACTAATGACTAACTTGGGTATGGAAAATGGTTTAAAGCAGCTAGGCATTCCGTTTGTACGTGCTGCTGTTGGTGACCGTTATGTCATGGAGCAACTGCTAGAAAAAGGTTGGAAAATTGGTGCTGAAAACTCAGGCCATGTGATCTTATTAGATAAAGTCACAACCGGCGATGCGATTGTTGCTGCACTTCAAGTACTTGCTTCTGTAATTGGCAGCGATATGTCTTTATATGAACTATCGCAAGGAATGACATTATATCCTCAGGTTTTAGAAAATGTCCGTTTCTCAGGAGAAAGTAACCCTCTTGAAGCTACAGCTGTATTAAACGCTGTCGCTGAAGTAGAGGCGACACTTGGTGATAAAGGGCGTGTACTGCTGCGTAAGTCTGGCACTGAGCCTTTGATCCGCGTTATGGTGGAAGGCGAAGATGGTGAACTAGTTCAACACTCAGCATTGAAAATCGCTGAGGCTGTTAAAGCAAGTTGTTAATCATTGCGTTAAAGCATGTCTTGAATGAAAAGGGCATCTTTTGCCCTTTTTTTGAGCGCTTAACGCATTGGCATTGATTTTTTACTAATTTTCCCTTGTCAGCGTTACTGGCTTTCGCTAGTATTGCTCCGCCTCCCGTTAGGAGGTCGCTAGCCTTGTTCATTATGATTTGTTCTTTTGAACGGCGCTGGCTCAACAATTTGGAACATAGGTGGAAAAAATGTTTTCAGTTCTACTTGTGATTTACCTGTTGGCAGCGCTTGGTGTGATTGGCCTTGTGTTGATTCAACAAGGTAAAGGCGCAGATATGGGAGCCTCGTTCGGTGCTGGTGCTTCAAACACAGTGTTTGGTGCTGGCGGCTCAGGTAATTTCTTAACCCGAACAACTGCTATTTTAGCAACCGTATTCTTTATCGTTAGCTTGTTACTTGGTCGTATGTCTACGCACCAGACTGAATCACAATGGGTAGACCCAACGTTAGGTCAACCAGTTGTCGAACAAGTTAAGGATGCAGCGAGTGAAGTTCCTGCCCCTGCGGGTGATGAAATTCCTCAATAAGCTGTAAGGTTTTGATGCCGAGATGGTGAAATTGGTAGACACGCTAGCATGAGGTGCTAGTGCCTTAGGTGTGAGGGTTCGAGTCCCTCTCTCGGCACCATGTATTTACAAACTTGTAAATCACTTGTTTGCGAGTATAATGCTCAGCAAGTCGGACGCGGGGTGGAGCAGCTTGGTAGCTCGTCGGGCTCATAACCCGAAGGTCGTCGGTTCAAATCCGGCCCCCGCAACCAATCTCTTTCTTTAAAAGGAAATCGTAGATTGGCAAGTTTGCGTAGTGCTAACCACACTACGAGTTAAGAAAAGCAATTGTTGGCTATTCTTAACGTATCAGGGTCCAGCAGCATAAAACCCCGACTATCGGGGTTTTTTGTTATCTGAGCTTTTTGAAATAGCTCAGATACTGCTTGGTTTTTTGATTGGGCTCTGAGCCCTTTTTTTGTTTCTGGAGTGGTTAAATGACTGGTTTAGAAAGACAACTTACTGAAATGCTTGACGCGCCAGTAGCGGCATCAGGTTATGAGTTAGTTGGATTAGAATTCATTCGTGCAGGCGCGCACTCAACGTTACGTATCTACATTGACCATGAAAATGGTATTAACGTAGACGACTGTGCAGAAGTTAGCCACCAAGTTAGTGCAGTTTTAGACGTTGAAGATCCAATTTCTGTTGCTTACAGCCTAGAAGTGTCTTCTCCAGGTTTAGAAAGACCACTTTTTAAAGCAGCACATTACGAGCAATTTATTGGTCACGAGGTCAGCATCGTATTGAAAATGGCTGTAGCAAACCGTCGTAAGTGGAAAGGTATTATCCACGGTGTTGATGGCGAAACAGTGACAATTACTGTAGACGGTCAGCAAGAAGAGTTTGCTCTAAGTAACATTTCCAAAGCTAACCTGATCCCTAAATTTTAGTTCCCTAAAAAAGTTTAAGCTTAGAGGCTAAATACAATGAGTAAAGAAATTTTAGCGGTAGCAGAAGCGGTATCGAACGAAAAAGCGGTACCTCGTGAGCGTATCTTTGAGGCTCTTGAGATTGCTCTAGCAACTTCTACAAAGAAAAAATACGAAATCGAAATCGACGTACGTGTTGCCATTGACCGTAAAACCGGTGAGTTTGTAACTTACCGCCGTTGGTTAGTTGTTGATGACGTTGAGAACCCTACAAAAGAGATCTCACTAGAAGCAGCGCAATACGAAGATGACTCAATCGAGCTTGGCGACTACGTAGAAGACGAAATCGAATCAGTAACGTTTGACCGTATTACGACTCAAACTGCTAAGCAAGTTATCGTTCAAAAAGTTCGTGAAGCTGAGCGCGCACAAATCGTTGAACAGTTCATCGATAATGAAGGTGATCTAATCACTGGTGTCGTGAAAAAAGTAAACCGTGACACAATCGTGCTTGATCTTGGTAATAACGCTGAAGCGGTAATCCTGCGTGATGACCAACTTCCTCGTGAAAACTTCCGTCCAGGCGACCGCGTACGTGGCCTTCTTTACAAAGTCGCGCCTGAAGCACGTGGTTTCCAATTGTTCATCACTCGTTCTAAGCCAGAAATGTTGGCAGAACTGTTCCGTGTTGAAGTGCCTGAAATCGCAGAAGATATTATCGAGCTGAAAGGCGCAGCACGTGATCCTGGTTCTCGCGCTAAGATCGCTGTCAAAACAAATGACAAACGTATCGACCCTGTAGGTGCGTGTGTTGGTATGCGTGGTGCACGTGTACAAGCTGTTTCTGGCGAACTTGGTGGTGAGCGTATCGATATCGTTCTTTGGGATGATAACCCAGCTCAATTCGTTATCAACGCAATGGCGCCAGCTGATGTTGCTTCTATCATCGTTGATGAGGATGCACACTCAATGGACATCGCAGTTGAAGCTGACAACCTAGCGCAAGCTATTGGTCGTAACGGTCAAAACGTGCGTCTAGCATCTCAACTAACCGGTTGGGAACTGAATGTTATGACAGTTGCTGATCTTCAGAAGAAACACGCTGAAGAATCACAAGCATCTATTGAAAACTTCATGAAGTACCTAGATATTGAAGAAGACTTCGCTCAACTTCTTGTTGAAGAAGGTTTCTCAACGCTAGAAGAAATCGCATACGTGCCAGTTAACGAGCTACTAGAAATCGATGGTTTGAATGAAGAACTAATCGAAGAGCTTCGTGGACGTGCAAAAGATGCACTAACGACTATCGCACTAGCACAAGAAGAGTCTTTTGAAGGTCTAGAACCAGCTGAGGACCTACTTGCACTTGAAGGTCTTGAGCGTGAGATGGCATTTAAATTGGCAGCGAAAGGTGTAGCGACACTGGAAGATCTTGCTGACCAAGGTATTGACGATTTAGAAGGTATCGAAGGCCTGACCGAAGAACGTGCAGGTGAGCTAATTATGGCCGCACGTAACATCTGTTGGTTCGGCGAAGAAGCATAATTTTCGGCAAGGAGGAAGCGGCATGACACAATTAACAGTTAAAGCACTGAGTGATGAGATTGGTACGCCAGTCGACCGCTTGATTGAACAACTTGCTGACGCTGGCATTAAAAAGGCGAGCTCTGACAATGTTACTGATGAAGAGAAGCAGAAGCTTCTCTCTCATTTAAAGAAAGAACACGGTGATAAATCAGGTGATTCAGAGCCGACTCGCCTTACGCTTCAGCGTAAAACTCGTAGTACACTTAGTGTGAACGCGGGTGGTGGTAAGAGTAAGAATGTTCAGGTTGAGGTGCGCAAAAAACGTACATACGTGAAGCGCAGCACAATTGAAGATGAAGCGAAACGTGAAGCTGAAGAAGCAGCACAACGTGAAGCAGAAGAAGCAGCAAAACGTGCAGCAGAAGAAGCTGCAAAACGTGAAGCTGAAGAAGCTGCAAAACGTGAAGCTGAAGAAGCTGCAAAACGTGAAGCGGAAGAAAAAGCGAAACGTGAAGCTGAAGAAAAAGCGAAGCGAGACGTAGATACGAATGCACAACGTAATGCTGAAGAAAAAGCAAAGCGTGATGCTGAAGAGAAAATTAAGCAAGAAGCAGCGCGAAAAGAGGCCGACGAGCTTAAACGTCGTCAGGAAGAAGAAGCTAAGCGTAAGGCTGAAGAGGAAAGTCAGCGCAAGCTTGAAGAAGCTCGCGAATTGGCTGAAAAGAATAAAGAGCGTTGGTCTGCTGCAGAAGAGAAAAAGGGTGATATGGAAGATACAGATTACCATGTAACGACTTCACAATACGCACGTGAAGCCGAAGATGAAGCAGATCGCAAAGTAGAAGGCGGTCGTCGTAAGAAGAAAAAAGCAGCTTCGGGTAAAGACGACCAAGCTCGCGGTGGCCGTAACAACCAACGTGGCGGTAGAGGTCGTAAGGGCAAACTTGCTAAGCCGACTTCAATGCAGCACGGGTTTGATAAGTCAGCAACGGTTGCTAAGCAAGACGTTGTAATTGGCGAAACGATCGTTCTATCAGAACTTGCTAACAAGATGTCGGTTAAAGCGACAGAAGTTATCAAAGTAATGATGAAGATGGGCGCTATGGCGACTATCAACCAAGTGATCGACCAAGAAACAGCACAACTTGTTGCTGAAGAAATGGGCCATAAAGTAGTTCTTCGTAAAGAGAACGAACTGGAAGAAGCGGTACTATCTGACCGTGACACTAACGCGGAAGCAGTTCCACGTGCTCCAGTTGTTACTATCATGGGTCACGTTGACCACGGTAAAACGTCAACACTTGACTACATCCGTCGCACACACGTTGCTTCTGGCGAAGCGGGTGGTATTACTCAGCACATTGGTGCGTACCACGTTGAAACAGACAACGGCATGATCACGTTCCTTGATACTCCTGGACACGCAGCGTTTACTGCAATGCGTGCTCGTGGTGCTCAAGCAACAGATATCGTTGTTCTTGTAGTTGCAGCAGACGATGGCGTAATGCCACAAACAGTAGAAGCGATTCAGCACGCGAAAGCGGCAGGCGTTCCTCTAATTGTTGCTGTGAACAAGATCGATAAAGAAGACGCGAACCCAGATAACGTTAAGAACGAGCTTGCTCAATACGACGTTATTCCTGAAGAGTGGGGCGGTGAGAACATGTTCGTTCACATCTCTGCTAAACAGGGTACAAACATCGATGGTCTTCTAGAAGCAATCCTTCTTCAGTCTGAAGTTCTTGAACTTACAGCTGTAGCTGAAGGCATGGCATCTGGTGTTGTTGTTGAATCTCGCCTAGATAAAGGTCGTGGTCCAGTTGCAACAGTACTTGTTCAATCAGGTACACTAAACAAAGGCGACATCGTTCTTTGTGGTCAAGAATACGGCCGTGTTCGTGCAATGCGTGATGAGCTAGGCAAAGAAATTACTTCGGCTGGCCCATCTATCCCTGTAGAGATCCTAGGTCTTTCAGGTGTACCATCTTCAGGTGATGAAGCAACAGTAGTTCGTGACGAGCGTAAAGCGCGTGAAGTAGCTAACTACCGTGCTGGTAAGTTCCGTGAAGTGAAACTTGCTCGTCAGCAGAAATCTAAACTAGAGAACATGTTCTCTAACATGACTGCTGGTGAAGTTGCTGAACTTAACGTTGTACTTAAAGCAGACGTTCAAGGTTCTGTAGAAGCAATCGCAGACTCACTAGTTAAGCTATCTACTGACGAAGTTAAAGTGAACATCGTTGGTTCTGGTGTTGGTGGTATTACGGAAACTGACGTAGTACTAGCGGAAGCTTCAAACGCAATCATCCTTGGCTTTAACGTTCGTGCAGATGCTTCTGCTCGTCGTGCTGTTGAAGCCGCAGCTGTTGACTTACGTTACTACTCAATCATTTACCAATTGATTGACGAAGTGAAACAAGCAATGGGCGGTATGCTTGCTCCAGAATTCAAGCAAGAGATCATTGGTCTTGCTGAAGTTCGTGACGTGTTTAAGTCACCGAAACTGGGCGCTATCGCTGGTTGTATGGTTACAGAAGGTGTGATCAAGCGTAACAACCCAATCCGTGTACTACGTGATAACGTTGTTATTTACGAAGGTGAACTAGAGTCACTACGTCGTTTCAAAGATGACGTTCAAGAAGTTAAGAATGGCTACGAATGTGGTATCGGCGTTAAGAACTACAATGATGTTCGCGTTGGTGACCAAATCGAAGTCTTCGAAATCGTTGAAATTAAACGTACTCTAGACTAATTGACTAAAATTACTAATATTGTCTTTGAAAGATAAGTAGTAATTGGTTGTTGAATACACCATGGGGGGGCTGGCTTTGACCAACCCCCCATTCTTTCTATATAAGAGTAAAGATATGTCAAAAGAATTTAGCCGCACGCAGCGCGTTGCACAGCAGCTGCAAAAAGAACTAGCGATGATCCTTCAACGTGAAGTTCGTGACTCTCGCCTTGGCATGGTGACGATCTCAGACGTAGAAGTCTCTCGTGACCTAGCTTACGCAAAAGTATTTGTGACCTTCCTGTGTGTGGGTGAGCAAACACCTGAATCATGTCTAGCAGCGCTACGTGAGCACGAAGTGCACATTCGCATGATGTTAGGTAAGCGTATTCGTCTACGTTTAACGCCAGAAATCCGCTTCCACTATGACAATACGCTTGTTGAAGGTATGCGTATGTCTAACCTAGTGTCTGAAGTCGTTAGTTCAGACAAACAAAAGCAAAAAGATTCTGGTCGTGAGGACGAAGAATAATGGCTCGTCGTCGTAAAGGTCGTCCAATTAATGGCGTTATACTGTTGGACAAACCAACAGGTATCTCTTCCAATGATGCACTGCAAAAAGTAAAGCGAATCTACTTTGCTGAGAAAGCAGGCCACACTGGAGCCTTGGACCCATTAGCGACAGGCATGCTGCCAATTTGCTTGGGTGAAGCGACAAAATTTTCTCAGTTTCTTCTTGATTCTGATAAACGCTACCGTGTGATCGCAAAGCTGGGTGAACGTACCAATACGTCTGACTCGGATGGTGAAGTTGTAGAGACGCGTCCAGTCGATGTTACGTTAGACAAGCTAGAAGCGTGCATCGATCAGTTCCGTGGTGAATCTGATCAAGTGCCTTCCATGTTCTCTGCGTTGAAGTATCAAGGTAAACCCTTGTATGAATACGCTCGTAAAGGCATCGAAGTTCCGCGTGAATCTCGTAAGATCACGGTATATGAGATTGTTCTTCACCGTTTTGAAGGCGATGAAGTAGAGATGGAAGTGCACTGCTCTAAAGGTACCTATATTCGTACTATCGTTGATGATCTGGGCGAAATGTTAGGTTGTGGTGCGCACGTAACTATGCTTCGTCGTACTGGTGTGGCTAAATACCCTTACGAGAATATGGTAACACTTGAGCAACTAAATGAGTTGCTAGAGCAAGCTCACCGCGAGGAACGAGCGCCTCGAGAACTACTGGACCCGCTACTTTTGCCAATGGATACAGCGGTAGAAGACTTACCAGAAGTCAACTTGGTGCCTGAACTGGCGGATATGGTCCAACATGGGCAGCCCGTTCAAGTATTTGGTGCTCCGACAGAGGGCTCACTTCGCCTTACTATGGGTGAAGAACGCTTATTTATTGGCGTTGGCGAAATGAACGAAGATGGCAAAATCGCTCCTAAGCGATTGGTCGTGTTCCGAGATGACGTTGCATCCAAGTAAATGATTGAAAATACCGACCTGAGTGTCGGTATTTTTATATTGCACGAGATAGGAAATTTCCCTATAATCCGCGCTTCGCGTAGCGGCTGAATCAGAGATTGGCTGCTACAACTTTAAACCTACTCTTATTAGGAGAGAATTATGTCTCTGAATGCAGAAACTAAAGCAGCAATCGTTGCAGAATACGCACAAGGCGAAGGCGACACTGGTTCACCAGAAGTTCAAGTAGCTCTACTTACAGCTTCTATCAACCACCTACAAGGTCACTTCAAAGCGCACAAAGGCGATCACCACAGCCGTCGTGGTCTTCTACGCATGGTTTCTCGTCGTCGTAAGCTTCTAGATTACCTAAAAGGTAAAAACCTAGCTCGCTACCAAGACCTAATCAAACGTCTAGGCCTACGTCGCTAATCAGCGACTGCATAGCAGTTTGTCTAAAAAGGGGCTTTATGCCCCTTTTTTGTTGCCTAAATTTAGCCAAATTAGACTTATGCCGTTATAATACTGGCGGCTAAACCTTGTAAGAGGTTTTCTCAAAAGCTCATAGCATTACAGTCAACCACGTCGACCAAAAGGTCGCGACTATTCAAAAGGAATTTCCGAGTTTCTTTTTACTAGTCGCGATTCGTAATGCCTTGAGTGTCAATTAACACATCTAAGATTTCTTTAAGCACTAAAGGAAGATTAGAAACAAGGAATAACAATGTTCGAAAAACCAGTTGTTAAAACGTTCCAGTACGGTAACCACACAGTTACTTTAGAAACTGGCGTTATTGCACGTCAAGCTACAGCAGCAGTTATGGTCACAATGGATGATACGTCTGTATTCGTATCTGTTGTAGGTAAAAAAGAAGCCGTTGCAGGTCAAGACTTCTTCCCCCTAACGGTTAACTACCAAGAGCGTACTTACGCTGCGGGTAAAATCCCAGGCGGCTTCTTCAAACGTGAAGGTCGTCCTTCTGAAGGCGAAACGCTAACAGCTCGTCTAATCGACCGTCCAATCCGTCCGCTATTCCCAGACGCGTTTAAAAACGAAGTTCAGGTTATCGCGACAGTAATGTCTGTAAACCCAGATGTTCAGCCAGATATCGTTACAATGATCGGTACTTCTGCTGCTCTTGCTATCTCTGGCATTCCATTCAACGGCCCTATCGGTGCGGCGCGTGTTGGTCATATCGATGGTCAGCTTGTACTTAACCCTAGCCAAACTGAACTAGAAACTTCTAAGCTTGACCTTGTTGTTGCAGGTACAGAGTCAGCAGTGCTGATGGTTGAGTCAGAAGCGGACAACCTAACTGAAGAAGAAATGCTAGCGGCGGTTGTTTATGGTCATGACCAACAACAAGTTGCTATTCAAGCTATCAACGAATTCAAAGCAGAAGTTGCAACTCCTGCTTGGGATTGGGTTGCTCCTGAAGAGAACACAGCGCTTAAAAATAAGATTGCTGATCTAGCAGAAGCTAAACTTGTTGAGGCTTACCAAATTACTGAGAAAATGGCTCGTTACGACCGCATCCACGAGATCGCTGCGGAAGTAAATGAAGTTCTTCTTGCTGAAGATCCTGAAGCAGACACAAAAGAAATCCATACTATCTTCCATGATCTAGAGAAGACAGTAGTACGTAGCCGTATTATTGCAGGTAACCCTCGTATCGATGGCCGTGAAAAAGACATGGTTCGTGCACTAGATGTACGTACTGGTGTTCTTCCTCGTACTCACGGTAGCGCGCTATTCACTCGTGGTGAAACTCAGGCGATTGTTACTGCAACGCTAGGTACTCAGCGTGATGCTCAAATCATCGATGAGCTAACTGGTGAGCGTAAAGATCACTTCCTACTGCACTACAACTTCCCTCCATACTGTGTAGGTGAAACTGGTTTTGTAGGTTCTCCTAAGCGTCGTGAAATCGGCCACGGTAAACTGGCGAAGCGTGGTATTGCTGCAGTAATGCCTTCTGTTGATGAGTTCCCATACACAGTACGTGTTGTATCGGAAATCACTGAATCTAACGGTTCATCTTCAATGGCTTCAGTATGTGGTACTTCTCTTGCACTTATGGACGCAGGTGTGCCAATCAAAGCATCTGTTGCTGGTATCGCAATGGGTCTTGTTAAAGAAGGTGACGATTTCGTTGTACTTTCTGACATCCTTGGCGATGAAGACCACCTAGGTGACATGGACTTTAAAGTAGCAGGTACTAACACTGGTATCACTGCACTTCAAATGGACATCAAGATCGAAGGCATCACTAAAGAAATCATGCAAATTGCGCTTAACCAAGCTCAAGGCGCACGTAAGCACATCCTATCTGTAATGGATGAAGCAATCTCTGGTGCTCGTGAAGACATCTCTGAATTTGCTCCGCGTATTCACACGATGAAGATCAGCGCTGAGAAGATCAAAGACGTTATCGGTAAAGGTGGTGCAGTTATCCGTGCTCTAACTGAAGAGACTGGTACAACTATCGAAATCGAAGACGACGGTACTATCAAGATTGCGGCAACTGAAGGCACTGCTGCGAAAGAAGCTATCCGCCGTATCGAAGAGATCACTGCTGAAGTGGAAGTGGGCCGTATCTACACAGGTAAAGTTGCACGTCTAGCAGACTTCGGTGCATTCGTAACGGTTCTTCCAGGCAAAGATGGTCTTGTACACATTTCTCAAATCGCAGAAAAACGCGTAGAGAAAGTGTCTGACTACCTAGCTGAAGGTCAAGAAGTTCAAGTTAAAGTTCTTGAAATCGACCGCCAAGGCCGTGTACGTCTAAGCATGAAAGAAGCGGTAGAAAAGCCAGCTGAAGAAGCTGCTGCTGAAGCACCGGCTGCTAAAGACGAGTAAGACAAAATGAGACTTTCAGCCTTTTATTAGATTAAGGGCCTGAAAGCATGTTATAAAAGGGGAGCATTTTCGCTCCCCTTTTTTGGTTTGTTTCGATGTATTAACCTCAAACGAGGTTATCGCCTATATTGCATTAAGAGAAACAAATCTTGAGCGGTCCAAACAGGAGTATCAATTAGTGAAATGGTTTCAAACCGCAATTTTATGTGTTGCTATCGCGCTGACCGGTTGTGCAAATACTTCTCAACAATCAGCACAAAAGTGGTTATATCCACCGATGGCGGTGCCACTTCAGCCTAGTGTTCAACAAGAAGTACAAATCGCGCGTCTCTCGCAGTTGCTACAACGTCCCGACCTTAGTGATGAAGTGCGCGCTAAAATGCATTATGAGCGCGGTAGCTACTACGACAGCGTTGGTTTGCGTGATCTTGCCCGTTTGGACTTTAACCAGTCTTTGCAGTTGAATCCTGCTCAGCCGGACATCTTCAATCTTTTGGGAGTATACTTTACCCAAGTAGGAGAGTTTGATGCGGCATATGAAGCGTTTGACTCGACCATAGAGTTGGCTCCTGATAATACCTATGCTGAGCGCAACCGTGCGATTGCACTGTATTATGGTGGCCGAATCGATCTCGCTTTAGAAGATATGACCAAGCATTATCAAGAAATGCCAACGGATCCTTTTCGTTCATTATGGCTGTACATCATCGAAGCTGAGCAAAATCCAGAGCAAGCAAAAGCCAATCTTCAACAGCGTTATTTACGAGATCGTAGTGAAGAGTGGGGATGGGTTCTTGTTGCCATCATGCTACGAGACGTCTCGGACGAAGACGCACTTAAAGCAATTATGGATGGAACGAGAGAGAATTATCGTCTAGCTGAACGATTGACGGAAACGTATTTCTACCTTGGAAAGCGTAATCAGCTTGAAGGTGATATCGCAAGTGCCATCTCACTTTATAAGCTCGCGATTTCGTTCAACGTTTACGATTATGTTGAGCATCGCTATTCTTTCTTGGAGCTGGCGCAAATTTACGATCAATTACAGCAAGATAGATTGGCCAAGTTAAAGGCTGCCAAGAAGCTGGAAATTGAATGATTTAGAGCCGCTCGATGAGAGCGGCTTTTTTTATGATTGAACTTGATGAGTGACTCATTTAAAATAGTTAGTCTTGCTAACTAAGTGGTGGTGGCTTTTATGGCATTAGAAGAAAGCTTGATTGATTTAGAGCGTTTTTGCGCCAAAGCTTGGCGTGTCTATGCCAAAGAAGATCCATTATCACATCTAAGCTTTAATGAGTTCGATTATTTACGTGTGATTCAGGTTTACCCTGAGGGTGTGCGAATAACCGATCTTGCAGAAGAGCTGCAAGTGACTAAGCCTTCCGCATCGACAATGGTTGTGCGTTTGGAAAAAAAGGGTTTGGTGAAACGCATCGCATGTAATGAGGATGCTCGTGCTAAGCGTGTGTTGCTTACGGAAGAAGTCGCAGAAAAAATGTCTTTGGAGCAGGTAGTGTACAAAGATATCTCTGACCAAATGATGCAACAATTAAATCAGCAAGAAGCTGAGCAGTTACAAGCTTTACTGAATAAAGCATTGAGTAATAAGTTATTTTAAACTAAACCAAAGGCCTCCGCTGTACGCATTAGCCTTTGGTGTTTCATTTTTCTTTTATTTAATTTAACCATTTAGTTAGTCTTGCTAATTAAATGGTTAGCTTTGCTAACTACTGGTGACAGTCATGCAAAACTCAATTTATAGACAGTTTTGGAAATATACGATTCCAACCGTCGCAGCAATGCTCGTGAACGGTTTGTATCAAATAGTTGATGGCATTTTTATTGGCCGTTATGTTGGCGCTGACGGATTAGCTGGGATCAATGTTGCGTGGCCTATTATCGGCTCGATCCTAGGTATAGGAATGATGATTGGGGTGGGGACTGGCGCGCTGACTTCGATCAAGCAAGGAGAGAACGATCATGAAGGCGCTAAGCGAATCCTAACGACCGGATTGACGTTGTTAGCGGCATTGATGCCGGTCGTTGCTACAATATTGTTCTTGTTTTCGGATGAATTTATTCGCTGGCAAGGTGCGGAAGGGCGAGTGTTTGAACTTGCGCTGCAATATTTGCATATTCTGATTGTCGCGTGCGTATTCACGTTGGGTTCTATCGCGGTTCCGTTTCTGTTACGCAATGACGACAGCCCGAACTTAGCAACGATTTTGATGGTCATCGGTGCCGTTATTAACATTGCATTAGACTACGTATTTATTGCTTGGTTGGAGTGGGAGTTAACCGGAGCCGCTATTGCCAC
Organism: Vibrio sp. D417a; assembly: GCF_030248595.1. NCBI lineage: Bacteria > Pseudomonadati > Pseudomonadota > Gammaproteobacteria > Vibrionales > Vibrionaceae > Vibrio > Vibrio sp. D417a. Next base: position 194,584 of record NZ_JAHGAM010000011.1, on the reverse strand, counting down.
TGCACTTGCACAATTAGTGGTCACTGTGCTCGGTATTGGTTACTTCTTTACTTCAAAAGCAACATTACGCCTTCGTATCAGCGACTTCAAAGTTCAGGTTGATGCTGCACCAAAGATTATCATGATAGGTACATCAAGTTTCTTTATGTACGCCTACGGCTCTGTGATGGTGGCACTGCACAACGCGTTATTTGCTCAATACGGAAGTGCAATGTTGATCGGAGCGTACGCGATTTTGGGGTACATCGTGACGGTTTACTATCTGATAGCCGAAGGAATTGCGAATGGTATGCAGCCTTTAGTGAGCTTCAACCACGGTGCACGTAATCAGGATAACATTAGAAAGTTATTAAAGGTCGCGATGGGGACATCTGTGCTTGGCGGGGTGGCGTTCGTTGTTTTGATGAACCTTTTCCCGTACGAACTGGTTGCGGTGTTTAATAATGCAGACCAACAGTTGATTGATAGCACGGTGATCGGGATTCGTTTACACATGTTTGCGTTGTTCTTAGATGGTTTTTTAGTTGTGGCGGCCGCGTACTATCAATCAGTAAACAAAGGCAGCAAAGCCATGTTTGTAACACTAGGCAACATGCTGGTCCAGTTGCCATTCTTATTCATTATGCCGAAACTTTTCGGCGTGACAGGCATTTGGTTAGCTTTCCCATTGTCTAACATTGCATTGAGTTTGGTCGTGATCAGTATGTTGTGGCGAGATGTGAAAAAGCTGCTTAATGAGAGTTCTGTCGAACCAAGGGTGCAAGCCTGCTAACAAAAGCTAACAGATAAAAGCGAGGGTAGACCTCGCTTTTTTCTTTAGGGATTAAATGTTTTTTACTTCTAAGCCCGCTAGTTGATGCCAATAGCCATTGCATTGGCGGCTTTCGAGCTTTTCAGGATTATCGCCGTATTCGTTTGAGCGAAAACGCTCTAACTCTGAAAAAGTATCGATACCAAGAGGGCTTAATCGGATCACATCAACCAGTCCTTTCATACTTGGTAAGTCATTGATGAGGTTGTAGCAATACCCTGATTGTGTCTGAATGCCGTTAAGGTTAAAGACTTCTTGTCCTTCTTGGCTGCTGACCTGGATACCCGTAGGGTATTTGATACAGCAGGTTTCGCAATCGTCTTTCGCTCGGTTTTCAGCTCGGGCTGTGAAACAGCGAGCGGAATACGCTAAAGGCAAATAACCGTGGCTAAATACCTCAACTTCAAACTTGTTACGAATACCAAGCTCGTCACACTGAACCAAAGTATCGTTTAACCATTCGCGAGAGAGCTCGACAGGCATGCACCAACGCATCATACCTTGCTTCAAAAATAAGTTGAGCGTGTGTGCGTTATAAGTATTGATTGCAGGGCCAACGACGAAAGGCACTTTATGCTCTGATGCCAATTGAACAGCAGATACGTCATTTGCTTCAATCGCGAAGTCACCGTTGTCGATGTACTTCCTCATTATGTTTACTTCACTCGGAGCTTCCAGTAGTGCCATTGTTGATAGCACCACTTGCTTGCCAGATGCGGACAGCTCTTTTGCGATTTCAAGCCAATGCGAAGGCTTCATTTCTCGACGTTTTGAACATACGGTTTCCCCAAGATAGATGATGTCCGCGGAGCTTGATTTCGCTTGTTCATAAAACGCTTCGATGTCTTGTTTTGGCCAGAAGTACAACAGCGGGCCAAGCGCGTATTTCATTGAATTATCCATCTTAACCTCTACTGCCATTTGCGGTGATAAGCACCAAGTGTGGTCTGCGTACCTTCAGACACGTTTGCCAATGCGGCATCCCAAGCCGCTTCGACTTGGTAAGCTTCTGGGTTTGCTTGGTAACGGTCAATCGCGGCTCGCCATGTTCGAGTGACTTGTTCTACGTAAGCAGGGCTACGTTGGCGACCTTCAATTTTTACAGACGCCACATTTGCAGCAAATAGTTCTGGTAGCATAGAGAGGGTGTTCAAACTGGTTGGTTCTTCCAGTGCGTGGTAGCGTTTTTTCTCGCCTTCGATTTCAGCTTCGAAACGACCTTTACACAAGGTAGGGTAGCCCGCATTTTCACCGGCGCTGTAGCGATCGATCAAAATGTCGTTAAGGCGGGATTCCAGACCATTTTCTGTTTCTTGCCAGCGAACGTACTTAGCTGGAGAGCATGCTCCCACAGTGTTTGGAGACTCGCCTGTCATATATGACGATAGGTAGCAGCGACCTTCAGACATGATGCAAAGGCTACCAAAAGCAAAGACTTCTAACTCGACATCGCTAGTGATGTTGCGTGAAAGCTGTTTGACCTGATGAATCGATAAAACGCGAGGTAATACTACCCGTTTTACGTTGAAGTTTTGTTTGTAAAAATCAATGGCTGCGACGTTGGTCGCTGATGCTTGCACTGAAAGGTGTAGTTCTAGATCGGGATATTTGCGAGCCGCGTACTCCAGCACTGCAATGTCTGCAACAATCAGCGCGTCTACACCCAGTGCCGCTGCATTGTCTACTGCGTTCGTCCAGCGCTCGAAGCCATTGGGATGAGCGAAGGTATTCAACGCGACATGAATTTTTTTATTGCGGTCATGAACGTATTGCACCGCTTTTTCTAACTTTTTGCCGTTAAAGTTGAGGCCAGCAAAGTGACGGGCGTTGGTATCATCTTTGAAACCAATGTAGACGGCATCGGCACCGCAATCAATCGCAGTTTTTAACGCAGGCAGGTTACCCGCGGGACACAAGAGTTCCATATGCTCACAATCATTGAGAATAAAAAGGTGTCCGCATTTTATGAAGAATTATGAATAGCGAAATTGACCTAAGTTAGGTTTAGCTCAATAAAGTCGATATTTACCCCTTGCGAGTAAGGGTATCGGGTCGGGGTTAGTTCTTGTGACGACGATTCTGTACAAACAGCTCTTCAATTTCATGTTTTGGCTGCGGGCGATAAAAATGGAATCCTTGAATCGCATTACATTGAAGGTTAGAGAGCAGGGTCGCTTGCTGGTGGGTTTCCACCCCCTCGGCAACGACAGTTAAGTCGAGCGACTTACCCAGATTAATGATGTTTTCAATCACAGTGACTTGTTTCGGTAGTGTGTCGATATCATTAATAAAAGCGCGGTCGATTTTTAGCTCGTCAATAGGAAAACGCGCTAAGTAGGAAAGAGAAGAGTAGCCGGTACCAAAGTCATCGATAGAGAGAGCGAAGCCAAGCTTTTTAATCGCATTCAACATTTGCAGTGTATGTTCGCTATCACTCATCACGGCACTTTCGGTTAGCTCGAAGGTAATGCAGCTTGGATCAAGCTCGGTAGTGCGAAGCAGCTTTTCCATAAAGTCGATCAGCTGTGGGTTGCCAAATTGCTCGGGAGAGAGGTTGATGGCGACACGGCCTGGCAGTATGCCTTGTTGCTTCCAACGTTTTACCGTATTGAAAACATCACGCATCACGACACGTCCAAGGTGTTCTATTAACCCAGCGCGCTCGGCGACAGGAATGAATGAGCCAGGACTAATGTACCCTTCGACTGGATGCTTCCAACGAACGAGCGCTTCTGCGCCGTTGATACTGAAGTCTCGCGCGTTAACCTTAGGTTGATACCACACTTCCAAACCGTTCTGCTGCAATGCTTTTTGCAGTTCGATTTCAAGCCACAAACGCATACGCGCTTCTTTGTTCATTTGATCGTTAAATTTGATCAGACGATTTCTACCACGATCTTTGGCTTCATACATCGCAGTATCGGCATTTTGTAGTAGGATTCGTGCATCTTGTCCGTCTTCAGGGTATCGAACGCTACCAATTGAACAGGCAAGGCGTTTGCTGAAGTGGTGCAGGTCGAAAGGTTGGTTGATCAACGAGATAATGCGATCGGACAAAATTTCAGCCATGCGGGTATTTTCTGGCTCCGGTAGAATGACGCCAAACTCATCGCCACCCAAATGACCAATAATCGCTTGGTTTGGTAGTAACCGTTTAAGACGGGCCGATACCTCTTGAATCACTTTATCGCCAATATGGTGACCAAGTGAGTCATTAATGTTTTTGAAGTTATCGATATCCAAATAGAACACCAGAAGCGGTGTTTGCTTTTTGATCAGCTGTTCCAAACGTTTGGTGAAGCCAAAGCGGTTGTAGAGTTTGGTGAGCGAGTCAATGTGTATGTCTTCATTCGATGCAGAAGACAGGTTTTTGGGCGCATCATCAGCATCTTGGATTAGGATAATTTGAGATTCGCTACCTAATATCGCCGTGGAATCCGCGTGTAGCTGAACTTTCCGTTCAAAGCCGCATCTTGCGCTGGTTAAGCAGACAAAAGGTTTGTCAGAAATTAATGTACTCAATCGATGACTAAATACCTTTTTACTGTTTTCATCGATGAATAAACGACTTAGCTCTTCGCCCAACAATTCATGAGGAGAGTTAAGTCCGAGAAGGCGCGCTGATGCGGGGTTCGCAGAGATGACAATATCATCTTCGATAAGCAGTAAGCCGTCTGGTAGCAGTTGTGTTAACTTCGCAAACTTACTTTCGGACTCTTCTAAGGAGCGAACGAGTATCTGCTTTTCTGAAGTATCGACAGCGTGAAAAACAACAAAGCGAATGTCGTTACCTTCAAAAACTGGCGAAAGACTAAAGTGAAGACTGGTTTCAAGGTCGGTTTCATCGAGCGTGATTTCGGCTTCGACATGTGCCCCTTTGAACGCGCGCTGATAGTATGGTGCAAGCTTCTTATAAAACTGTTCACCCAGCACTTGGCAATCGTTTAAGCCGACGATTTCCTCATGACTTAAACCTGCGATATCGCAGTAACGGTCACTTACCATTCGATAATTGTGTTTTTTATCAAGAATGGCAAAGAAGAAAGGGCTATTTGAGGTTAGCGTGGCAAACCAATGTTTTAATTGCTGGGAAGGCATTAGGGTATTACCGATCTCCAATGAGCCAGATTATTCGTCCGTGTATAAAAAGCGACACCCTGATAAGCCTGCGGCGGTCTACCACCAAGCTAAAGTGTTACTTGCCATTAAAGGGCTCGCGGTTTTAGCTGTGCAGTCGACAATCACATGGATACGCTCAGATAACTATAACTTTGAAAATACGGTTGTAAAAGTGTTTATCCACCTGTTCGCATCAATAATACACGTAAGTTCAAAAAAAGAAGCGTTAGTGAGCAATAAACCACCAATCTAAAATAAGCACTTTATTGATACATAACAGTAATCTCATCGCCACGATTGCTTAATATAAGCAACCTAATGACAAAGTAACGGATAATGAACGTGTTAAACAAGATTCGCAGTCAACTAGTAAAGAACACAGCTAATATTTTGCGTTCTCCAGTCCAGTTATTACCACAGCCAATTCAGCAAAAAGCGTTGCTGGAAGGGCTAAAAATGGTGTTTAAAGAAGCCTTGGAAGATGGTGACTTTGAGTTCCTTGAAGACAAGTGGTTAAAAGTTGCGATTAAAGACTTGAACTTAGCATGGTACATCAGCTATCAAGACGAAAAATTGGTGGTAGCTGAAAAACCAGTTCAGGAAGATGTGAGTTTTAGTGGTAATCTAAACGACCTAGTACTGATTGCTGGTCGTAAAGAAGACCCTGACACACTGTTCTTCCAACGTCGCCTTTCAATTGAAGGTGATACTGAGCTTGGCTTAGAAGTGAAAAACTTAATGGACAGTGTCGACTTAGAGCAGTTACCGAAAGCAATGCAAGTCGCTTTGAATCAATTGGCTGATTTTGTTCAGAAAGGAGTTCAAGCGCCTGCACAACCAACCGGAGTAGCGAATGCTTATTCGAACTGAAGCCCCTGCGGACATTCTTACCATTGACCGCTTATTGAAACACGCCTTCCCAACGGAAGCTGAAGCTGAGCTTGTGATGCGTTTGCGCGAAAACAGCAAATTCACACTTTCCTTAGTCGCGTGTACAGATGAGGGAGAGGTGATAGGCCATGCTTTATTTAGCCCTGTGACCTTAAATGGTGAAGATTTGTCATGGCAAGGGCTAGCGCCATTGGCTGTTCATGAAGATTACCGTCGCCAAGGCATCGCTGCAGAGTTGATCAAAGAAGGTTTTGATTCACTGCGTGATTTTGGCTATCCAGTGTGTGTGGTGTTGGGCGATCCTGATTATTACGCGCGCCAGGGTTTTCAATCATGCGACGAGATGGGCTTTGAATGTGCTTGGGATGTCCCTAAAGGTGCATTTCGAATCGCAGAGTTGGTCGAAGGTCAATGTGCCGGACGCTCCGGACGTATAGACTATGCGCCAGAGTTCTCTGAGTTGTAAATGAAAGAAGCCCACGACTAAGTGGGCTTCTTTCTTATTCACTGAAAACTGAGATAGGGAGGTTAGGATGACTGGTTACTTTTCTTCTTGCCCCAGATCTCTATTTTCGCTTTTTTACTTACCCCTAGCAGGCTGAGTTTTGTGCTTCCCCAGCTACTGTAAGTCATTTCAATCTGTTTTATCTTGGCTTCTTTTGTACCTGGAAGGCTCCAGGCACGAGTCGACAATCCGCTTGTTAGTACGCCCATAGAGGAAAGCTTTTTCTCACTACCATCTGTCATGACGACTTTTAAACCATTAATGTCTACCGTTCCTTGCACACATTTTAGTTTTATTTTACTGAAGCTTCGGTTTCGGAATAGGCTATTTGGTGTCACGGTATCTGTTTCTGTATGAAAGTTAACGGTTTTCGTTGCAATCAGCTCCCACTCATCGCTGTTATTAGCAAAAACACTCATGCTGGTGGCGGCTACCAGTGTGCAAAGCAGTAGCGTATTTAAGAATTTCATAATGTACCTCATATGTCATACCCAATGTGTGGCCGTTGGCAAAACGCTATGTTCAGGAATATCCAAATCATCTCATTGTGTTCAGGTGTTCCTTGAAGTCCTTTAGGTATAATCGCGATAATTTGATAGGATTGCCCTCGTTCAAATAGGTGACGGAAAATGTCAATTAACGAGAAACAGTATTTACGTGAAATGGGGATCAGCACATGGGAGCTGGTACACCCTGAAAGACTGGAAGGCTATCAATCGCCATTATTGGATTTGCAAAGTTCATGTAAACTCCTATTGGTATCGCCAATATGTCCAGAAAACGAGACGGCATTGATGTTTGAGCGCGTATTAAAAAGCATTAAGCTCACGCTTGATGATGCGCTGCACCTAGAGCCTGAGCGCTTATCCATGCTGGGTGAACATCAGCTAGAGTGGGTGTGGTTTGCAGGCTGTGAGGCTGATAAAAGCATCAAGGCAAAGCACCTGATCTCGCCACTATTACAAGATATTGATGGTAATAACGAACAGCGCCGCGCATTGTGGCAACAAATCTGTTCGTACTCTTAACGGAGCTAATGCGTGACAATTGAAATTACGCCGATGCGTGCAGAGCACCTCGACCAAGTTTGGCAAATCGAGCAGCAAGCACATTCTCACCCTTGGGCCGAATCTTTGGTTCGTGACTTATCCAGTCGCGGTGCTTGCCATCATGTGATGCTGGAAGGCTCTCAAGTGGTTGGTTACTTCTATGGACAGAATATTGTTGGAGAAGTGACACTATTAAATATTGCAGTAGCGCCTTCTCAACAGGGCAGAGGGCTAGGGCAAAAATTGCTGGACGCGTTTATTGAACACTGTGAACAAGCCAAAGCAGAGAGTGCTTGGTTAGAAGTGCGTGAAAGTAATCACCCAGCTATCCATATTTATGAGCAAGCAGGTTTTAATGAAGTGGACCGTCGTTACAACTATTACCCAGCTAAATCGGGAAATGGTAAGGAAGACGCCATTATCATGAGTTACTTATTTTTGAGTTAGTTTTAGGCCGTTACTAATTACCTCATCAACACTTATGCTTTAAATGCGTATCCGGATTCGAGGCTTTTGAATATGTAATAACAATTTTTTGAATTTTTACATCTCTTTGTGTGGCGCTGGCTTTCCCTTGTTAGTTGCAGGTAAAGGCTGGTGAGCCGAGTAAATTCAGTTCATGTCTTTCCAGTTTGCTAGCACAGCGATAATAAGCGAGAATACCGCACAATATCGAATAGTAGATATGCTTGCCTATTTTGTGAGCATGAAAGTAATTTAGAAGATTAACTAATGTCAAATCCCCTTTTTTTAGGCGAAGTGTCTAAGCGCAGAACGTTCGCTATTATTTCTCACCCGGATGCGGGTAAAACCACCATTACTGAAAAAGTCCTTTTATTCGGAAACGCGATCCAAAAAGCAGGTACGGTTAAAGGTCGTGGTAACGCACAGCACGCAAAATCAGACTGGATGGAAATGGAAAAAGAACGTGGTATCTCGGTAACCACTTCTGTAATGCAGTTCCCTTACAATGACTGTCTGGTAAACCTACTTGATACGCCTGGACACGAAGACTTCTCGGAAGATACATACCGTACGTTAACAGCAGTAGACTCGTGTTTGATGGTTATCGATGCGGCGAAAGGTGTCGAGGATCGTACACGTAAGCTGATGGAAGTAACGCGTCTGCGTGACACGCCAATCGTAACCTTCATGAACAAACTTGACCGTGACGTTCGTGATCCAATGGAAGTATTGGACGAGGTAGAAAACGAGTTGGGCATGATGTGTGCGCCAATTACATGGCCAATCGGCTGTGGTAAAGAATTTAAAGGTGTGTACCACATTCACCGTGATGAAACGATTTTATACGAATCAGGTCACGGTCATGAGATTCAAGAAGTTCGAATCATCAAAGGTCTCGATAACCCAGAGCTTGATGAAAAAGTTGGTGCAGGCCTTGCGGAAAGTGTTCGAGAAGAGCTTGAGCTTGTCATGGGTGCTTGCCCTGAGTTTGATTTGGAAATGTTCCTAACCGGTGATCTTACGCCAGTTTACTTCGGTACTGCATTAGGTAACTTTGGTGTGGATCATATGCTAGACGGTCTAACTGAATGGGCTCCAGCGCCGAAAACTCGTCAAGCGGTTGAACGTGAAGTTGAAGCGACTGAAGAGAAGTTCTCTGGTTTCGTATTTAAGATCCAAGCGAACATGGACCCAAAACACCGCGACCGTATCGCATTCATGCGTATTGTATCGGGCACTTACACGCAAGGTATGAAGATGAACCACGTTCGTCTTGGCAAGCAAGTGAGTATCTCTGATGCAGTAACCTTTATGGCTGGTGACCGTGCACGCGCAGAACACGCTTACGCCGGAGACATCATTGGTCTACACAACCACGGCACTATTCAGATTGGTGATACCTTTACGCAAGGTGAATCACTTAAGTTCTCTGGTATTCCGAACTTCGCTCCGGAACTATTCCGTCGTATTCGCCTGAAAGATCCACTAAAGCAGAAGCAGCTTCTCAAAGGTTTGGTTCAGCTATCAGAAGAAGGTGCGGTACAGGTATTCCGTCCTCTACAGAACAACGATCTGATCGTTGGTGCCGTTGGTGTACTTCAGTTTGATGTTGTTGTGGCTCGTTTGAAGTCTGAGTATAACGTTGAAGCGATTTATGAAGGCATTAACGTTGCAACTGCGCGTTGGGTTGAGTGTGGTGATGCGAAGAAACTGGATGAGTTCCAACGCAAGAATCAAGCGAACTTAGCATTGGATGGTGGTGATAACCTAACGTATATCGCTCCAACAATGGTTAACTTAAACTTAGCGAAAGAGCGTTTCCCTGACGTTGATTTCCGTGCGACGCGCGAGCACTAATTTGCGCGGTTAGGGTAAGCCTTAACGCAAACTAGATTTTAAAACGCCCTTGGCTATAAACTTAGCCAAGGGCGTTTTTATATAAGGATAAGATATGAATTGGTTTAAACGTGGGCTAAAGCGTTACGACAACTGGTGTAAAGATATGGGGTTAACTCCCGATCAGAAACGCAGTTGTGTCCCATATCGAAAAGACCCTACCCATCAAACTGAAGAGAAGAGTGAAGCCCAACCATCCTCTGATTTTCTGCCCGCAGATACAGATAAAAAGCGTCAAGATGAAGCTCTTTGATACGCACTGCCACTTTGATTTTGATGTGTTTCAAGATGACTTTGCGCATCAACTTGAGCTTGCTCAAACGCAAGGCGTCGCAAGAATTTTGATTCCTTCCGTCGGTCCGCAAAACTGGGCTCGTATTCAAACTTTGGCAGAGCAACATGCCAATTTGTATTATGCGCTCGGCTTTCATCCGTATTTTCTTGAAGATAACGTTGAGCAGCACCTTACAGAGCTAGAAGGCTATCTAAATCAAAAAGGGCCACAGTGCGTGGCAATAGGAGAGTGTGGTTTAGATTTTGCCATTGATGTTGATCCACAGTTGCAAGAAAAGATACTTGAAGTTCAATTTGAGCTGGCTAGACGCTTCGAACTCCCAGTTATTTTACATAGCCGAAAAGCGCACAATCGCCTCATTCAAATGGTGAAAGCGGCGAATCTCCCTAGAGGTGGTGTGCTACACGCTTTTTCTGGGAGTTATCAGCAAGCCATGGAGTGGGTCAAATTAGGTTTTTTTATCGGTGTAGGAGGAACGATTACCTACCCAAGAGCCAAGAAAACACGCGACGCAATTCAAAAATTACCACTCGAAAACCTAGTAATCGAAACAGACGCACCAGATATGCCTATACTTGGATATCAAGGGGAGTCAAATCACCCAGCCAAACTCATTCACGTCTTTAATGAGCTCGTAGAGTTGCATAACGGCCGAAAGCAATCGATTGCCTCTCAACTGTGGAAAAATAGCAATTTTGCTTTCTCGATATGTGAATAAAATCTAAAGATGTGGTTTGAAATCGAAAACGTTTTCCTGCTTATTGTGAATTAACTCACAAAGCTGGTTGAATCAATCATGAATCTTATAGGAAAGTGTGAGGCTGGCATTACTTTAATTGATTCTGCATGAGTATAATTGCCCCCGCTTTATAGCTCCATTTTGTAACACGCCAATAAATAACTTATAAGGAAGTCATAAACTATGAGCCTGTTTATGAGCCTAATCGGTATGGTAGTGCTTCTTGCGATTGCAGTAGCATTTTCTAACAACCGAAAAGCTATCAACTTTAGAACTGTGGGTGGCGCATTCGCTATCCAATTCGCATTAGGTGCATTTGTTCTGTATGTACCTTGGGGCCGTGATCTACTAAACGGTTTCTCTTCAGGTGTTTCTAACGTTATCAACTACGGTAACGATGGTTCATCATTCCTATTCGGTGGTCTTGTTTCTGACAAGATGTTCGAAGTATTCGGCGGCGGCGGTTTCATCTTCGCATTCCGTGTTCTTCCTACACTGATCTTCTTCTCTGCACTGATTTCAGTTCTTTACTACATTGGCGTTATGCAATGGGTTATCAAGATTCTTGGTGGCGCACTACAAAAAGCGCTAGGCACTTCTCGTGCGGAATCAATGTCAGCTGCAGCTAACATTTTCGTAGGTCAAACTGAGGCACCTCTAGTTGTTCGCCCATTCGTTCCAAAAATGACTCAATCAGAGCTATTCGCGGTAATGTGTGGTGGTCTAGCTTCTGTTGCTGGTGGTGTACTAGCTGGTTACGCATCTATGGGTGTTCCACTAGAGTACCTAGTTGCGGCATCATTCATGGCAGCACCAGGTGGTCTACTGTTCGCTAAAATCCTTCACCCTGAGACTGACCAGCCTCACGAAAGTATCGAAGAAGCGATGGACGGCGGTGACGACAAACCAGTTAACGTAATCGACGCAGCTGCGGGCGGTGCGGCTTCTGGTCTACAACTTGCGCTTAACGTAGGTGCAATGCTAATCGCATTCGTTGGTCTAATCGCGCTAATCAACGGTATGCTAGGTGGCATCGGTGGTTGGTTCGGCATGCCAGAACTAACACTAGAGCTAATCCTAGGTTACGCGTTCTCTCCACTAGCATTCCTAATCGGTGTTCCATGGGCAGAAGCTGTAACAGCTGGTTCATTCATCGGTCAGAAAATCGTAGTGAACGAATTCGTTGCTTACTTGAACTTCACACCATACCTAGGTGAAAACGCTCAAGTAATCGCGGCAACTGGTGAAGTAATGTCTGAGAAGACAACAGCTATCATCTCATTCGCACTATGTGGTTTCGCGAACCTTTCTTCTATCGCGATTCTACTTGGTGGTTTAGGTAGCCTTGCACCAAACCGTCGTAGTGACATCGCTCGCATGGGTGTTAAAGCAGTTCTTGCAGGTACGTTGTCTAACCTTATGGCAGCGACAATTGCAGGCTTCTGCTTAAGCCTTGCAGCACTATAATTAGAATCGGTTCTTAATATATAGACGCCGTTTTACATCATGCCCTGTAGCAAGAGATTGCTGCGGGGCATTTTTCGTTTTTCGGGCTCCAAAATTTCATCGGGTGTTTGCCTTAGTCGAGGTATTACGCAGTCAATGGAATAGGGGCTAGGAAATTTTGAGATACAAACCGTTTGCGCTCTATTTGGTGCTACAGTTTTGCGGTGAAACTCTATAATGTATTAATCACAGGATAGTGGTTAAGCTTGATTCTTAATCACGTAATGAATATTACATAATCGATGGGCAAATGAATTGCCCTGCAATATCAGATCTAATAGGCGTTTTGCTTTGTGATGTGATATTAAAGACACCGCAATCATAGATTGTTGTGCCATAGGCCAAACTGGTACTGTGCGGTGACAAGGATAGCAATTGGCATATGATAAATTTTCGCTGTATATGCCGAGTCTTCAGGGAACCAAGTCCGTTCATTAATAGACTGTTTAGCCATTTACTCACATTGTCTCGACTTGTTGATTATAGTTAAAGACGTGATGTAAGGCTGAGTAGTGAATTTTTTGAATATTGATCGGAGATAGAAATGAGCGATTTAAAAGCAGCAGCGCTACGTGCACTTAAACTTATGGACCTAACTACGTTGAATGACGATGACACTGATGCAAAAGTGATCTCACTATGTCATGACGCGAAAACAGCAGTAGGCAACACAGCTGCAATTTGTATTTACCCTCGCTTTATTCCTATTGCTAAGAAGACACTTCGTGAGCAAGGTACGCCAGAGGTTCGTATTGCAACAGTAACGAACTTCCCACATGGTAACGACGACATTGAAATCGCAGTTGCTGAAACAAAAGCGGCGGTTGCTTACGGTGCAGACGAAGTTGACGTAGTTTTTCCTTACCGCGCGCTAATGGCGGGTGATGAGAAAGTAGGCTTCGAACTAGTTAAGCAATGTAAAGAAGCTTGTGGTGACATTCTTCTTAAAGTGATCATCGAAACAGGTGAACTAAAAGAAGAAGCACTAATCAAGAAAGCATCTCAAATCTGTATTGAAGCAGGTGCTGACTTCATTAAAACTTCAACTGGTAAAGTGCCAGTAAACGCAACACCAGAATACGCTCGCATGATGCTTGAAGTTATTCGCGACATGGGTGTTGCAGAAACTGTTGGTTTCAAACCAGCAGGTGGTGTGCGCACTGCTGAAGACGCAGCAGCATACCTAGCAATGGCTGACGAAATCCTAGGTGACAACTGGGTTGATGCTCGTCACTACCGTTTTGGTGCGTCTAGCCTGCTAACCAACCTACTAAATACATTAGAAGTATCGGACGACGTCGCTGATCCAACAGCGTACTAATTCCAATAATACGTCTGAACGGTAGCACCTAAACGGGTGCTACCAAACCTCTTCTATCCTACTACAACCATGGCTCAAAAGAGCTTGGGAGGCACTAATGTATTTACCACAAGAAATCATTCGTAAAAAACGTGACGGCGAAGTCCTAACCGCCGACGAAATCAACTTCTTTATTCAAGGCGTAGCGAACAACACGGTATCTGAAGGTCAGATTGCGGCGTTTGCTATGACGATTTTCTTTAATGAAATGACCATGGATGAGCGCATCGCCTTAACGTGTGCAATGCGTGATTCGGGCATGGTTATCGACTGGAGCCACATGAATTTCGGTGGTCCAATTGTCGACAAACATTCAACCGGTGGTGTGGGTGACGTAACTTCTTTAATGCTTGGCCCAATGGTGGCAGCGTGTGGCGGTTTCGTACCTATGATCTCTGGCCGCGGTCTTGGTCATACAGGCGGTACGCTGGATAAACTTGAATCTATCCCTGGTTACAACATTACGCCGAGCAACGATGTTTTTGGTCAAGTAACCAAAGACGCTGGTGTGGCGATCATCGGTCAAACTGGTGACCTTGCTCCTGCGGATAAGCGTGTTTACGCGACTCGTGATATTACCGCAACGGTAGACAATATCTCCCTGATTACGGCGTCGATCCTTTCTAAGAAACTGGCGGCGGGTCTGGAATCGCTAGTGATGGACGTAAAAGTGGGTTCAGGTGCATTTATGCCAACTTACGAAGCGTCTGAAGAGCTAGCAAAATCAATCGTTGCGGTAGCAAACGGTGCTGGCACTAAGACTACGGCAATTCTTACGGACATGAATCAAGTATTGGCGTCTTCAGCGGGTAACGCGGTAGAAGTTCGTGAAGCGGTTCGTTTCTTAACAGGTGAATACCGTAACCCTCGTCTACTTGAAGTGACCATGGCTTCATGTGCTGAAATGTTAGTACTTGGCAAGCTTGCTGAGGACACAGAAGACGCACGCGCAAAACTGATGGAAGTGCTGGATAACGGCAAAGCGGCTGAGTGCTTCGGCAAGATGGTTGCTGGCTTAGGCGGCCCTGCGGACTTCGTAGAAAACTACGACAACTACTTAGAAAAAGCAGAAATCATCAAGCCAGTTTACGCAACAGAAACGGGCATTGTCTCTGCAATGGATACACGTGCTATCGGCATGGCTGTGGTTGCTATGGGTGGTGGTCGTCGAGTTGCTACTGATGAAATCGACTACGCAGTTGGTTTCGACGAGTTCATCCGCCTAGGTGAGGTCGCAGACAGTGATAAACCTCTTGCGGTCATCCACGCTCGCACTGAAGAGCAATGGGAAGAAGCGGCAAAAGCACTGCGCAGTGCAATCAAAGTAGGTGGTGAATACACACCAACTCCAGAGGTTTACCGCCAAATTCGTGCAGAAGATATCTAATAGAACAAGTAATTACACAAGGCCTACTCAACCATAATAAAAAGCCGAGTGGGCCTAAGGAACGAGCAATGAAAAGAGCATTTATTTTAGTACTAGACTCATTCGGTATCGGTGCAACTGCCGACGCTAAAAAATTTGGTGATGTAGGTTCAGACACACTAGGTCACATCGCTGACCAATGTGAAAAAGGCTTAGCAGATAACGACAATCGCCAAGGTGCACTTCGCCTTCCAAATCTATCGAAACTTGGTTTGGCAATGGCGCATAAAGAATCGACAGGTCGCTTCGCACCTGGACTAGACGCAGACGCTGAAATCATTGGTGCATACGGTCATGCAGCAGAGCTTTCTTCAGGTAAAGACACGCCGTCTGGTCACTGGGAAATCGCAGGTGTGCCTGTTCTGTTTGACTGGGGTTACTTCACTGACAAAGCAAACAGCTTCCCGAAAGAATTGACTGACCGCATTCTTGAGCGTGCAGGTCTTGACGGTTTCCTAGGTAACTGCCACGCATCTGGTACTCAAGTTCTTGACGATCTTGGTGAAGAGCACATGAAGACTGGCAAACCAATCTTCTACACCTCTGCGGACTCTGTATTCCAAATCGCATGTCACGAAGAGACTTTCGGTCTAGACCGTCTACTAGAGCTTTGCCAAATCGCACGTGAAGAGCTAGAAGATTACAACATTGGTCGTGTTATCGCGCGTCCATTTGTTGGTGCTGGTAAAGGTCAATTTGAGCGTACCGGTAACCGTCGTGACCTTTCTGTTGAGCCACCATCAGCAACGGTTCTACAGAAACTTGTTGAAGAGAAGCAAGGCAACGTGGTTTCTATTGGTAAGATTGCTGATATCTACGCAAACTGCGGCATCACTAAGAAAGTGAAAGCGACAGGTATCCCTGCATTGTTCGAAGCAACGCTAGAGCAAATCAAAGAAGCGGGCGACAACACGATCGTATTCACTAACTTTGTAGACTTCGACTCAGCTTACGGTCACCGTCGTGACGTAGCGGGTTACGCGGCGGCACTTGAGTACTTCGATGGTCGCATCAACGAAGTGCTAGAGATTATGGAAGAAGACGATGTGCTTATCCTAACGGCAGACCACGGCTGTGACCCAACATGGCCAGGCACTGACCATACTCGTGAGCACATCCCAGTATTGGTTTATGGTCAAAAAGTACCAGCTGGTTCTCTTGGCCGCCGCGAAACATTCGCAGATATCGGTCAAACATTGGCAAGTTACTTCGGTACTTCTCCAATGGATTACGGTAAGAACTTCCTATAATTAGTTAGGTTTTTGAAAACTAGGAGCTTGATTGCTCCTAGTTTTATGTTTGCAGTATGTAAATGCTGCTTGTCGGAAATGAGAATACTCTGGCTTATATCGCCTTAAGCGCGGAGCGCTAGAGAAAGGTTAAGGAAAAGAAAATGGCAACTCCACATATCAATGCTGAAATGGGTGCATTTGCAGACGTCGTACTGATGCCTGGTGATCCACTACGTGCAAAATACATCGCAGAGACTTTCCTTGAAGATGTCGTTCAAGTGTGTGACGTTCGTAATATGTTTGGTTACACAGGTACATACAAAGGCCGTAAGATCTCGGTAATGGGCCACGGTATGGGTATCCCATCATGCTCGATTTACGCGACTGAACTAATCAAAGACTTCGGCGTGAAGAAAATCATCCGTGTTGGCAGCTGTGGCGCAGTGAATGAAGACATCAAAGTGCGTGATGTTGTGATCGGCATGGGTGCATGTACTGACTCTAAAGTGAACCGTATCCGCTTTAAAGGTCATGACTTCGCGGCAATCGCAGACTACAACATGGTTCGTGCGGCAGAAGACGCTGCAAAAGCTCGCGGTATTGACGTTAAAGTTGGTAACCTATTCTCAGCAGAGCTTTTCTACACGCCAGATCCAGAAATGTTCGATGTAATGGACAAGTACGGCATTGTTGGTGTTGAAATGGAAGCGGCTGGTATTTACGGTGTTGCGGCAGAATACGGTGCAAAAGCTCTGACAATCTGTACGGTTTCTGATCATATCAAGACTGGCGAACAGACTACATCTGACGAGCGTCAAACGACATTCAACGACATGATGCTAATCGCACTAGATTCAGTATTGCTTGGTGACGAAGAGTAAGCGACGAAGAGTCATTCTATTTTTCGCTCTCAAGAGCTAAAAAAACAGCCCGCACATTACGGGCTGTTTTTATATGAGTTGTTAGCGCTACCTAGTTACTTGGTTAGCAGCAGGTTTGGCGCTTTTTTACGACGTATCGGTTGTCGACGTAAAATCAAGATGAACAACATACCACAGACAAAGCTCATTAAGACCATCATGTACATATAACGATCGCTCTTGCGATAGTGGTGGTCAGAAATAGCCGTCACCCGGCCCGTCTCAAAGGTCACGCGAACAAAACCGATAAGCGCACCATCTGCAAAAACTGGTTCAACCAACTGCTGGCGACCAATGGAAGCTGTTGCCAAAGGCGTATCCAGGCCAAGAACTTCGCGTACCGATAATGCCTCTTCACTAGACGCTAAACGTACACCCTGTGCATCGTAGATTGTTGCATCAAACACTAAACGGTCTTGTGCTAGCTGGTTTGTTAGCTGAAGTAATCGTTCTTGATCTTTAGTTAAAATCATCTCACTGGCAGAAAGAGACGCCTGTGAAATCAAAACTTTGGTGAGTGTTTCAAGCTGTTGTGCTTGAATTTTCTCATTACCCTTACTGATCACAACACTGTTTTTTATTGTGATAAACAACATCACACACAGTAGGATTAGTGCCAGAATTCTTAGGGCATTCCTTACTGAGAACAAAGATTCACTCATGCTCTTTACTCATCCATTTAAAATAAAACAAAGACTTGCCTTTTTAGTTTGTTGAGGTAACGTTTTAGCAAAGTCATAAGGGATTATATACATGGACGCGTCAAAAAGCTTGCCTATCAGAAAACATACGACACTTTTAAAACGATTACCCGAGACTCGATTTGCCTCCCAATTAGATAAAGCAAAAGCAAACTGGATCGTATTTGCTGAGTACCTTTCGCCAAGTCACTTCGAAGACATTGATTTCTTCACCGGCTTTTACAACCCGATACTAGAAACGTGGAAAGTTGGCCAATATGAAGTAGCCCTGATGGCCGGAGAGTTGACTCCTCAACATGAAACGATCTTACAAAGTCTCAACCTAGATTACGCCTCGCTTAATGAAGTGCCCGATCTATCAACCCAAGGGTTGATTGTATTTGATATGGATTCAACGGCGATCCAGATAGAGTGTATTGATGAAATCGCGAAACTGGCAGGAGTAGGGGATGAGGTCGCTGAAGTCACTGAACGTGCCATGCAAGGTGAGCTGGATTTTGAGCAAAGTTTACGTCAGCGAGTTGGTAAGCTCAAAGGTGCCGATGAATCAATTCTTGAACAAGTTCGTTCCCAGTTACCATTCATGCCGGACTTTGAAGCGCTAATTGCGACGTTGAAAGCCTTGGGCTGGAAAACAGCGATTGCTTCCGGTGGTTTTACTTACTTCTCTGATTACATCAAAGATAAAGTCGACTTAGATTTTGCTCGCTCCAATCAATTAGAAATTATTGACGGCAAACTCACGGGTAACGTACTTGGTGATGTGGTAACGGCGCAGATGAAGTCTGACATTCTAGTGGAACTGGCGGATGAATATGAAATTGAGCAGCACAACACGGTTGCTGTCGGTGATGGCGCTAATGATCTTGTGATGATGTCGGTGGCAGGATTAGGGATTGCGTATCACGCAAAACCAAAAGTGGAAGCTCAAGCGCAATCTGCGATTCGCTTTGCTGGGTTGGGCGGTGTGCTCTGTATTTTATCTGGCGCATTGGTGAAGCAGCAAAAGGTTAGCTGGAAAGCTAAACCTTAACCATCCATTCAAAAACACCGCCAGAAAGGCGGTGTTTTTTTTCAATTTGGTATGACTTTGAATTTACTCGGTTAACTCCAATCTAATTACAACCTCTTCAGTAATGTCTTCAAATTCACTGTAACCAACGAGCGCCGTCAACTCTTTTTCTAACTTGCTCGCTTGATGTACACCAAATTGGGTTAAGTCACTTAAATCTTGTTGCAGTAATGATGTCATCGGATCGAAAATTGGTGCAGTAGAAAGGCGAAGCACGTAAAAGTCACCCATCATTCGCGCTTTCTTTATAAATTGAATCCGCTCTTTTACGCTGTTGAACTCTTGATGAAGCTTTGACTCAATGCCTGTAATTTTATTGCCTACTTTTGCGGCGCTTATGTAGATATCCTGATGTCTGGCTTGAGCACCTTCTACACGTTTTATTGGCTCTGCGATTAATGTGCTTGTCCGGCCTTTAAAGATAGGTTCAAGTGACAACAGTTGGTCATGCCCAAGACGGGCAAAAAGCTCAATGTGTTTAGGTAGCGGCAAGTTCACCCCGATAACGGGGGTTTTGATTGAAGATGACGTACTCTTACTGATAAAAATGGGCGTGCTCAGCGTACGCGAGAGCAACATGCAGTGTAGCCTTTCAAGTAGAGCATTACTTGGTAGCGTCTCTTTTTGCGGGATTAGCTTGTCTTGATTGTGCTCGATAATGCTGTTGAAAAAAGCGATTACCTTCATGGTTTGGCTGCTTTCATCAATAACTAGCTGCACGCTACAACCGTCTGGGCTTACACGAATTACTCGGTATGGCACCGACATTAACGGCAATTTTTTATCGTAGAGTTGTAATTCTCGAAAGTTGATTCTTACCTCTTGCCCAGAACGTAACATCGTGGGCTCACTTAGCCTAATTCCGAGTCCTCGTTTGGAAAGGTCAACAGTACTGCCGCCTGTTTTAGTCTGTCCTGAGTACAACTCTAAAGGTGTTTTAAAACGATAACGAGGCTCTTTTCGACGAGACTTTGCATCAAAATAAATGCCCTTTGGATTGCCGATAACTCTTCTCGGATGGCGAAACGCGTTTAATGTATTAGCGGGTAAGCGCGGCTTTTCAGTTAGCAGGTAATCCTGCCCTGACTTTTCGTCAGCAATTTCTTGCAAAATACCAATATGAGTCAGTGATTGAGACGTTTCTGCCAACTCTGGAGAGAATGCTGCTAGGTCTTCCTGTTCTTGCTCTGATAGTTCAAAGATTGAAATTCTAAAGGCGCGCCAACTCTCTCGTTTGCCACCTAAATGCCAAAATAGCTGGCGCTGTTCGCGAGTTGCTTCTGGACGAAACATCGAATAGAAATAGGTTCGATTCTCGTGCTCGTGAGTAAATGAATAAAGGACATTGGTTGTTCCTTTAACACCAGGCTTAATGAGTGACGCGATGCGTTGCTCGTTGAATAAGGAACCAAACATTTGCTGGTTTCTCTCATCGTGCCAGTATTGCCAAAGCTTTTGATTGTTTGGCGTTAACATTGCTAATTTTAGGTCACTACCATCAAAGAATAGAGGCAAGCTGCTGGTGTGCTTTAGTGCGATGTGCTCATAACCGCGAGTTCGAGCTCGAATAATCTTGTCTTGATTGTCGTGACGAGCCCTTTTAGCAGCACTGTTGAGCGCTTCATCTATCACTCTGGTGACGACATTGGTGTCAGTTAAGCGTATGGTTCTGAGGTATCGAACTGAGTCATTTTCGTAACAGTCATCAACCGCGAGTATGCGGTATGCAAGCGGTTTCTCTATACCTGCAACGTTAGATTTGCTGGCAAATTCAGTAAACGTGACCTGAATAATTTCCCCAAGGTTATATTTAAATGCGCTCGGGACTTTGAACTTTGCGCCAGAGCTAGATAAATCAATGCTTAATCCATGAAGAAGCTGTCCTTTAGAACGGCAAATTTCAACTTGAGATTGGACTTTCAAGCGTTTTTCTTGGCGCTTTAAATCGTAGCCTAGGTGAACGGGTTCTGCTAAGAACGGGCTTTTAGGATCCGTTAACGATTGCGTTTTTTGCTGAGTAAGGCGCTTGCTCATTACGCGAAAGTTATTTCGCGTGTTGACCAATGCTTCCCACATTCCTTCCGTGTAGCAGCCAAACTTTTTGATGTTTTTATGGTAAGCGTTGAAAGCAACATCATCCAACCAATGTGGAATACCATCCAAAATATACTCGCGACATTCGCCTTGAACGCGACCTCGCAAATCAATGCTTTTTTTGCATGGAGCCATTAAGCGGTTAAGTTCCATTTTAACCAAAATTTTGGCCGAAGGCGGCTCTTCCTCGGTCAGTTGGCCAAGGACAAAGTCAAAGTCATTCGTACCGTAAACGGGAATGAGTCGTTCTGCGAGCGAGAGAATTTCAGATTGCTGCATTATTTCTGTTAGAGTATGTAGTTACTTTAAATTGTATCGGCTAAGCGAAGTAATACTTAAGTATATCAATAGTTCATTTCAGTTCAGGTCTGACTTGGCTGTGCTTAGTCACATTTGTAGAAAAAATTGAGGCATCATGGCGAAAGCAAAACGAGCGTATGTTTGTAATGATTGTGGCGCGGACTTTCCCCGTTGGCAGGGGCAGTGTAACGCATGTGGTGCATGGAATACGATAACAGAAGTACGTATCGCAGCATCGCCAACCGTTGCTCGCAATGAACGCTTAAGCGGCTACGCTGGTTCCGCAACAGAAGCTACGGTTCAAACGCTATCCGAAATTGATCTGCAAGAAGTACCTCGCTTCACCAGTGGGTTTAAAGAGCTTGACCGCGTGTTGGGTGGTGGTGTTGTGCCAGGTGCCGCAATTTTGATTGGTGGTAACCCTGGTGCAGGTAAATCAACCCTTCTGTTGCAAACCATGTGTAGTTTATCTGCGCAAATGCCAACGCTTTACGTAACCGGTGAAGAGTCATTACAGCAGGTGGCAATGCGTGCTTCCCGATTGGGCTTGCCGAAAGATCATTTAAAAATGCTATCGGAAACGAACGTCGACAAAATTTGCCAAATCGCCGAAAAAGAGCAGCCTCGTATAATGGTAATAGACTCGATTCAGGTGATGCACGTTTCTGATGTTCAATCGTCGCCTGGCAGTGTTGCTCAGGTACGTGAATCTGCGACGGCTCTGACACGATACGCAAAACAGAATAATGTTGCGGTATTTATTGTTGGTCACGTAACAAAAGATGGTACCCTTGCGGGCCCCAAAGTTCTTGAACACATTATCGACTGTTCGGTACTACTCGATGGTGGAACGGATAGCCGATTCCGCACTTTGCGTAGTCATAAAAACCGTTTTGGCGCTGTGAATGAGCTTGGTGTCTTTGCAATGACAGGCCAAGGATTGAAAGAAGTGAGTAACCCATCAGCGATCTTCCTTTCTCGTGGTGAAGAAGAAACATCAGGCTCTTCCGTCATGGTGGTTTGGGAAGGCACGCGCCCTCTGCTAGTAGAGATTCAAGCGCTGGTGGATTACTCGCAGTTAGCCAACCCTCGTCGTGTTGCGGTCGGCTTGGAGCAGAACCGCCTATCACTTTTGCTCGCTGTGTTGCATAAGCATGGTGGCTTACAAATGGCAGACCAAGATGTCTTTGTTAATGTGGTTGGCGGTGTTAAGGTGACGGAGACGAGCGCTGATCTTGCTTTAGTTATGGCGCTTTTATCGAGTTTTCGTGACCGTCCACTCCCTAAAGATGTGGTGATTTTTGGTGAGGTAGGGCTTGCGGGCGAAATCCGTCCAGTGCCAAGTGGGCAAGAGCGTTTGAATGAAGCGTTCAAACATGGTTTCAAGAAAGCCATCGTGCCAGCAGCCAACATGCCGAAAGGTGGCATCCCTGGCATGCAAATTCACGGCGTTAAGAAATTGTCGGAAGCTATAGAGGCTTTTGACGAGCTGTAATGCTCATAAGAATGGTATTTGTGCAATCACAAACAGTTCTATTCGTCCTCAATAAAATGCGAATAAAGTACATAAATTGCTGTGTTTGACTATGCTTTGGGGACGGAAATTTCACGTTAAAATTTTTTTTCTTCCATCCGCACGCAAGGGTATCAGTATTGACAGAATGTGATATACTCTGCGCGCACTTTATACCTTATTAACAGAGTAAGACAATGACTGATTTATCAAAATACAGAAACATTGGTATTTTTGCTCACGTAGACGCGGGTAAAACTACCTCTACAGAGCGTATCCTAAAGCTAACTGGTAAGATCCATAAGATCGGTGACACTCACGACGGTTCAACTACTACTGACTTCATGGAGCAGGAAGCTGAGCGTGGTATCACAATCCAGTCTGCAGCAACAACTTGTTTCTGGAACGATCACCGTCTAAACATCATCGATACTCCTGGACACGTTGACTTCACTATCGAAGTTTACCGTTCTCTAAAAGTACTTGACGGTGGTATCGGTGTATTCTGTGGTTCTGGTGGTGTTGAGCCTCAGTCAGAAACTAACTGGCGTTACGCTGACGAATCACACGTATCACGTCTGATCTTCGTTAACAAACTAGACCGTATGGGCGCAGATTTCTACAAAGTTGTAGATCAAGTACAGAACGTACTAGGTGCTACACCTCTAGTTATGACTCTACCTATCGGTATCGAAGAAGATTTCGTAGGTGTTGTAGACGTACTAAGCCAACAAGCTTACGTATGGGATGAGTCTGGCCAACCAGAGAACTACGAAGTTCAAGATATTCCAGCAGACATGGTAGAGAAAGCTGCTGAATACCGTGAAATGCTAATCGAAACTGCTCTAGAGCAAGACGAAGATCTAATGATGGCTTACCTAGAAGAAGGCGAAGAGCCATCTCTAGAAGACATCAAACGTTGTATCCGTAAAGGTACTCGTGATCTAGCATTCTTCCCAACTTACTGTGGTTCAGCGTACAAGAACAAAGGTATCCAACTTATTCTTGACGCGGTAATTGATTACCTACCATCTCCAACAGAAGTTGATCCACAGCCTCTAACTGATTCAGAGACTGGTGAGCCAACTGGTGAAGTTGCGACTGTATCTGCAGACGAGCCACTACGTGCTCTTGCATTTAAGATTATGGATGACCGCTTCGGTGCTCTAACCTTTATCCGCATCTACTCTGGTAAGATGAAGAAAGGTGATACAATCCTTAACTCTGCAACTGGTAAAACAGAGCGTATCGGCCGTATGGTTGAGATGCACGCGGACGAGCGTAACGAGATCGATTCAGCACAAGCTGGTGACATCATCGCTGTAGTTGGTATGAAGAACGTTCAAACTGGTCACACTCTATGTGATCCTAAGCACGAATGTACTCTTGAGCCAATGATCTTCCCAGATCCAGTAATCTCTATCGCAGTTAAGCCTAAAGATAAAGGCGGTTCTGAGAAGATGGGTATCGCGATCGGTAAAATGGTTGCAGAAGATCCATCATTCCAAGTTGAGACTGATGAAGATTCAGGCGAAACTATCCTGAAAGGTATGGGTGAACTTCACCTAGACATCAAGGTAGATATCCTTAAGCGTACTTACGGCGTTGAGCTAGAAGTTGGTGCTCCACAGGTTGCTTACCGTGAAACTATCACTCAAGCAATCGAAGATAGCTACACGCACAAGAAACAGTCTGGTGGTTCTGGTCAGTTCGGTAAGATCGACTACCGCATCAAACCAGGTGAGCCAAACTCTGGCTTCACGTTCAAATCAACAGTTGTTGGTGGTAACGTACCTAAAGAATTCTGGCCTGCAGTTGAGAAAGGCTTTGCGTCAATGATGGAGCACGGTGTTCTAGCTGGCTTCCCTACTCTAGACGTTGAAGTTGAACTATTCGACGGTGGTTTCCACGCAGTTGACTCTTCAGCTATCGCTTACGAAATCGCAGCGAAAGGTGCATTCCGTCAGTCTATGCCTAAAGCTGGCGCGCAACTTCTTGAGCCAATCATGAAAGTTGACGTGTTCACTCCAGAAGATCACGTTGGTGACGTAATCGGTGACCTTAACCGTCGTCGTGGTATGATCAAAGACCAACAAGCAGCTTCTACTGGCGTACGTATCAAGGGTGATGTACCTCTATCAGAAATGTTTGGTTACATCGGTACTCTACGTACTATGACTTCTGGTCGTGGTCAGTTCTCTATGGAGTTCTCCCACTACGCACCATGTCCAACAAACGTTGCAGAGCAAGTAATTGCTGACGTTAAAGAGCGTAACGCTAAGAAGTAATTCTTAAGTTAACTCTATAACTTGAAAGCCCCGCTTAGTGCGGGGCTTTTTGTATTTAGCAGTCTTATACGCAGAGCGTGTTTGTTTTATTCCTATTTAGCGTTTGTTTTGACGATTGTTATGATGCCGTTCTAGTACTGTTGCCTTTTAGGTCAATGGTCTTAAAGTCTGGTACCACTGACTTTTCAAATATTTCTATTTCTTCCTTCAACCATTGCGCAAACAATTGAGCTTTAGGTCTTTTTAAGTAGCCTTTTGGCGCACACAAGTAATACGCAAAGTTGGGCTTGATAGCGATATCTCCAATTCGGACCAATTTGCCAGAACGAAAATATTGATGGGCTAAACTGTGTTTTACTAATGCCACGCCTTGAAGTGATAGTGCAGCCTCAAGCACGAGATGTGATCCACTGTATTTTAAGGTAGGCTTTGCTGCGCAGTGACCCAAGGTTGCTAACCACATATTCCAATCAAGATCAGGCCAAACATCTTCAATCAGCTCAGCTTTGCTTAAATCCTCGATGTTATAGATCCCGTGCTCTTTCTGGTACACCGGATGACAAGCAGGATAAAAAGCTTCGTCCATCAGCCATTGTGATTCTAAATTGGGATATTTTCCTAAACCGTAACGAACACATAAATCTATCTGACTATCTTGAAAAGACACCAAATCATTGGTTGGTTCTAATAGTAAGGCGATATCAGGGTGACGCTGGCGAAAAGCCGTAATTTTCGGGACTAACCAATGATGAGCGAAAGAGGGGAGTGTTGATATCGAAAGGTGGTTCGGGTTTGGATCTTGATTGACTAATCTAACCCCTTGCTGCAAATGAGCAAACCCTCTTTCTGCCTGACTAAACAGTAGCTCTCCCTCTGGTGTGAGCACGATTTTTCTGTGCTGACGAACAAATAGGTCCGTGCCTAAGAACTCTTCTAAATGACGAATTTGCTGACTAATGGCCGCTGGCGTAACAAACAGTTCTTTTGCTGCCGTTTTAAAGCTTCCTTCCTTTGCTGCAACGAAAAAGTAATACAAGCCCTGTAAGGGAGGCATTCGATCTTTCACATTAGTTTTCCTTAACTCTATGGCAGATTCTATCGTTTGAGGATATCAGCGTAGTCGCTGATTATTAAGTGGTCAACATTGTATAGGGATCTTTGAAATGGAAAACATGACACACACTTGTGAGCGTACTATACCTACTGCCCATCAGAGCGGGTTACAGTTAATTTATTCTAAACTGGCGGCTTGGAGAAGGAACTATAAGACACGTCGTCACTTGAGAGAGTTACCAAAGCACCTTTGGGACGATATTGGATTAGGTGAAAGGGAGATTAGTTGTGAAGTGAGTAAGCCATTCTGGAGAGAGTAGTCTATGAGTTTGATTCAAGCTCAAAGTTAAGTTGCACTCCCCAATGGTGTTGAGGAGTGCAAGCAAAATTACAAGTCTTCTTCCCACACGACCAATTCATCTTTTGGCCAATTGTGGCCTATCTCATGATACTTTTGTTCGAGCACATGACGTTTAATTTTAAGCGTTGGAGTCAGTACGCCATTTTCTATACTCCAAGGTTCTTTAATCATTAACACACCTTTGATTTGCTCATGAGAGGCGAGTTCTTGATTCATCCTGGCAATAACTTTACGTGTGGTACGTGCGTATCGCTCTCGATCAAAGTTAGGGAAGTCATGTGGCACAACCAAAAGAATCGGAGCGGGTAGCCCTAAACCGATGAGACACATCATCTCTACGCGACTGTACTCGAAAAGCTTTTTCTCGATAGGAACCGGAGAGACAAATTTACCTTTGGCGGTTTTGAAGTTATCTTTTTTACGGCCTTGAATCGTTAGATAACCATCTGAGTCGATAGCGCCGATATCGCCTGTGTGTAGCCAGCCCTCTGAATCAAAAGACTCTTGGGTGGCAATGTCATTTTTGTAGTAGCCAGAAAATAGCCCTTTGCCACGCACCATGATTTCATCATCAGCTGCGATTTTTAACTCAATGCCTGGCCCTGCATTACCGACACTACCGATTTTGTCAGCTCTAAATGGGTAGTTGAGCGTGCTGTAGGCAAATGATTCGGTCATCCCCCAAGCCTCTGTGATATCAAGGCCCACTGAGTGGTACCATTCCAACAGCGCTGGCGAGACAGGTGCAGAGCCACAGCCTAATACTCGAGCCTGATCTAAACCTAGACCATCTGCTAGCTTTTTCTTGATCAAAGAATTGACGAATGGGATTTTCAACAGAATATTGAGCTTCTTCTGTGGAAGTTTGTCTTGAATACGTTGCTGGAATAGCGTCCATAATCGTGGGACGGAGATAAACAGAGTTGGTCGGTGCATCTTCACATCTTCGATAAAAGTGTCCAGTGACTCTGGAAATGCTGTTGGCACGCCACCCATAATCGATGAACCGAAGATATAAACACGCTCTGTAATATGAGCGAGCGGTAAATAAGAGAACAGTCGGTCGTTTTCTTGGATACCAATATGATTGATCAGTTGCTGAACAGACCAACTGAATGCGCCGTAAGTTAGCATCGCGCCTTTCGGTAACCCTGATGTGCCTGAGGTATACACCAACGACATTAGCTTGTCATCGTAATGCTGCGGACGCTCTTCACTTGGCACTGCATCAGCAATGAGCGCTTGGTATTCGTGCTTACACTTAGGTGCCGTGTCATAAGGTAGAGCGATGCTAATGAGTTCAGGCATAGCATCAATGACTTGCTGAGTTGCTTTGGGATCATCGAGTTTTCCGCCAATGATCGCTTTACTTTCACTATGAGTCACACAGTATTCGATGGTGTCTGCACCGGCGGTAGGAAAGATTGGCACACTGACATAGTCACCAAGCATCATAGCAAGATCGCAAATAAACCATTCTGCACAGTTTTTAGATACTAACGCAACTTTGTCGCCAGGCTTTACACCAAGCGAGCGTAGTGCGCTGACAAGTTTTAAGGCTTGATCTGCAACATCAGAGAATGTGTACTCAACAAACTGTCGGTTAATAATTTGTTTTAGGTAGACCTCATTTGGACGCTCTTGAGCCCATTTGAGGATCATTTCATTTGGTGGTGGGAGAGCGCAACCAGCAGCGCTATTTAGATTCGGCTGATTCATTTTAAGTGACTCCATGTCTTCTCATTGTATTTATAATTGTTAACGCATTGTTAACTTTAGCATGTTAAATCGCGACACGGGAATGCATTTTGATGAAATATGTGGGGAAGATAGCGTTAGTTGTCCTGACAGTTGCTACAAATAAAGCCTAAAACTGCTGTCGATAATTTGCTGGAGACAGACCGGTTTTTTTCTTAAAAATTCGAGAAAAGTAAGAAACGTCTCGATACCCGCACTGATAAGCAATGTAAGCAATTTTCATCGATTCATTTTCAATTAGCATTTTCTTAGCTAATGAAATGCGTTTCGCCGTGACATAATCACGAAAGCACATACCCACTTTACGGTGGAAAACTTTGGAAAAGTAGTTCGGCGAGTAATGACAAAGAGCGGCTGCTTCCTCTTCTCTTAGGTCCTTATGAACGTTATTGGCGATGTAATGGACTACGTCTGAAAAGTTTGACTTGCCGCTTCGAGAGAAAAGTTTATCTACCGAGATTTGTTCTTCGTCTACTTTGCTATGCAAAAAGTATTTCAATTTTACTTGTGAAAGCCAGATAGGAAGAGTGAGCTCGTTCAACTTATAATATTCCGCACAAATATGCTTGGGCGGCAAGTGGAGAACCGTATCTTTTGGAGATACGACGATCAGTTTTTTGTCGAGGTTTTTACAGAGCGTTATAACACCTTTCAAGTGCTCTTGATGATCACAGGTTATGTAGTAAAAGAAATAGCTATGTTCTTTATCACTGAGGACTGAGATATCTTTACTGCAGTCCATAATGTCAAAGCTCCCATCAAACTCACAACGAAATTGTTCCGGCAGCGAGCAAAGAGTCTCTCCTATCCAGTAAGCTTTGGTCTGTTTATCCATATGAATCCTGCTCAGTACGTACTACACCAATGTTAGTATGCATTGAGGTCAGTCGAGCCTCATTCCTTGAGCTTCAGACCTCACCCTTTCGTTTATTAAGCTTAGGCTTATATAGTCATACTGCAAGTGTGAAATGTGTCACATAGCTTACAGTGATGTGTCTTATTTATGATACATTTCGCCTCTGAAGCGCAGACAGGCAAGAAAGTACTAACCTTTGGCAAAAAAGTCCTAACCCCCCTAATTCTTGATGACTAATGTTTAAGCATGATTCGGGTGTATATGATACCTGCGTCATGGACAAGCGAGATTTGGTTAAATAAAGGGGATAATCTTATGGATAACTTTCGCAATCTAATCAAGGACTTCATGGAAGACGAAGAGGGGCTAACACTTTTGGAGTATATCCTAGGTGCGGCACTAATTGTCACTGCATTCTTGGGCTCAGGCTTCTGGACAACGTTGTCTACTAAGTTCACTTCAGTAGCTGGTCGTATTAGCTCTTCGTAATGGTTAGCGAGTTAATTATTTGGTCATTACTTATTGCGATTGGAGTTTCAGACGCACAGAAACACAGAATACCGAATAAAGCGGTGCTTATGCTTTTGGTTGCAGTAACTGCAAACGTAATTTACAACCCAGCCACAACTGGTTTGGATCATTTATATGGTGGGTTGGTTGCGTTTGCGGTGTGTTTCGCGCTGTATCTTTTCAAAGTAATGGCTGGAGGAGACGTTAAGTTACTCGCCGTCATAGGGGCATGGTTGGGATTGAGTAACCTTGGGGAAGCGTCTACCGGGATAATACTCGCTGGAGGCATTGTCGGCATTTTTTATCTAGTGCTACATGTGTCATCGACTAGTGTTGCTCTATCACATCAGATTAAAGGGTATTGCTTAGAAAAAGTAACACCAGGCTTTAGGTCCAGTAAGCCGTTAGTCATTCCATTCGCGCCGATAATCGTAATTGGATTAGCTTATTTTTCCTATACCCACTAAATAAAAATAATAAATGGCATGCAGCATCAGTTGGCTAAGCAACTTCAAGGAGGGGAAGTGTGATGGGCTCTGTGTATTGGGAAAAACTCGTGCCACAAATAAATCCACCAAAAGTACCTTCATCGGTAGAAGGTCTTGGCATACCGGCTTCGGTCGTTGAAAACTTAGTGTTGAAACATCTGGCAGCTTATCCGAAATGTGATTTGATCGAGTTAACACAGCGGTTATGTGTGGTTTCAAATATTGTTGAACTTGCTTTGGCGCAGTTGAGGAAACGAAGCTGGGTTGAGGTATATCAGCCTACATCTGAGAAGCTAAACCATTCGTACTCGAACATTCGTTATAGTCTAACGGAGTTAGGACTTGCGGAAGCAGACATTGCATATAGAAAAGATCCGTACATCGGTCCTGTTCCTGTTTCTTTGGAAGAGTATTGGACCGTTGTTGAAGGACAAGATCTACGCAAAAACCCTGTTACCCGTATCGATGTAGAGCGTGCATTATCTGATGTTTTTGGCTCGGATCACTTAGTTCCTGTTCTCGGACCTGCTATCAACTCTGGACGAGCTTTGTTGCTTTATGGCCACGCGGGTACTGGTAAAAGTTACGTCGCATCAAGAGTGCTCAATGCAATGAACACTTCGGTGTTTATTCCTTACGCCGTATATGCCGATGGCAACATCATCAAAGTGTTCTCAGAGCATCATCACCGTCGTTTAGACAACTCCCATTCTCAGGTTTTCGTTAAGTTGGAAACCCATTACGACAAACGCTGGGTTCTTTGTGAAAGACCAAACATTCAAGTGGGCGGTGAGCTGACATTGGAGATGCTTGAGGTAAACCACAGCGAGCATAATCGTGTATGGATTGCGCCACTTCAAATGATGGCTAACAACGGAATCTTAGTGATTGATGATCTCGGTCGTCAGTCAATGCCTGTTGATGCCTTGCTAAATAGATGGATCGTTCCAATGGAATACTTATTTGACCATCTGGCGCTGCCAAATGGTCAACAAGTAACGGTGCCATTTATGCTTACTTTGGCATTCTCATCCAATTTTGCACCAAGCAAAATTGCTGACCCTGCTTTTTTACGCCGTCTGGGGTACAAAATTGAGTTTAATCCACTTGGTGATGATGACTATAAAGCGCTTTGGTTATCGCTGTCCAAAGACTTGCAACTTGCGTTGTCGCCTGAATTCTTTGACACATTAAATCAATTGCACCGTGAAAATAACATGCCTAATTATCCATGCTTACCTAAAGATCTTTTGGGCATTAGCAGAGACGTTCTCGTTTTTGAAGGAAAACGAAAAGTCGTCTCATCAGACATTTTAACTCGTGCCTGGGGACTGTATTTCACAGTGGATGAATAGGGAGATCTAAATTATGAGTCGGACTCAAGTCATCATGCTATTGCTGCTCTCCATTGTTTTCGGCCTTGCTGCCGTGTTGATAGCTAAACAATGGATGGATGGCAGAAACCAACCAACAGTCGAGTTAGAAGAGGTCGAAAGGCATCCCGTTTTAGTTGCCGCCATGGAGCTAGAACCAGGAACTATTCTCTCTGAGAAACATTTGTCTACTAAGCTCATGGAAGTGGAGTGGATAGATGATGAAACATTGAAAGTAAAAGAACAGGCATTGGGAAGAATCGTTGCCAATACTATTTACGCGGGTGAACTTGTTAACCCTCATCGCCTTGCCCTACCTGGTGAAGGCGCAACACTTGCTGCATTAATTCCAGAAAACAAGCGAGCAATCACTATTCGCGTAAATGACGTTATCGGTGTGGCAGGTTTTTTGTTACCAGGCAACAAGGTCGATGTCCTGAATACAGTGAGTTATGGACAAGGTAAAAACGCCACAACAAAAACAGTGCTTAAAAATATCAATGTTCTTGCGGTGGACCAAACAGCCAAAACGAATGATAACAAACCCGTGATTGTACGCGCTGTGACTTTAGAAGTAACACCGAAAGAGGCAGAAAAGCTCTTATCGGCGAACAGCAAAGGCGATATACAGCTTGCTCTGCGCAACCCTCATGAAGTGGATAAACCTGTTGTAGCAAGAAAATACACGCCACGACCTAGTGTGACCATTATTAAGGGATCTCAGGCATCCAGTGTCCGAGTCAGCAATTAGGTGAATTATGAAAACAATAATATTACTTGTTAGCCAGTTACTTTTCGTCAGCTTGTCTGTTAACGCAGCTACGGCGCTGTCAGGAAAAGTCGTAACCGTTGCACATCACCAATCAACTCAATTGATGATATCAGGCCAAGCAAAGAAAGTGACGTTAGGGGATCCAGAAGTCTTGGATATTTTAGTGCTCAGATCGAACGAGCTGTTTCTTATTGGTAAGAAGTTAGGTACCACGAATGTGTCGGTGTGGGATCGCAGAGGCCGGTTAATTGAGCAGTTTAACGTGGAAGTCACGCATGATCTAAATACGCTTAAGTCGAAGCTTTATCAGTTCTTGCCGGATGAAAATATCGAAGTGCACAGTGCGCAAGAAAAAGTAGTACTTAGAGGCTTGGTCAGCAGTCAGCAAAACATGGACACTGCGGTCAAAATTGCTGAAACCTTTGCTTTGGGTGAAGCGGCAGATGAAGAAGATGATAGCTCTAAAGATGATGAAAGTATGGTCATCAATCTACTTTCTATTGGTGGTGCTCAACAGGTGACGCTAGAAGTTACCGTTGCCGAAGTACAGCGCACACTTGTAAGACGCTTCGACTCAAACTTCCACTTTTTCCAAAGAAGTGGGGACTTTACTTGGGGTGGTACGACTGCTGGTGGCGGTATTGATGGCATTGGACCGATTTTGAACGTCCCAACAGTCGAAGATTTCGGTTTTCTCGGATCGTTTATCGACAGTAATACCTTGTTTACCTTTGCGCTTGATGTGGCGAAGCAAAATGGCGTAGCGAAAGTACTGGCAGAGCCTAGCCTTACCGCATTAAGTGGTACGCAAGCCGAGTTTGTCGCTGGTGGTGAATTCCCAATTCCAGTACCAAATGAAGATGGTATTACCATCGACTACAAAGAGTATGGTGTTCAACTCGACTTTGTTCCGTTTATTTTGAGTGATAAGAGAATCAATCTCAAACTGAACGTCAATGTGAGTGAAATTTCCAATTCTGGTGTGTTGACGTTTAATCCAAACGAAGTGAATGCCACTTTCTTTATTCCACCAATCACAAAACGAAGTGCTGGTACCACGATTGAGCTAGCAGATGGTCAAACCATTGGTATTGCGGGGCTATTGAGTGAAAACGCGCGTAACGTTGCGAATGGTATACCTGGTGCGAGTGATCTACCTGTGTTAGGCCGCTTGTTTAAGAGTGAAGAATTTACCTCTGGGGAAACAGAACTAGTCATTCTGGTTACTCCTCGATTAGCAACCCCAATTGACCGACGTCGAATCACGCTACCAACAGATGGTTTTGTTGCTCCAAACGATGTGGAGTTCTATTTGCTTGGTAAAGGTGCTGAGTTGGATTTCGATAGGTACCAGATAAACGACATCAGTGAAGAAAATACTAACAACAATTTTATTCAATACGGTTCGTCAGAAGGTGGCTCTGAGGGCAAGTTTGGGCACAGTCTATAAGTGGGAGAACAAGATGAAAAGCATAATGATAATGACCATTTGTTTCACATCATTCGGCTTGTTTGGCTGTGCGAATGACCCCGAGCTTGGTATCTCGGTTAGCCAGCTGCGCGCTGAACAAACTCTGAATCCAGAAGCCTGGTATGAGAATTTGGGCTACTTACCGGAAGGTAGTGGTGAGCGCACACAAGTTAGCTTAGAGGTATATAACAACAATGGGGTAGCCAAAGATGATTAAGTGATACGTTCACTTAGGAGGGGCTATGCGAAGGAATATGCATATAGCACCAAGGAGAGCTCAGAAAGGGATTACCTTGGTATTAATTAGTTTAGTTTTATTATTTTTACTTGGTGTTGCAGCCTTTGGTATTGATTTGAATCACCAAGTACTCAATAAAACAAGACTACAAAACGCGGTCGACTCCGCTGCATTAGCGGCTGCGGTTGTCGTCGATGAAAGGACCGACGCGGCAGATTTGGCTGAGCGGCTTAGTTTAGCGACGCAGGCGGCGAATGATGCTCTGACTCATTCTGCTGCGTCTGATGGAAACCAAGAATTAGTTTACACGGGGGAAAACATAGATGTAACTTTCTCAAATTCGAACGCTAAAGGCTCATTTGTTGAAGCTGGAGAGTTCTCTTTGGGCAGTGACAGCGACATCTATGTTCGTGTTGCCGTTAGTAATGTTCTTTTGACACAGTATTTAAGTGGCATGTTTGGGCTCGACAAAGGGAAAGGGGTGTCAGCGAGTGCTGTTGCAGGACCAAGTGCGCCAAGCATTACTACATGTAACGTGTCGCCTATTGCTATGTGTGGCGATGTAAGCTCAGCTGATCTGGCGTGGGGATACATTCCTTCTTCAAACCCAGACTACAATGGCGCACAAGATCGAGATGCTGACACTATTCATGTATTGAAACCATCAGGGCACACGGATGGTGGCATTGGTTCGGGTAACTACCACCTTTTAGACTTTGGTTCCGGTAAAAATACAGTGAGAGAAATGCTGGCAGGGGATACTGAGGAGTGCATAACAGTCGGTGATTTAGTCACAACAGAGACTGGTAAAGGTACGGGACCAGTAGCTCAAGGTCTAAATACGAGATTTGATGGAGGTAAGCCAGATGAAGGCATTACTTCAGATAAGTACATCGAAGAGTCCAACGTAACATACGACAATTACCAACAACAATATCAGGATGCGGAAGACCCGGCCGTTGATAACGATGCGTTTTATTATGCTGATTATGTCGAAGGGTTAGCCGCTTGTACGGGTGGGCCTGGCGCGTGCAAGTCGCAATATTACCGAGCGGATGGGAAAACCGATAGAAGGGTATTACGAGTGCCGATCGTTCGTTGTGATGAAGCTCCAAAACAAGGCGGCAAGATGGATTTAGAAGTACTGGGCCTAGGATGCTTTTTTGTTACTCAGGAAGTGCAAAACAAGGGGAATGAATCGGAAATATTCGGTCAGTTTCTAGAGGATTGTACGGTAAAAAATGCGTCGTCTGGGGTAGATCCGGATGAAGATGGAGTTGGGCCATACAAAATCGTTCTATACAAAGACCCGTCAAGTGGAGGGTCTTAATATGATGTACTCCAATAGAATGCATCAGATGAAAAAGATGCTCAATCAGAAAGGACTGGCAATTATAGAGTTTATTCTTGCATTGCCAGTGCTACTGATGCTGACCGTATTAGTTATCGACGTGAGCCGAGCTTTTATTCAATACACAGAGGTCAACAAAGCGTTGCAAAATGGCGCACGGTATGCCGTGGTTGATACTTATGGCACGTTAGACTTTGAAGGCATAGCTGAAGAATCTGATATTAAAAATGTGGTGATCTATGGCACGCCGAGTGGCGTTGGTACGCCGGTAATCGACTATATTGAAGCTGCTGACATTATTGTGACTCAACCAACGGACACCAATAAGGTTGTCACCATATCAGCTACTTATAATTATGAGCCTATTTTCTCAACCTTACCTTTTACCGGAACCTCTTTGGCTTTCAGTATTGGCTCTTCTGCGTCAATGAGGACTAGCCCATGAAACAATGGATAAGGAAACAGAAAGGACTGACCCAAGTTGAGTTTTCGTTAATTGCACTTGCGGTAATGTTAGTACTGTTCATGATTATTGAGTTTGCAATCTACTTTTATTCAGTGCAAATGGTCAACGAAATTACCAGGCGAGCGGCACGACTTGCCACGGTTTGTTTTATTTCTGAACGTGATGAAATACCTAATCATCAAGCTTTGGAGAGTCTATATCCTTCAGGTTTTACCGCTAATAATTTACAAATCGAATATTTAGACGATACAGGTGCAACTGTTGATGTGTCGGATTTTTTGAGTACTCCACCTGCAGCATCTACAGTGTTAGATGCTCAGTTTTCAAAAATAAAATATGTTCAAGCAAGAGCAGTTGATTATGAATTTAAGTTTTTTGTGTTAGCTGCGCTTATTAGTGCAGTAGGAAAAACGCCTGCTTTTGAAACTGTATTGCCGGCAGAAAGCTTAGGTGTATTAAAGCCTGAAGCTGATAACCCAGCTGTTTATTCGGATTGTTCCGCGGAGTAGCTTTATGTTGAAACCAGTCAAAATAGATAATGAAACACATAAAAGTTTAAAAACTAACTTGATTATTTGGATAGTTTATTCTACATCAAATTTTAAAATTCACATTGCTGATGAACTATCAAGGTGTGTAAATCTAAATATTGATTGGATAGAGCTAGATACCTTTAACTTGGACTTTGTGAAAAATAAGCAAGTTCCTGATCTCATTTATATTGAAACCGGTGAAAGCTGGGCTCAAAAAGTGGCTCATGTTTATTCTAGTGACAGCAGTTTACAGCATAATCATACCGCTTTGATTGTATTTGGCGACGAGAACGATACTGCATCCCTTAAAATGGCATTAAGGCTTGGGGCAACAGATTATTTGTCTCGTTCGGTTGATTTTGGCGAGCTATATCCTTTATTGAAATCTACCGCGGATGAAAAGATTGCCAATAAGAAAATGGGCGATCTAACATTGTTTATTAATACAAAAGGTGGCTCTGGAGCAACCACTTTGGCTATTAATACAGCAATAGAATTATCAAGCTATGCTAAGAGTAAAGTGTTGCTCGTTGACTTGGATATGCAGTTTAGTGATGCCGCTGATTATTTAAACTGTAAGCCCAAATACAATATTAATGATGTGATTGATTCTGTTAATGATTTGGATGAATTATCACTAGAAGGACTAGTCTACCAGCATCCTTCAGGTTTGAATTATTTGTGTTTTAACCAAAATGATCCAAAAGGTAATTACAAGCATGCGGTTCAAGTTAGTAAATTATTACCTATTTTGAGGCAGTTTTACTCACATATTATTGTGGATTTATCTCATGGCGTTGAGCACGTTTATCAACAAATTGTTTCTCCGGCAACACATGTTTTTTTGATTCTGCAACAGAATGTTACCTCGGTTAAGCATGCTGTTAGTTATATACGTTCTTTAGAATTAGACTATGGTTTAAGTAGTCATCAGGTTGAACTAATTGTTAATCGTTTTGAAAAGAAATCGACAATATCGTTGAAAGACATTGAAAATGCGGTTAGTGGACATGCAATACACTTAGTACCTAATAACTTTGCTATTGCTATCGAGAGCGCTAATTTGGGCAACCCAATTGTTCAATCTAAGAAAAATAGTGCGCTGAAAGCGTCTTTGGCTGAAATATCGCACTTATTAGAAAGTCCGACCAAAGAGAATCAAAGTTGGATAAAAAAACTATTTTCTTAGTAAGGGGGAGTTATGTTTTTCAAACGGAAAGGCGTCGGGAGTTCTTTCAATTCCGTAGATGAAACAAAAGAATCCAAAGTTGTGAATGTCGAGTTGGCAAAATCTGATGAAGACACGTCAGATGAGCAAAAGTCTTTGTCGCCGGTAGAAGCCAAGATGAAAGCGATCGAGGAGCAGAAAAAGCAATTAGAACAAGATCTCTCGATAAAACACTACTACCACAAGAAACTACTGGATACCTTGGATCTCGGGCTTCTATCGCACTTGCAAGAAGATCGCGCGAAAGAGGAGTTGCGCGAAGCGGTTGTTCAGCTCATTGCGGAAGATCAAACACACCCATTGAGTTCAGAAGCGCGAAACCGCGTAATACATCAAATTGAAGATGAAGTGTTCGGCCTAGGGCCTCTTGAGCCACTTCTTGAAGATCAAACAATCTCAGATATCTTAGTAAATGGCCCGAAAAATATTTTCGTCGAACGTTTTGGTAAGTTGGAGAAAACACCGCACACCTTTTTAGACGAACGCCATTTGCGCAACATTATCGACCGTATTGTAAGCCAAGTGGGTCGAAGGATCGATGAGGCTTCACCCATGGTGGATGCTCGACTCAAAGATGGCTCACGTTTTAATGCGATTATACCTCCTCTTGCTATTGATGGGCCTTCAGTTTCTATTCGACGTTTTGCGGTTGAACGTTTGAACATGGATAACTTATTAGAACTTGGATCGTTGTCTCCTGAAATGGCGAAGTTTCTTAATGCGGCGGTTGTGGGGGAAATGAATATCCTGATTTCTGGAGGTACAGGTTCTGGTAAAACAACCACGCTAAATATTTTGTCGAGCTTTATTCCTAGCGACCAACGCATTGTAACCATTGAGGACTCGGCAGAGTTACAACTCCAACAGCCACATATTATCCGTTTGGAAACACGTCCTTCCAATATCGAGGGTAAGGGTGAAATTTCTCAGCGTGATTTAGTAAAAAACTCACTACGTATGCGTCCCGATCGCATAGTTGTTGGTGAGGTTCGTGGCTCAGAAGCGGTGGATATGTTATCCGCAATGAACACGGGCCATGATGGGTCTTTGGCTACTATCCACGCGAATACACCAAGAGATGCGTTGAGCCGGATTGAGAATATGTTCTCGATGGCAGGGTGGAATGTGTCGACAAAAAACTTGAGAGCGCAGATCGCGTCTGCCATCAATATTGTTGTGCAAATGGATCGTCAGGAAGACGGTAAACGTCGCATGGTTAGCGTACAAGAAATTAATGGCATGGAAGGTGACGTTATTACCATGTCGGAGATCTTCACCTTCCAAAGAAGAGGGGTCGATCAAGAAGGCAATGTGTTAGGTGATTACATGGCTACAGGGATTGTACCAAGCTGCCATGACCAATTAGTAAAACGAGGCTTAGACGTACCATTTGAAATATTCAATGAAAAAGCCCGTTAGGAGATTGCTATGGATAGTCAATTCCCCCTTTTTCTTGTACTGCTGTTTTTGTCCGTATTCTTTATTAGCCAAGCGTTAATTCTGCCTTCTGCGGGTAAAAAGGTTAAGCATAAGCAATTAATCAAGCGGATACACGAAAGCCATAAACATATTGATCAAGAGAGTATTTCTTTATTAAGGGAAAACTCGCTCAAGAATCTATCGCCATTAGAGCGATGGCTTGTGAGGTTTAGCCTGTTCGATAACTTTAAGAAGAAGTTGGAACTGGCTGGGATACACATGGGGTTCAGTCGGTTTATTTTCCTCACATTCCTCGGAGGGACTGCGGTTGGTCTATTTCTGTTCTTGTTCGGGCAAGTTTGGTACCTCTGTGCTGGTGTTGCGTTTGCTTGCTGGGTGTCTGTTTACTTCTACATACAGAAAAGGATTGCTGATCGTTTAATGAAATTTGAAGAGCAACTGCCAGAGGCTCTCGATATCATCAAGCGAGTTTTGCAGGCAGGGCAGCCAATTACACAGGGTTTTGGAGAAGTAGGCAGAGAGGTTAGTGCACCGCTTGGTCCTGAGTTCATGAATACCTTTAACTTACTCAACTATGGTTATGACCTCCGCTTGGCGATTATGCAAATGTCGGAGAGAACTCCTACCGTATCTATGCTTGCTTTCTCCAGTGCGGTGTTACTGCAAAAGGAAACGGGTGGTAACTTAGTCGAAAACATTGAAAAGCTCTCCCATATCCTACGTGCTCGTTTCAAACTCGCTCGAAAAATAAAAACCATTTCGGCGGAATCTCGAATGTCGGCATGGGTACTGGTATTAGCGCCTTTTGGTTTGTACGTCATCATTTCCCTTGTTCGACCTGAGTATATTGAGTTACTCCACACACATCCAATGGGGATCAAAATGGTCATTGGTGGGATGGTAGCGTTGTTTATCGCCACGCTTTGGATTCGTAAAATCGTCAATATTGAGGTGTAGCAATGGACAGTATTCAAGGATGGTTAAACGATTTTGCTGTCGGCCAAGAAACACTGCTTATGGGGTTGATCCTCATCACTACAGTGTTGGTTGTGATGACGCTAGGCTCGATAATTATTGGGTTTAACTCGCCAATTAAACGAAAGTTAGCCGAATTGTCTGGTGATAAGAAAGAAGTCTCTCATCACAACAAAAAAATGGCAGACACATTGGAGTCGTTAGCGCCTCTAACTTCCCCAACCAGTGAAAAAGAGCGCCAAACGACACGCAATAAACTGATGCATGCTGGGTTTCATGAAAGCAATGCATTATCGATGTTTTATGCCATTAAATCGGTCACGACAATCTTAGGTGTGATGGTGGCGGCACTGGTGTATTTCTCGGTTCCGGAATCTAAATACCTGTACACGTATATGGCGTTATCCGTATTTATTGGGCTTTTATTTCCTGATTTTATTTTGCGTCGAATGGTGAACAAGCGTCAGCAAGCGATTCGCGCAGGTGTGCCCGACATGCTTGATTTGCTGGTGGTTTGTACCGAATCAGGGCTTGGCTTTAATGCAGCGTTGCGTCGGGTTGCAGATGAACTGGTTATCTCTCACCCAGAGCTTGCCGATGAAATCGATACGGTGTGCAACAAAATTAAAGCGGGCAAACCAATGCCAGAAGCGCTGAGGGAGCTAGTATTAAGGACAGGGTTAGAAGAATTAATGGGGCTGGTAAGTATGCTTAGCCATGCCTCTCGAATAGGGGGGAGTTTAGTCAACTCCTTGCGTGAATATACCGAAGACTACAGGGATAAGCGTCAACAAGCAGCAGAAGAAATTGCTGCAAAAATCCCAGTCAAAATGATGTTTCCAATGGTGCTATTTATTTGGCCTTGCTTTTTTATAGTGGCTATCGGACCTGCGTTAATTTCATTGGCTGAGGCATTTTCTAATTAAAAAGCAAAATAGGGATCGTTATGTGGATTAAGAAATACGTCATCATCTCGTTGTTGGTGCTTACCGCATGTTCAACAACTGAACAGTCATCAGATTTCGATTCAACGCTGTACTCAGGTAAGCCCGTTGAGTCTCTCACTAATGATGAACCACCCAAAACAGAGGAAGAGGCAATCTCACGAGGGGATATTGCATTAAGCAACAAAAATGTCGACTTAGCCTTGTATGAATATATTCGCTCGCTCTCTTTCCCGAATGCGGTCCATAAAGATAAAACCTTGTACACCGTGGGGCGCATCCATTTAGCTAGGGAGAATTCAGAACTCGCCGATAAATCATTTCGAGCATCTTTGGCTGAGAACCCCGATCATATTGGCTCCCTGACTGAGCTTGGTACTTTATACACGAAGCGTGGAGAAAAGGACGTTGGGAAAAGCTACTACATACGCGCTTTGAATGCTGACCAAATTCGCATGGATGGCGATCCTACCATCACTAAAGACAACATTACTGCAGAGAGCGTTGCAACATATCGCTATGATGATAAATCACCAGTCTCTGCTTACTCCGGTCTAGGTGTGCTTTACGACATTCGTGGCGACCACGATATTGCGCAGGCGTTAATTCGAAAAGCGTTGGATATTGACTCAAGAAACGTAAACGCTTTGGTCAGCCTTGGCTACTCCTACTACATGGAAAAAGCTTACTCAAAAGCGGCGCACTTTACTCAAGCCGCACTAAGTATCAAGCCAGGAGATGAGAGAGGAATCAATAATTTAGGTCTCATTGCTTTAGCTAAAGATCAGCCACGACAAGCTCTGAGTATTTTTAGTCGACACATGACAGAGCCGGAAGCACTCAATAATGTTGGTTACTTCTTGATCCTTCAAGGCAAACCAGGCGAGGCGATTCCTTATCTACAACAGGCTATTGATAAGAACCCTGCCTACTATGAACTGGCAAATAAAAACCTAGAACGAGCATTGGCAATGGTGAGAGAGCGAGGGGATACCTCTACCGCGCTTCTCCAATAAATTTGAAGACCCTTTTAAAAGAAAGCCACTCTGCAAGATAGAGTGGCTTTTTCATTTACCGGGAGTAGTCCGTTGCAAAGGTGTTTGTTCAATTAGCCGTTCATTCTCTTCTTTCAGGGTAAGAAGCATAGCGCCGTAAAGCCCAACCAACTATCTTCCATAACATCACCGTCAAGAGTGTTGCGAGGTAGCCATCAATCGCATAATGCCAAGCTAAATGTACCGAACCGATTTGAATGATGACTGCGAAAGCGTAGGCAAAGTAGCCGATGGTTTTGTTGAGTCTATAAATTGATAGCGCCATCAAAACCGCAATGGAAACGTGCAAACTAGGCATTGCCGAAATGCCAGAGCCAATACCATTGGCATTCGCGATGTACTCATCCCAAAGATATTGCTGTGTAGGCAATGCCCACAATTGCCCAGCGTCCACATTGGTAAGATATTGGCTTTGGGCTTCGAGCGTTTTCATCAGAGGAACAAACTGTTCATCTCCAGTGATAAGCTCCACATAGCAAGGGCCTGCTGAAGAAAGCAGCGTGGCGAAGAAGACACCAAGAATCATCCAAGACAATGCGAACGTGAGTAAAAACTGTTGCCTTACCAACGGGTATTTTTTGTAGATAAGGAAAAAGATGAGTATACCCCACATACAAAAAAACCATGCGTTGTAGGCTACATTTAGCCCTAATGAGGCCCAAGCATTGGAGAATAATGCATGGGTCAACTCCCACGGAGCAACGCCGAAGTGTAGCAACGAATCAATATTCGCAAAGGTCAGATCCCACTTGAACGGATTGATGATTGGAATCAGCGATTTCAAAAACGTGTGGTTAGAGAAAATCAGGTTGAGTGCCATCATCGAAACAAACACTGATACAGGTCGGTACAGCGGAAAAATAAGATGCTTCAGTTTTTGTATGAATCTTTTTGCCGGCTGCTTTTCTTTGCGCAGTATGAGATAGAAATAATAGTAGATACACCAGCTTAAACCTGTGACATACAAAGCTTGTATGAGCGTTTCAAGGTAAGTGGTAAAAGAGTAATCGATAGGGAAATCGAGATACAAAGAACAAAGATAAATGACAGCAGTCGAGATAAAGCAATAGGTGTAGAAAATCTTATCGTTCAATAACTCATTCTTTACTGATGTGAGTAAAGCCGACGCTTTTTGCTGCCAGCTAAGGTTGAGCTCGTAATTGTTGTCTTGTTCCATTGATGATCCGTCATCTCTATCCTTCCAATATCATTAAGCTTAGTTGAGAAAACGGGCACTCGTATTTGAGTGCCCGTGGTTTATCTGGATTCAATAGTTGGCGTATCAGCAGGCTAAATCATGCCCGTGACAAGGCCTGCCGCCACAAAAAACACGATCATCCACAGAACCGATAGGTTGAGCTTTTTGTGTAGATAAAAACCTGCAACCACTAACGCCATGTCGATGGGAGCAACAACTGCGCTGCTAAATACTGGCTGGTAAAGTGCCGCGAGTAGTAACCCTACTACCGAGGCATTTACACCGTTGATGGCGCCGGAGACCAGCGGTTTGCCTGCCAGTGCTTGCCAGTTTTTAAGAACGCCAAGCAGTAAAAGAAAACCTGGGAGGAATACGCCAAGCGTTGCGATCAGAGCGCCTAAAATTGGCGTATCCGAAAGCTCATAACCGATAAAAGTCGCAAAGGTGAACATTGGCCCTGGTACAGCTTGTGCAGCGGCGTAGCCTGTTAAAAATGCATCTTGGCTGAGCTGGTCGCCAACAATGTTTTGCAGAAGCGGCAGAACCACATGACCGCCACCAAACACTAAGCTACCAGCTTGGAAAAAATCACTAAACAGCCCAAGCAAAGGTAACGCATGAGCCACTAATGGTAAGCCGAGTAAAAGCACCGCAAATAGAGCCAATGGCACGATAGATGGTTTAAACGGCTCTGCTGATGGCGCGGAGTCTTTCTTCAGATATCGCGTACCGACAAAACCTGCTGCGATCAACACGAACATTTGCGTCATGATGCTTGGTGCCACCAGCAACGCAATCGCAGTCGCAACGCACAAACCCGCGGTCAGTT
The DNA here is from genome assembly GCF_030248595.1 of Vibrio sp. D417a. Lineage (NCBI taxonomy): Bacteria > Pseudomonadati > Pseudomonadota > Gammaproteobacteria > Vibrionales > Vibrionaceae > Vibrio > Vibrio sp. D417a. Next base: position 150,503 of record NZ_JAHGAM010000011.1, on the reverse strand, counting down.
TACTTTGGCAGAAGTTTTTGTACATGCCCCAAGTCGCATCCGCCACGACGACGACTGCGAGCAGTTTTAGGCCGTGAACGATGTTTTGGAACACTGCGGTGTCGGTGATTTGGCTGCTCACCATCGCCAGCGCCAACATGATGACCACTGAAGGAAGCGTGAATCCGACAAATGCTGCGCATGCGCCACCTAAACCGCCACGTTTATAACCCAATGCAAAGCCAACTTGGCTTGAGCCCGGTCCCGGCAAAAACTGACTGAGCGCGACAATTTGCGCGTACTCGCTGTCATCAAGCCATTTCAGTTTCTCAACAAATGTTTGGCGAAAATAACCAATATGAGCCGCAGGGCCGCCGAAGCTGAACCAACCCAGCCAGAAAAAAGTTTTGAAGATGGTGAACATGTCGAGCCTGTTTATCTAAAAAGCATTGTTGCTAATTTATCGAATGCTCTAAAATGACTCAAATTGATGATTTTAATTTCATCTATGAATGAAATGAAATGGGATGAGGATGTTGGAGTGAAAGAGGACATTCAGTGGCGCAACATTGACTTGAACTTATTGGTGACGTTTTCCTACTTGTATCGCTATCGAAGCGTTAGCGTCGCGGCAGAGAAAAGTTACGTTAGTCAGTCGGCGATGAGTCATAGTTTGTCTCGTTTAAGGTTGTTGTTTGACGACCCGCTTTTTGAGCGAAAAGGGCACAAGATGGAGCCCACCGAGCACGCTCACCACATCGCGCCAACTGTGCATCACTTGTTGGATTCTATCGCCAAAGACTTGCTCACTAAGTCTGCCTTCCAACCTAAAAATTATGCGGGTGTATGTCGCATTGGATTAACGGATTATGCCGAGTTTATTTTTGCTCCTCGGCTTTATGACGAAATACGCCAGCGCGCACCAGAGGCCCAGATCAGTTTTATTAACGTCAATCGTAGCAACTACGTGGCATTAACTGAGCACGAAAAGATCGATGTCATTATTGGCAGCATGCCAGTGTTGGATGACAACTTTGAGAGCTTGTACTTGTACACCGAAAAACACGTGTGCATGTGTGATAAACAGGTGTTGAAAGGGGAAACACAGCTGTCTCTGGAAGCGTTCGCGAACATCGAGCAAGCTCTGGTAAGTCCCGATGGGAGCTTAAAGACACAAGTAGACCAAAAGCTTGCAGAACATGGCTTGAGCCGCAAAGTCACCGTGGCGTCGCGCAACTTTCTCACTATTCGGCATCTATTGAAAAAACGCGATCTCATTGCCATCGTGCCAGAAAAAATGGCATTGGCGGAGGGCTTTTCGGACGATCTCGTTACCGTTAAGCCGCCGATCGCCGTTGCGGATTTTGATATTGCTATGCTGTGGCATTCCAGCCGAAACAATGAAGACAAAGGCATTTGGCTACGCGAGCTGGTTTCTTCGACCATCACCTCTAAATGATAAACATTTGGGGCACTCATGGTGCTTAGAGTGATTTGTTGTTGAACTTCTTACTACCCGCTGAGTTATCGGCGTTACACCGAAACAGTACTGATTGTGCAAAATGAATGTCTTGGGTTAGGGGGGGGGTTCCAGGTTTAATTCGTAAAAGAGATTAATGGAAAAGGTATCATTGAGTTGTACCACGTAGTTTAAGCTCTGTTTGCACGTATACATGAAGAGGGAGTAAGCGTCCATCTCGGTATTTTTCCACCAGTAAGTTCACTCCCTGAGTTCCCATCAACTCAGAGTGAATACGAATTGTAGACAACGGCGGAAAGGTAAAGCGAGCAGTAGGAATATCATTCATACTAATCAACGTAATATCCTCTGGTATCTTTAAGCCAAATTCATGGATTGCACGTACTATGCCAATCGCGATGGAGTCTGAATCAATGAATACTGCTTTCGGGAAGTCACCTTTGGCTAGCATCTCTTTCGCTAAGTTATAACCGGACAAACTAGAGCAGGCACAATAGTGTATATCTTGTTCTGCGACCACGCCTTTTAGATAGCCATAGTCCAAAAACACATTTTCACGAGTGTCAGCTGCGTCGGGCTTGTCTTGACCGCCAATATAACCGATGCGGCGGTAGCCTCGTTGTACAAAGAAATCAACTACTTGCTTACTGATTCGAATAAGGTCGACATCAACGCAATCATAAGGGCAGGTTGGATCTGAAAAGTTTATGTAGCAGATGCTATCGGCTAGACGTTTAGGTAATTTATCTACTACCTTTTGGTCGACATTTCCGACTAAAAGGACACCTGTTATCTTTTTCGTTTCAACATCAATTTCACTGTTATAGCAATTGGTTAGCGTAATACCTAATTTGTCGCATTGCGTTTCAATCCCATGACGAATTGATAAGTAGTAAGGGTCATTCACCTCTGTTTCTTGTTTGTAGTTATATAAGGCTAAAAAGTGATGTTTTTGCTTAGCTTCTTTGATGCCTTTCTTCGAGCTACTGGTGCGGTACTCCAGTTTTTCTGCAATTTCCAAAATGCGGTATTTGGTTTCTTCTTTAACGCTCAACGTTGGGTCGTTGTTCAAAACCCGCGATACGGTTGCAAGTGAGACGCCCGCTTCAATGGCGATATCTTTTAGCTTTGCCATGTAAATTTCCCGTCGGCACTGCTCACTGCCCAAGTGTGAGCTCAATAATCTGACTATTTTAAACAGCTACTTAGAGATGCACAAACCTTTAGTAAGACAGTCCTAAACACTTTAAATCAGCATATCAAGCCAACTTGTTTTCATGAAATACACTCTATTGAGTAATAAATAAAGCCGTAAACGTAAGGATTATATTGCTGTAAAAATACTGAAAAACGCGACTGGTTTGGAAACTTGCTACTTGTGGTAACTCTAGTACTTAATAGGACTCGAGCTGTTTAGAGTTTAATCAAGCAAACGTTTTATTGTTCATGTTTATGTTTTGTGTCTCATTTTATAAACAAATCAATAGGAAAGTATTCAACTCCTTTTATAATCTCCGCGCTTTTAAAAGCTGTCTAACAGTATGAAAAATTAGGAAATTATAATGAAAAAAGTATTGCCATTATTGGCTTTAGGTGCAGTGGTTGCTTCAACGTCAGTTCAAGCAAAAGGTAACTGGTATGTTGGCGCAGATATTCTTAACTCTGATCTTGAAGTTGAAGGTCACTCTTACAGCTCTTCAGCTACAGGTTTGGGTATTGCGGTAGGTAAAGAGCTGCAATATTCAGAAAACTTCAAATTGGCTTTAGAAGGTGAGTACATTTACTACGGTAGCTTCGAAGAAAAAGCATCGGGCGCGGGTAATTGGTTAGAAGCTACTGTTGAAGGTTATTCATTCAACCTTAATGCTAAACCTAAGTACCAATTCTCTGGCACTGGTTTTTATGTTGGTGCTGTTGTTGGTCTAGGTGTAACTGGGGTTGATTTAGAGGCAAAATCAAACCTTTCTGGTTTCACTGGTAAGACTGATGGTAGCGATGCTGGCTTTAACTATGGTGCTGAAGTGGGTTATGAATTTGCTTCAGGTCTGGTTGTTTCTGGTGGCTACCGTGCTTCTACAGTAACCATCGATGTTGAAGGTGGTGGCGATCTTGAATTTGATTTTGACAGCCTATACGTTGGCGTTGATTACAAGTTTTAAGCTCGCGTAAGCAAAACATAGATACTAAAAAGGAGCCGTTAGGCTCCTTTTTTGATCAGATTATCAATCAACTCATAATGGTGATCTTGTACGCCTGCAAGGTTGCCATATTTGGGTTGGTGGCGGTCATTTTCTTTCGCGTGTTGCCAGCCAATGGTGTGACGCACAAAATGCTCTGCAAACGCATGAGATACTTCTAAGCAACCTGCCAGCACGGTATCAACATAACTTTGCATGATTGGGCTCTTTGCGCATGGTGGTAGTGGCTCGTCTTTTACGTAAACCCAAATGTCATGTTCTTGGTTAAAACTCGCATCTGTTTCGATTTGATCTGGCTGAAGTTGAATACGATGGTAGCCGCGTTCACGGCGATCGAATTCTGCGAGCGCTTCTTTATTCACTTCGAGTAAAACGCCATTAACCTGTCCATCGCCTTGGTTCACCACTAATGGAGAGAGGCTGTAACTGTCGTCAATCTTCCCCCAGTAGCGAACCAACCCATGTGCTATGACGGGAATGGCTTCTCCCGTTTGTCCGGTTAATTTACGTGACGCAGAATTAATCAAACTGCCATAGCCAAATATGTACATTGTCGTTGCATCCCTTAACTGATAGTTGTGCCTCTCATGTTTATACCTAACCCGCATCTGAAGCACAACTTTACCTCTTAAGTATAATCTTAATTATAAACATGTATTTTTTATACATGTTTATGGTAGCATCAATATGTAGTTGAGTTAACCAGCATCGAGAGACGCTTGAGGGCAAGATAATGCTGAATATCACCGATAAAAAAGTAGAAGAAAAAATCCCCGCATGGCTGCGATTAGGCTTTCGGCCGTTTTTTCTGTTTGGGTCGATTTACGCCATTGTTGCGATTGCGTTGTGGGTGTGGATGTTCCAAGGCGGACAGCCAAACGCATTAGCTGTGCCTGCATTGTGGTGGCATGTACATGAAATGTTGTTCGGTTTTTCGATGGCCATTGTAGTTGGCTTTGTACTGACCGCGGTACAAAACTGGACTGGCATTAATGGTACCAAGCATTACATGCTTCTGGCTTTATTTGGCTTGTGGTTAGTGCCCCGCGTATTGCTTTGGACACCAGCACCGTTATGGTTAACCAGCAGTATCGAAGCGGTATTTTTACTGTTTGTCGCCTATGAGGTGGGCATTCGTGTGTATCGAGCCAAAGGTTGGCGTAATTTGTTTTTCGTTCCACTGTTTCTTTTGGCCATCTTTGCGAACTTTGCAAGCTACGCAACGATAAAAGGTATGCCGCCCTTTAGCTCTTCAGCGGTGTGGCAAGCAATGCTGTGGTGGTTTACCTTGCTGTTGTCAGTGATGGGTGGACGTGTGATTCCATTTTTTACTGCGCGTCGATTTAATTTCGAAAAAGCGCAACCATTGGCTTGGTTAGAGTGGCTCGCGAATTTGCCGTTGGTAATGCTATTTGTGCTGAGCTTTTTCCCTGTGACGTTTGCAGAACTAGGTAGTCCTTTGATGTTGTTTGCAGGTGTTGCTCAGTTGGTGCGTTTTGTTCGCTGGAAACCTTGGTTAACCCTGAGCGAGCCTTTAGTGTGGTCGCTGCATGCTGCGTATTTGTGTTTACCACTAAGCTTAATTTTGCGAGGCGTCTGGGGAGATGCATTTGCCAGCCATAACCTCATTCACCTGTTTGCGATAGGTGCGTTAGGCGGTTTGATTTTAGCGATGATTGCACGGGTGACGATGGGACATACTGGTCGCATGATCTACAAAGGACCAAACATGAGCCTTGCGTTTGCAGCGATTACCGCGGCAGCTTTGGTTCGCAGTTTCGCCGTGATCTTTGACCCAGCGAACATGATGCTGTGGATTGATATCAGCGGCGGATTATGGATTGTTGCGTTTGGGCTATTTGTGTGGCGCTTTGGTGTGATGCTTGTGACCCCTCGTGTGGATGGTCACCCCGGATAAGATTCTAATGTGAGTAGAGAAAAGAGGAGCCGCGTGCTCCTCTTTTGGTTTTTGTTCTTTATAGGTTTAGTGTTTATTCGTCTTCGTCGTCTGCTTTATTCGTGAGCCCCAAGCGTTTAAATAGCCACCACTCTAGACCAAAAATGACAATTAAGGCGATGCAGAACCAGGTGAATGCCATGGTGGATTCCACACCTGGCATTCCACCAACATTGATGCCGAGTAAACCTGTTAAGAAGCTGGTTGGTAGAAAAATCGTTGCTACCAAAGTAAACAGGTAACTGTTTTTATTGGTTTTCTCATCACGATGATGTTTGATCTCTTCTTGGAAAAGCGCCACTTCTCCAAGATAAAACTCAAGTGTTTCATTTATGCGCGTAATATTATTGTGTGCGAAGCGATATTGATGAGGTCTCAAAGCAATCAATTCTGATTCTGACTCCACAAGATCACGGATAGCGTACTGCTGAGGGCGAATAAAACGCTTGATAGAAATCAGCGCTTTTTGAGTCGCCATATGTTTGTACGTCGATTCATCATTCACATCGAACTGGTTTAGTGTTTCTTCAATTGTATCAAGGTAAATGTCTATTTTACTGTTTAATCCTTCAATGATCTGATGAAGTAAACTGGCAAGACTTTTTGGGCCTTTGTGTTCCGCTAATGCTTGGCGAATCTCCATGATCGCGCGTGATGGAATTTTACGAGTTGAAATGAGTGCGCCTTGAAAGTAGAGAATTCGAATACTAAGCATATCTTCTGGTGATGCATTGCCGTTCATATTGACGCCTCGTAAAATCAACATGAAGTTCTCGTCATCTAAAGGATGGAAAGATGGTCGGCTTTCGTCGGCTAATAGATGATCAACCGTTGCACGAGGCACTTGGTTCTGCTCCAGCCAACCACGAATATCAGGATGCAGCCGTTCGCAATGGTACCAATGCTTAGCTTGAATTTGCTCTGCCGTGGTGGATTGTTGAGTTGCTTCTGGGGTTGAGAAGTCCCAATGTTCAATCATAAAACCCATTTTCTTTTCCTTGTTTGAGCCGATACCAAAATAACCTCAAGATACTTCTTTCGCGAGAATTGCCTTGCCATACAGAGGCAATACTCTGAGTACGGTACTCTGAAGTCATTGATGCATTATTTTTCAAATGAGTATGATTGTATTTAACGCCAAATGTCTATGAATAGTTGTTCTTATTTGCAATCGAGTGGAGCGCACCAAGGTGTTGTGCTTAAACAACAAAACAAAAAGCCTGCAACTAAGCAGGCTTTATTGTGGGGGAGGGAGGGGAGCTGTTAGCCAACTTGAGAAAGATTAACCACTTTCTGTTGTAGCTTTTTCTTTAAATAGTCCGTTAAGGCCTGTTTTTCTTCCTCGTTCATGTAAAGACCAAGCTTAGTACGGCGCCATAAAATGTCTTCATCGGTCATTGCCATTTCATGGTTCATTAAGTAATCGATCTCACGTTGGTAAACACCACCGGCTTGTGTCGAGAACGTTTGTCCTAAGTCAGCTTCACTTGTTGTACCTTCCATTAAGTTCCACGTTTGGGTACCAAACTGTGTGACATAACGAAGAATCAATGCTTCTGGCGCCCAAGTGTATTTAGCGTGAATTTGTTTAGCTAATTGTTCACGACTACAGCTGAAGTTACCACCAGGAAGGGTTTGGTTGGCCGTCCAGTCTTTACCCATTTCAGGTAGGAACGGAGCAAGTTTCTTCATTGCTGCTTCACCTAACTTACGGTAGGTCGTTAACTTACCACCAAAAACAGAAAGCAGAGGTGCATGGTCGTATTCCGCATCGAGCTCTAGCGTGTAGTCTCGTGTGATTGCTTGCGGAGAGTCAGATTCATCGTCACATAAAGGACGAACACCACTGTATGTCCAAACTACATCTTCGCGAGTCAACTGGTGGACAAAGTGTTGGTTTACGATATCAATGAGGTAATCGACTTCGTCATCTGAGATCGACACTTCACGAGGGTCACCTTTGTATTCCACATCTGTTGTACCAATGATTGAGAACTTATCTAAGTAAGGAATCATAAATACGATGCGATTGTCTTTGTTTTGAAGGATGTAGGCTTGCGGTTCGTTGTGGATACGAGGAACAACGATGTGCGAGCCTTTGATTAAGCGAATGTTACGAGGAGAGGCTTGCTCTAATCCATCATCAAAGAACTGTTTTACCCAAGGCCCCGCAGCATTGACTAACGCTTTCGCTTTACGTTCGAAACGTTGGTCTGTCATCACATCGTGAATAGTAACGTGCCAGATACCACCTTCACGGTGTGCTTTTTCCACGCGGCAGTAGTTACGCACTTCAGCATGGTTTTCGCGAGCCGCAAGAACGTTCAGTAATACTAAACGTGCATCATCAACCCAACAGTCAGAGTATTCGAAACCCGTTTTCATCTCTGGTTTTAGCAAGCCAGATTTCGCAAGGTTGACGGTTTTACTGCCTTGCAGCGTCGTACGTTTACCCAAGTTATCGTAAAGGAAAAGGCCACAACGAATCATCCAAGCTGGGCGTAGGAATGGGCGATGCGGTAAACGGAAACGCATTGGTAATGCGACGTGTGGTGCTTTACGAAGAATAACCTCACGCTCTGCGAGCGCTTCCGAAACTAAACGAAACTCGTAGTGTTCAAGGTAGCGTAAACCGCCGTGTATCAGTTTAGAACTTGCTGAAGAAGTCGCAGATGCGAAGTCATGTGCTTCATATAAGCCAACACTCAAACCTCGGCCTGCTGCGTCTGCCGCAATACCAGCTCCGTTAATGCCGCCACCGATTACGATCAAGTCTAAGGTAGTGGATGAGCTAGTAGTGGAAGCATTATTTTGTATACTCATAAATTTGACCTCTTGGTGAGCGAACGAGCATTTTAGAACATAATGTAATCCTAGCTCAGGTTTCGTTTGTGATCATCTATTATTTTCGTTTGTGAGCGTTTTGTGTGATTTAGACACAAAAAAACCTCTGTCTAATTAAGACAGAGGTCATTTGAGGGGGAATTATACGATTGACGTTACTCGTTTTCGGAGTTTGATTCGTTAGCTTCAACCACTTCAAGTGGGATAGAAGCTTCCTTCAAAATTGACAAGATTTCTTCTGGTGGCTGCTTATTGGTAAAGATCATGTTGAGCTGTGCAATATTGCCTAGTTTCACCATAGCATTGCGCCCGAACTTGGTGTGGTCTACGGCAAGAAATACACTACGGCTATTGTCAATGATCGCTTGTTTTACCCGGACTTCGTGGTAATCAAAGTCTAATAGCGAGCCATCGAAGTCGATACCGCTAATGCCGAGAATACCAAAGTCGAGACGGAACTGTTTAACGAAATCGAGGGTAGCCTCGCCAACAATACCGCCGTCTCTGCTGCGGACTTCTCCACCCGCTAAGATGACTTTGATTTCAGGGTTAGGGAAAAGAATGGTCGCAACATTGATGTTGTTGGTGACAACACGCAACTGTTTATGGTTTTTATTGAGCGCTCGCGCAACTGCTTCTGGTGTGGTGCCAATATCGATGAATAGTGTGGCACCATCTGGAATGTGTTTGACTACCTCGTCTGCAATGACATCTTTTTCATTGAAGTTGAGCGCTTTACGCGTGTTGTAAGATGTGTTTTCAGAACTGAGAGGAATAGTGGCTCCACCGTGATAACGACGAATTTTGTTGTCATCGGCGAGTTCATTGAGATCGCGTCGGATGGTTTGTGGGCTGACATTGAATCTTTCTACCAACTCATCCGTGCTGACATAGCCTTGTTTTTTCACCAGCTCAACAATCTGCTGGTGTCGAGGTATTTGCTTCACTTACCACTCCCTTGTGCATTGGTAACGGCCAATGCTTCAAATTCGAAGCTCTATTGTGCTCGAATTTGCTCGTTGTGAGAAGTAAGCGAGTTCAGGAATCGGGGATAAAGCGCAAAAAGAGCGCACAAATGGCGCTCTTTTTTCTTATGGAGATGAGATTAATCTTCTTCGTCGTGAAGTTCAGACCAGGTTTGTGCACATTTCACTGCACGCTTCCAACCCTTGTAACGACGATTGCGTTTTTCTTCATCATCGTGTGGCTCAAAGGTGCGATCAAGTACCGCTTTATTCTGCAACTCATCAATGCTATCCCAGTAACCAACGGCAAGGCCGGCAAGGTAGGCTGCACCAAGAGCGGTAACCTCAGTTACTTGAGGGCGGTGTACTTCTGTGTTCAATACATCGGATTGGAATTGCATTAGGAAGTTGTTCGCTACTGCACCACCATCGACGCGAAGGTTCGCAAGCTTAATGCCTGAGTCAGCTTGCATCGCATCCAGTACGTCACGAGTTTGATAAGCGATGCCTTCCAATGTTGCACGGATGATATGGTTTGAATTCACACCGCGAGTAAGGCCGACAATCGTGCCACGTGCGTAGGCATCCCAGTATGGTGCGCCTAAACCAGTAAATGCAGGCACGACATAAACGCCGTTTGATGTATCCACTTTTGTCGCGAAGTATTCAGAGTCTTCTGCACCGTTTAGGATTTTCAATTCATCGCGTAGCCATTGGATAGAAGCTCCACCCATGAATACGGCGCCTTCAAGTGCATAAGCTGGTTCGCCTGCAGGACCACAAGCCAAAGTTGTTAGAAGACCATGTGTCGAAGTGACTTTTTCTTGGCCCGTATTCATTAGCAAGAAACAACCCGTACCGTAAGTGTTTTTCGCTTGACCCGCTTCAACACACATTTGGCCGTAAAGCGCCGCTTGTTGGTCACCTGCGATTCCAGAAATAGGAATACGAGTACCGCCTTTACCACCGATGTTGGTTTTACCGTAAATTTCCGATGAGCGCTTCACTTCTGGCATCATAGATGCTGGAATGCCAAGCTCATCTAACATTTTTTGATCCCAACATAGATCGTTGATGTTAAACAGCATGGTACGCGATGCATTAGTGTAGTCGGTTACGTGAACGCGACCTTGAGTCATCTTCCAAACTAACCAAGTATCGACAGTACCAAACAACAGCTTGCCTGCTTCTGCGTCTTCTCGTGCGCCTTCAACATTGTCCAGAATCCATTTAACTTTGGTACCTGAGAAGTAAGGGTCAAGCACCAAACCAGTGTTGTCACGTACATAGTTTTCGAGACCGCGTGCTTTTAAATCTTCACAGATATCAGCAGTACGGCGACATTGCCATACGATCGCATTGTAAACGGGTTTACCTGTTTCTTTGTTCCAGACGATGGTCGTTTCACGCTGGTTAGTAATACCGATAGCCGCTAATTGGTCGCTACGGATGCCAGACTTAGCTAGAGCTTCTACTAAAGTAGAGCTTTGTGTTGCCCAGATCTCCATTGGATCATGTTCAACCCAACCAGCTTCTGGATAAATCTGAGTAAATTCGCGTTGCGCGACGCTTACGATGTTCGCATCGTGATCAAGAATCACTGCGCGAGAGCTTGTTGTACCTTGGTCCAGGGCAACAATGTATTTTTGCTCAGTCATGGTAAGAATCCTTTTGTTTCGTTATTTATATTTTAGTAAATGTTCGAGTTACGTCAGTTTTAAGCTCTAGCTTCTTCTGTTTCTTCTTCCGTCTCACATTGGTTTGGAATCGTACAACCGTGGCCTTGTTGTGGAAGGTAAGCTGCAATCGCTTTTGGATACAACCAACCACCAAAACACGCACCTGCAATCGGAGCAAGTAAAGGCACGATAAAGTAAGGAATGTCTTTAGCACCTGTCAGAGCGTAATCCCAACCTGCGAAGTAAGCGAACAGCTTCGGTCCAAAGTCACGAGCTGGGTTCATCGCAAAGCCTGTTAGTGGGCCAAGTGAACCACCGATGACGGCAATCAAAATACCGATCAATAGAGGGTTCATTGCGCCACGTGCTGCGCCGTTATTTTCATCGCCCAGAGCCAGAATCGCAAACATCAGCACAGCAGTGATAACGAATTCCACAGCAAAAGCACCAAAGAAAGAGAGGGAGGCATGCGGATAGGTTGAGAAGATACCAGCAGTTGCTAGTGCATCTTGGCTGCTGCGAACGAAGTTATGAGCGATTTCGTAGTCGGTGAAAAGGTTGCTGTATAAGCTGTATACCAATGCAGCAGAACAGAATGCCCCAAGCATTTGAGCGATAATGTATGGCACCACTTTCGCCTTATCAAAACCATGGAACATAGCAAGTGCGATGGTAACGGCAGGGTTGATGTGTGCACCAGAGACGCCAGCCGTACAGTAAATAGCGATGGCGACACCGAAGCCCCATACAATACTGATTTCCCATTGTCCAAATGATGCGCCTGTTAGAACTAAGGCTGCAACACAGCCTACGCCGAAGAAAATAAGTAGTCCTGTACCGATAAACTCGGCCAAACATTCTCCGAGCAGAGAGGGGTGTTTGTTCGTTGTCATGTTAAAAGTCCTTTGATCATTTTTGCCTGTCTAGCACGATACTATTGTGCATACATAAACGTTTGCGAAAACAAACGAGCGTTAAAAATGAGCGTTTGAGCATAAATTTGTTAATCAAAGTCTTCGTTTTTGTTAAATGGCGCATCTTTTAACCGGAAAAGAACACAACGAAAATAATTTATTTGTCACGAGGCCAGTGTTGAGAGCGCTCAAATTACCGATGTGAAAAAGAATGCACAACTGGTAAGAGGAGTTTTGTGAAGCTGCTACGTGCTTGGAGATTTATTGCACAGAACTTGTGTAGCAATTAACCCTAAAGGAGTAGCGGAATGTCAAATGTATCAAGGGATAGCAGTGATATAAAAAATACGCTGTCATGTTTGGACTTTTAGAAACAATCGTCATCCCATTGGTACCAATAGGATGAGTTGATAAGAGAATAAACGCTGTTAATGTCTTGTGTTTGTGAATCATTGCTTCGGCTTGTATTCAAATAAAAATTGTTTTTTTTATTTCGTTTGATGCTAAACGTGATCGTTTTTCAGCTTTTTAGTTATTAGTTGGTTCGGAGCGAGTAGGGCAGGCGTAAATCGCCCTTTTTACGGTTAGTTTATGTTCTAATTCGAGCCTTTGTTTCAAAGGTTTCGAATTGGAATGCTCAAGTGAGAGGTTTGAACATCAGTTTCATATTAACGAATCTTGAGTAAAGTTGAACGATGATCTAATTAATGCTCATATAATTTACTGTATTTACTTATATTTAATCCATGTGCAACATTTGTCACAGAAATAAAATCCTAACTCCATACAATTCATGAGCTTTCGAACGAAGATTTATTTTGTTTCGTTCGCTCCTTTTGTGTTTTTACCATCGCATACAAAATAATGAGGTTCCTATGTTTGGAATATTCAAACCTAAGGCGCACATTGATCGTCTGTCCCCTGGCAGCATCGATAGCACCTACTCTCGCCTCCGTTGGCAACTCTTTATCGGTATCTTTGTTGGCTACGCCGGTTACTATCTAGTTCGTAAAAACTTCAGTTTGGCGATGCCTTATCTTATCGAGCAAGGCTTTAGCCGCGGAGACTTAGGTGTCGCCTTGGCAGCTGTTTCCATTGCATATGGTCTCTCTAAGTTTCTAATGGGCAGCGTTTCAGACCGCTCCAACCCTCGCTATTTCCTTAGTGGCGGCCTATTGATGTCTGCATTAGTGATGTTTTGCTTTGGCTTTATGCCATGGGCGACTGGTAGCGTCACTGCGATGTTCATTTTGCTTTTCTTAAACGGTTGGTTCCAAGGGATGGGGTGGCCTGCTTGTGGCCGAACCATGGTGCACTGGTGGTCACGTAAAGAGCGTGGTGAGATCGTTTCGGTTTGGAACGTGGCGCACAACGTGGGTGGCGGCTTGATTGGTCCACTATTTATTCTTGGCCTGTGGGCATTTAATGATGATTGGCGCACTGCATTTTATGTTCCTGCATTTTTCGCCACGTTGGTTGCTGTGTTTGTTTGGATGACGGTTCGCGATACCCCTCAGTCTTGTGGTCTGCCTCCGATTGAAGAGTACAAAGACGATTACCCAGATGACTATGACAAGTCCCATGAACAAGAAATGACAGCGAAGGAAATCTTCTTCAAATACGTCTTCAACAACAAACTTCTTTGGTCGATTGCAATTGCAAACGCATTTGTTTACCTAATTCGTTACGGCGTACTGGACTGGGCACCTGTTTACCTAAAAGAAGCGAAGGATTTCTCGGTAGATAAATCGTCATGGGCTTATTTCTTATACGAATGGGCTGGCATTCCAGGAACACTATTGTGTGGTTGGATCTCTGACAAATTGTTCAAAGGTCGTCGTGCACCTGCTGGTATCTTATTTATGGTGCTAGTGACAGTTGCAGTGATGGTTTATTGGTTTAACCCTGCGGGCAACCCAACAGTAGATATGGTGGCGCTTATTGCAATTGGCTTCCTAATCTATGGTCCGGTTATGCTGATCGGTTTGTACGCACTTGAGCTCGCTCCGAAGAAAGCCGCAGGTACTGCCGCTGGTCTTACTGGTCTGTTTGGATACCTGGGTGGGGCAGTTGCCGCAAACGCGATTTTGGGCTACACCGTAGACCACTTTGGCTGGGATGGTGGCTTTATCATCTTAGTGGGTTCTTGTATTACTTCTATCGTGTGTTTGATGTACGCCTTCTTAGGTGAGCGTGCGCACCACGAGCAAAAAGAGCGCGAGAAGGAAGCGCTAGCGTAATATTTATTTAAAGAGGCTGTGGAATACTGCCTCTTCGCTTTATCAAGGAAATAACAATGAAAACAAAGTCAGTATGTCTTACTTTTTTAGCACTTAGCCTCTCTGCTGGTGCGATTGCGAAGCCGCTTGTCATTGCGCATCGTGGCGCATCGGGCTACTTGCCTGAGCACACGCTAGAAGCCAAAGCACTTGCTTACGCAATGAAACCTGACTACATAGAGCAAGATGTGGTAATGACGAAAGATGACCAGTTGGTCGTGTTGCATGACCATTATCTCGATCGCGTAACGGATGTTGCGGAGCGTTTTCCTGATCGTGCACGTAAAGATGGTCGTTATTACGCGATTGATTTCACTCTGGCGGAAATCAAATCCTTGCGAGTAACTGAAGGCTTTAATATCGATGACAAAGGCAACAAAGTAGCGGGCTATCCAACCCGATTCCCTATGTGGAAATCTGATTTCACCGTGCCGACGTTTGCTGAAGAGATTGAGCTGATCCAAGGCTTAAACAAAACGCTGGGTTATGACATCGGTATTTACCCAGAAATTAAAGCGCCTTGGTTCCATCGTCATGAAGGTAAGGACATTTCTAAAGCAGTACTTAAAGTCTTGAAGCAGTACGGTTACGGCTCTCAAGACGACAAAGTCTACCTTCAGTGTTTTGATGCGAATGAACTTCAACGCATCAACAGTGAACTCATGCCTGCAATGGACATGGACTTAAAGCTCGTTCAGCTTATGGCTTACACGGACTGGAACGAAACTATGGTGTACAAAGGCGACAAGGCAACACCATACAGTTATGACTGGATGTTCGAAGCCGACGGAATGAAGAAAGTAGCGAGTTACGCGGAAGGAATTGGACCTTGGAAGCCGATGCTGGTGGATGATAAGTCAACCAAAGACAATATCATCATCAAGCCGTTGATGAAGGCTGCAAAAGACGCTGGCTTGCAAGTGCATCCATACACGTTCCGCGCCGATCCAGGACGCATTCCAGCGTACACTGACAGCTTTGAAGGCATGATGGATGTGTACTACAACCAAGTAAAAGTGGATGGTTTGTTTACTGATTTCCCAGATAAAGCGGTCAGCTTTTTAAATCAGTAATCACGCATTTTGCTGTAAGCTAAAAAATCCCCCAACAGTTTCCTGCTGGGGGATTTTTCGTAGGGTTAATTCACGAATGAATTAGTTGTTTTTATGCAGTTCGCTGTTCAGTTCAACCGCGCTCTTGTTAGCAAGACACTCGATTTGACCTGTTACAGAGTTACGACGGAACAGTAGGTCAGAAACACCTGCAAGATCGCGTGCTTTCACTACTTCTACTTCTTGGCCAGCAGAATCTAGCATGCGTACTTTAGAACCAGCAGTTACGTACAGACCTGATTCGATAGTACAACGGTCACCCATTGGGAAGCCAAGACCTGCGTTCGCGCCTAGTAGAGAGTTTTCACCGATAGAAACTACAACTTTACCGCCGCCAGATAGTGTGCCCATGATAGATGCGCCGCCGCCGATGTCAGAGCCGTTACCAACCACTACGCCAGCAGAGATACGACCTTCAACCATGCTCACGCCTGTTGTACCCGCGTTGAAGTTGATGAAGCCTTCGTGCATTACTGTTGTGCCTTCGCCAACGTGTGCGCCAAGACGTACGCGAGAAGTATCAGCGATACGAACGCCAGTTGGTACCACGTAGTCCACCATTTTAGGGAACTTGTCTACGCAATCTACGCTTAGTGCACGACCCGCTAGGCGAGCTTCAATTTGACGCTCTGCTAGTTCAGGTAGATCGATTGGACCTTCGTTAGTCCATGCGATGTTGTGCAGTAGACCGAAGATACCGTCTAGTACTGTGCCGTGTGGCTTAACTAGACGGTTAGAGATAAGTTGAAGTTTTAGGAAGCCTTCAGCAACACTTTGTGGCTGCTCGTCAGTGGCAAGGATAACCAGTACAAGTGGTTGTGCTGATTCTGCTGCTTTTGCTGCGAAAGATGCGTTTGCTGCATCGCCGTTTGCTTCAAATGCTGCTGCTAGTTCTGCGCTTTGTGCTGCAGAGATCTCGATAGCTTGGTTGCCTTGCTCATAACCTGCTACTGCTGCTAGTGCGTTAACAAGCGCTTCGCTTGGGTTAAGAACCGGGTTTGGGAAAAACGCTTCGATGATTTTGCCGTCGCGGTTTTTAGTTGCCGTACCAAAGGCTAGAGAGAAGAAAGCCATAGTTGATCTCCATGTGTTGAGTCTTGTGTCTCGTCTGTTCACTGACAAGAAATAATTAAGTTGTCAGTCATCATAAAGAGAGTATTGGGGAGTTTAAAGAGGGGAAATGGAGAAAGTCTGTAGATGGATACCTTTTGTCTTTTTAGAGATATGTTTGTCTGATGAGAAATGTGTCGCAAAAGCCTTATCAGACCGATTTGGGGTAAAGACAAAGTGAAGTTGAAGAAGGGGGCTTAGCAAAAAATAAGGGGAGGGCCGAAGTCACTCCCCCTACACTGGGTTTGTTGGATTTACTGGCTTTGAATAGTAAAGCGATAAATCGACTTAGAGGCTTAGCTCACCGACCTCTACCGCAAGTGCAACCGTTGCACCTACCATTGGATTATTGCCCATACCGATGAAGCCCATCATCGCTACGTGTGCAGGTACTGAAGAGCTACCCGCGAATTGTGCATCGGCGTGCATGCGACCCATGGTATCGGTCATACCGTAGGATGCAGGACCTGCCGCCACGTTATCTGGGTGTAGAGTACGACCAGTACCACCACCTGATGCCACAGAGAAGTAAGGCATGCCTTCACGGTTACGTTCCGCTTTGTAGATACCTGCTACAGGGTGTTGGAAGCGAGTCGGGTTGGTTGAGTTACCTGTGATGCTCACATCCACTTGTTCTTTATGCATGATAGCTACGCCTTCACGCACATCGTCTGCACCGTAGCAAAGGATCTCACCACGTGGACCTTGTGAGAAACGGCGACGTTCTACTTCCACTAACTCACCAGTTTGGTAGTTGTATTGAGTGCGTACGTAAGTGAAACCATTGATGCGTGAGATGAGGTAAGCGGCGTCTTTACCCAAACCGTTCAGGATCACTTTCAACGGATTTTTGCGTGATTTGTTGACGTTCAATGCGATTTTGATTGCGCCTTCTGCCGCTGCGAATGACTCATGACCGGCAAGGAAAGCGAAACAGCCACTTTCTTCATTCAGTAGACGAGCCGCCAATGCACCGTGACCGATACCCACTCGGCGTTGTTCTGCTACGCTGCCCGGTTTTGTGCAGGCTTGAAGACCTTCACCGATGATGTTTGCCGCTTCTTCTGCTGTTTTTGCTCCGCGGAAAATCGCCAAAGCAGTGCCCAGTGTGTAGGCATCGGCAGCGCTTTCAAACGCGATAGGTTGAGTGTCCATCACCAATGCTTTTGGGTCGATACCACGATCCATACAGTATTGGTAAGCCTCTTCCAGAGAAGATAGTTGCATTTCGTCTAATGTGCGACGTACAGATTCAGTAATCGGAGTGTTCATAATCTCTTCCCTCTTGGTGGCAATTATTGTTGGCGTGGGTTGATGGTCGTTACGGCTTCGTCAAAACGACCGTAAGTCCCCGTTGCTTTGTCTGCGGCTTCTGCAGCAGATACGCCTTCGTTGATGGCTTTCATCATCTTGCCGAGGTTGAGATATTGGTAACCAATCACTTCTTTGTTTTCGTCTAGCGCGAGTTTTGTTACGTAGCCTTCAGCTAACTCCATGTAACGCACGCCTTTTGCTTTAGTTGAGTAGCTAGTACCCACTTGGCTGCGTTGAGTTTGACCAAGGTCTTCCAGTGCCGCACCAATTTCCAAGCCGCCTTCAGAGAAAGCAGATTGAGTACGACCGTAAACAAATTGAAGGAAGATTTCGCGCATCGCGACGTTGATAGCATCACATACCAAGTCGGTATTCAGTGCTTCCAGAATAGTTTTGCCTGTTAGGATTTCTGCGGCCATCGCGGCTGATTGAGTCATGCCTGAACAGCCGATCGTTTCGATCAAAGCTTCTTCGATGATGCCGTTTTTGACGTTAAGAGTCAGTTTTGCTGCACCTTGTTGAGGAGCACAAGCACCAACGCCGTGGCTAAGACCAGAAATCGCGATAACGTCTTTTGGATTGATCATTGCGCCTTCAACAGGGATCGGTGCAGATGCATGAAGATCGCCGCGTTGAATCGGGCACATTGATTGGATTTCGTGTGAGTATTGCATAGTGTTTTCCCAGTGTACGATATCCAGCCTATTTGTCAGACTCAACGGCGTTGACTGCTCTTATTCGCTCCATCAAATAGAAAACTATGTTCAGGAGGTTCATGCGTTTGTCGCCTTGTTGAGTTAACAACTATTTTGGATATCTTTTTAATTTTTGAGAAAACAGGAGCGGGGTTGGAGAAGAGTTGAATTGCTCACTACAGAACTCTCGCTTTCACAACATAAGCGAAAGCACTTCCAACAGGGCTGACCTGTTTTCGTTTCTGTAGGAGTCATTAGCTTTAACAGCGGTTCGAATCTTTCGATTCCGGTGGTACCCCATCACCGAACCCATTTAGACTAGATCTAAGTCACACTAATCTGCAACATGAAATTTAGAGTAATTTGGGATATTAAATCGGTTCTTTATATTCTCAGAGATATATGGAGATAAACGGAAGGAATAAAAAAACGCCGCATAATGCGACGTTTTTTCTAAACAAATGAGAGGCTTATGCAGCGTCTTCTTGCTCGCTATCTTCTTCAACAGCTTCAAGCTTCTTTGCTTTTTTTGGTGCAGGTTTACGTTTTGCACCAAGAGCGTAAAGCACTTCTTCTTTGTTTTGCGCAAGGAACATTGCAAGATCTTCTTGCTTACCTTCGTCTTCTAGAAGTTCACTTTTACCCAGCAGTGAGAATAACTCGTCTGCCATATCCAGCATTTTGTCGTATGCGTCAGCTTCCGCTTTAGAGGTAAAAGTCATTTTCTCTTCTCCATTGCGTTCTACCACGTACTTGACGATTACAGCCATGGTTGGTCCCCTAATTTGGTGTATTGATACTGGCTTTTTATACAGTTTTTGACCAATCAAGTCTAGCGACAAGCCTCAGAATGAGAGACACGTACAACTAACTGACTAGCATTTAAACTATCTTGGTTTCACTTTGCGGATTTATTCCCCAAAGGAAGGTTTGTTGGTCGCTCCCAATCTTGGCAAAATTCGATAAACGTTCTGAGCAATGGGCTTTGATATTTCTCTTTATGAACCAGTAACCAGAAGCGGCGCTTCATATCTAAAGGCATGTCGAGCAGTTTTACGCGGCCGTCACGAATAGCAGGTTCTGCAGACAAACGTGACAAGCAGCCCAAGCCTAACCCTGCCGATACTGAGTTGATCAACGCTTCGGTGGTATTGAGCTGAAAAGCTTCATGCCAATGTTCCAAGCGCGGCGCGACAACGCGCATAAAAAATTCGCGTGAACCAGATCCTGCCTCTCGCAATATCCATTCACTGTTTTCTAGCTCGGTTAAGTTTACTGACCCTTCGTGCGCGGCTGGGGAATCGGGCGCGCAAATCACGCACATTTCATCTTCGCTAAACTGGGTGGACTGCAATTCAGGGTGAAGTGTTTTGCCTTCAATGAGGGCTATGTCTAACTCGTAATCGGTCAGCATGTCGCAGATTTGTGCGGAGTTAGAAATGAACAGGCTTTGAGAACGATGGTTCGTTTGCTGACGAAATTCGCTAAGCAAATAGGGCGCGACTTGGTTGCCAATGGTGTCGCTGGCACCAATGCGAAGTTGGCCCGATAGCGCTTGGTCACCATCGAAAATGCTCTCGATGTCTTTGGCTCGGTTGAGTAACTCATCCGCCAGTGGCAGTAGTTTTTGACCTTCTTGGTTCAAAATCAGTCGGTTATTAACACGATCAAATAAGTGATGGCCGATCTGCTTTTCTAATTCTGAGAGTGCCATGCTCACAGCGGCTTTTGATAAAAAGAGACTATCAGAAGCTGCTGTGAGCGTTTTGTGCTGCGTGATCGTCGTAAACACTTTCAGTTGTTTAAGAGAAATGTGACTTGCCATACCCCACCGTTAAGTAATTTTGAACGTTTGTTTTAAATAATTAGATATATCGGAACGAAGTGCAAGCGTATTATACGCTCCATAAAGAGTGAGTCTGGTTGAGGTCATCATGATTCAAAGAACAAAAGCAAAAGTAATGGGAGCACCAACTCCGATGGCGGGTTTGGCTCTTGGTATTGCAAGCTTAGGCTGGAGTTGGGAAAACTTCGCCGAATTACATGGCTACGGACAGTGGATTAGTGCGGGTATCGCGAGCGTATTGTTGGCTATATTGGCAACCAAG
Source organism: Vibrio sp. D417a (assembly GCF_030248595.1). Lineage (NCBI taxonomy): Bacteria > Pseudomonadati > Pseudomonadota > Gammaproteobacteria > Vibrionales > Vibrionaceae > Vibrio > Vibrio sp. D417a. Next base: position 129,869 of record NZ_JAHGAM010000011.1, on the reverse strand, counting down.
TTTTTGCTACATAACCATCTATTGAGACAAGATCTTGCTCATCCGGTTGTGGGCAGCGTGGTTCCGACATTTGCGATGGGCACTATGGTGGTATCGAACTCTCTCGGCTATTTTTACCCATTCGCTGGTGATGTACTTTGGCTGATTGCAGTGGCTCTGCACATCGTGTTCTTGGTGAGCTTTGTTTACCATCGCGCCAAAGATTTTGAATTGCACCACATGGTTCCTAGTTGGTTTGTGCCGCCAGTGGGTATCATCGTTGCGGATGTGTCTTTCTCTGGCAACCCGGTGTTAGCACCAGTGGCACAAGGTGCATTGATGTTTGGTATGGTGGCGTACGCGATCATGTTGCCGATGATGATTTACCGTTTCATGTTTACCCATGAAATTCCGGATGCAGCGAAACCAACAATGGCAATCATGGCAGCGCCAGCAAGTCTATCATTGGCAGGGTACTTAACGGTCACTGCGACACCATCACCAGTGATCATCGCTATGCTATTTGGTATCGCGGTATTGATGACAGCCATCATTTACCTCGCATTCTTTAAATTGCTTAGACTGCCATTTAGCCCAGGCTATGCGGCGTTCACTTTCCCGATGGTGATCGGTGCGACGGCGCTGTTTAAAATGGCGAATTGGATGGAGTTGCAAGGATTGGCTGCGCACTATGTTCAACAAGTGCGCGGCTTAGCTGGTCTTGAGTTGATTGTGGCAACATTTGTTGTCTCTTATGTGGCTTTACAATACATCAACAACTTATTGATTCAGCCACGCTTGATGCACGCTCATCACGCTTAAATAGCTGATAGGAAAAAGCCTCTTGGTCTTACAACCAAGAGGCTTTTTTATTTCAATCGGCGTCGATGTTGGACGCTAGCCTTTTTTGTAAAATCGCGACATCTCATCCAGAGAATGACGAATGATATCGACAGGAACTTTCTGTTCTTTCTCGACTTTTAACTGGCGATTCAGTTGCTGAGAGTGCCCGCCAGGGTTGACCACAAGCATCAGTTCTTTGCCGACCAATGCATAGTTGTAGTAGCTGCCTGCAATATACCAATCGCGAGAGGCTGAGCTATCAAACAAGTTATGACCAACGCTGTATGAACTCGTTGTGCCTTGAACGTCAAACAGCGTATTCATCATGGTTGGCACGACGTCAAAATGGGTCGTGCGGTAATCAACTTGCTCTGGCTGACGATTTGGCATGTACACGTAAAGAGGCACATGTACTTGAACGTCACTGTAGTTACCCGTGTGGCCCCAATAGTTCATCTTATGGTCATTAAACTCTTCACCATGATCTGATGAAATCACCACAATGGTGTTGTCTAAGTCGACGTTTTTCAGCACATCACCAATCAAGCTGTCGATGTAGTACAACGAGTTCTTGTATCGATTGTGGTAAAGCGAAGCGTCAAAATCGTTGTTGAGCAAAATGTGGTCAACGCGTTCCCAGTATGGTTTGAATTTCGCAAATTCAGGTTCGGGAAATACTGTGCCGTGGGCGGCATCGTAGAACAGAAAACTAAAGTACGGCTTGTCGCTATCCTGCTTTTGGAACTCGATGAACTTGTCTGTTATCTGCTGATCGCGCTCGACAGCTGTTTCCCCAGTTTGTTTCAGGGTCAAGTCCGACACTTTTTTGAATACCGTGCGAGAAAGTGGCGGGCTGGTGAGCGGTGCCGAGCCAAAAATGCCCATGCGGTAGCCTTCTGCTTGCAGCGTATCCATAAACACAGGAGAGCGTTGGCTTGCGTAAAAGCTTTCCCAGTAGGTTGCGGGCAAGCTGTAAAACAGGCTGAAAATACCCGCTTGAGTTGAGTTGCCGCCGCTCATATGTTGTGTGAAATTCACTGTCTTTTCAGCGAACTTAATGACATTTGGCATGACTTCCGGCGTCGCATCACTGTAGCGCCACGCATCAACCAAGATAAACAAGACATTGGGCTGTTTCTCTTTGCTTTGCACTTGAATCGGCGCAAGCGGGTAGTTGAGTGAGCTACGTTCAATGTTGGTTAACTCTACGCGGTTCTTAGATGCAATGTTCTCATCCACTAGGTCGTGTTTGTAAATAAATTTACGAGCCGTCAGCGGGTAGTAAAGTGGCCAGTTATTCGAAAACTGACTGACTTCATCGTCGTAAAGTGCGTTTTTGTACGCATGAATCATCTGCGTGCTAAGCAATACAGCAAACCAAACGCTGATCAAAACGAACTTAGCTCGGCTTTCTGACAGTTGATTACTTACCCAAACGGTACAAGCGAGCCCGATCACCAGAATGGCAATTTCACTGATGAAGATTAGCCAACTCATCCACGAAATATCGAAGACATCACCGCCACCTTCGAAAAACATACGGATTAATAGGGCGTTGATGTGAAGTTTGTATTGCTGAAAAACGAGGATATCGACTTTAAACATGATCAATAGACAGATCGCGATAGCGATCACGATACCTTTGAATGCTCGAGTCGGTAGAAAAGAGAGCAATAAACTCAACAACATAAATGGAAGAGCGATCAAGCCCAGCCAGCCATATTGAGTTGAAATTAAATAGTAACCTTGCAACAAGGTTAGCGGTTCATTTTGATTGTTAGGCAACACAAAAGGATAACAAGCGATCGACAGGTACACTGCAAAGCAAGCAAAAAAAGCAATCAGCCAAGCGCTGTTGGAAGACAGTTTGCGAAACATACTTTTTGTTTGTTTATAAATTATGGGTAGGGGGAGTATAAAACAGTGTTTTTTATTATGGAATAGTTGCGACGAATGTCACATTTTGTATGGAAGTGTCAGACTTGATTGACATGTGAAAATTAAGAAGATTCATACTCTATTTGAGTGATATATAACCTTTTGTTTTTTCCGAACGCGAGATCACTGCGGGTTTAAATGGGGCTGTGCTAAGCTAGCTAACAGTTTCAATCGGCGCTCGGTATTCCCAATTTGTTTACTGTTTATCACTCCAACCAAGTTGACGTTCTTAAATCACTCCTTGTCGAACTGATTCGAATCAGTCCGCTGGAAAACCCGTTCGAAAAAGAACAAATTCTGGTTCAAAGTCCGGGCATGTCCCAGTGGCTAAAAATGGAATTGGCCAAAGAGTTTGGTGTTGCCGCGAACATTGATTTTCCGCTTCCAGCTACCTTCATTTGGGAAATGTTTACGCAGGTGTTGCCAGACGTGCCCAAGCGCAGTGCGTTTAACAAAGAAGCGATGACGTGGAAGCTGATGCATCTGCTGCCGGGGCTTCTCAACCAAGAGGTGTTTTCGCCGTTAGCGCAGTACCTCAAAGATGACAGTGACCACTCTAAGCTGTATCAGCTGGCTGAGAAAATTGCCGATATTTTCGATGGTTACTTGGTGTATCGTCCGGAATGGATCGCAAGTTGGGAAGCTGGGCAGAGTGTGCCAGAGCTGGAAGATGAGCATCCGTGGCAGCCGATCTTATGGCAAGCGTTGTATGATCACACTGTGTCATTAGGACAGTCTCCATATCACCGTGCCAACCTTTATGAGCACTTTATCGACACGTTAGAGAGTTTTAACGGCAATTTTGACCATTTACCCAAGCGTTTGTTTGTTTTTGGCATTTCTTCGTTGCCGCCTCGCTATATGGATGCGCTAAAAGCAATTGGTGAACACATCGACGTGCATCTGATGTTCACCAACCCGTGTCGTTATTACTGGGGTGAAGTTCGAGATCGCAAATATCTGGCTCGTTTGGCGGCGAAACATCGTCAGCACGTTGTGTGGCAGGACGATCACTCGGAAGTGCAAGGTGAAACTGAGCAACTGAAAGGATCACTGGAAGATAATGTGATCGATGAGCTGCACACCGATGTGGTCGGAAACAGTCTGTTGGCATCCATGGGTAAACTCGGGCGTGACAATATGTATCTGTTGTCTCAGCTGGAATCTCATGAAATTGAAGCCTTTGTTGATGTTGAGCGCGACAGTCTGCTCCATCAATTGCAAGCGGATATTCTCAATCTTGAAGAACATCAAGATGACCAACAGATTGAAAACAGTCATCACAAACAAGTGGTTAGCTTGGGTGATAAATCACTGAGCCTACACGCTTGTCACAGCCCGATGCGCGAAGTGGAAGTGCTGCATGATCAACTGTTGGCGATGTTCGATGCTGACCCAACGTTAAAACCGCGCGATGTTATCGTGATGGTCGCGGACATCAACGCTTACAGCCCTGCGATTCAGGCGGTCTTTGGTAACGCGCCGGGTGAGCGTTTTATTCCATATTCGATTTCTGACCGAACCGCCGATCAAGAGAGCCCAATTCTGGCCGCATTTATGCAGTTGGTGAACTTACCCAATACGCGCTGTTTGGCATCAGAACTACTCGAACTTCTGGAAACGCCAGCGATATTAAAGCGCTTTGAACTCAGCGAAGATGATTTCTTACAAGCTAAACAATGGGTTGAGGAGTCGGGGATTCGCTGGGGATTGGACGCCAATACCGGACGCGAATTTGAACTGCCGGAAACCCGTCAAAACACATGGCAATTTGGTATTCAACGCATGTTGCTTGGCTACGCGATGCCAGAATCCGCAGGTTTGTTTGAAACCGAGCAAGGCAGTTTATCTCCGTACAACGAAGTGCAAGGCATGGGCGCAGAGCTTGCGGGCAAGTTGGCACACTTTATCCAACAAATTAGCACTTATCGAAGCAAACTTTCTCATGTTCAAACTATCGATGGTTGGCGAGAGACTTTGGTTTCACTGCTGGATGACTTCTTCTCTGTTGAGTTAGAAGGCGAAATGGCGCTCAAATCCATTCGCGATACGCTCAGCCAACTCAAAGAGCAATTAGCTGATGCCGCATTTGATGATGCGTTATCGCCGTCGATCATCAGCCAATACCTTCAAAACAAATTATCTGGCACACGAGTCAGCCAGCGCTTCCTTGCTGGTCAAGTGAACTTTTGTACTCTGATGCCGATGCGCTCTATTCCGTTTAGAACCGTTTGTCTACTGGGGATGAATGACGGCGTGTACCCACGCTCCATGCCGCCAGAAGGCTTTGACTTGATGACGGGAAGAACCAAGCCGGGCGACCGTTCGCGCCGAGATGATGACCGTTACCTATTCCTCGAAGCGATGTTGTCTGCACAGCAAACGCTCTACATCAGTTATGTTGGCCGTTCAATCCAAGACAACACCGAGCGAGTGCCTTCGGTTCTGATTTCTGAGCTGATGGAATACTGTCACCAAAACTATTGTTTAAGTGGTGATGAAGCGTTGCCCGTTGATGAGTCTGGCGACAACTTATTAAATGCGTTGGTGAATACCCACGCCATGGTGCCGTTTAGCCCAAGGGCGTTCCAAGGCATGCACGCCAGCTACGCGAAAGAGTGGATTCCAGCGGCATTGACTCAAAGTAGTCAATCGCAAGGCTATGTTCGTCGTGATTTTAATCGGGCATTAGACGACTATCTGTTAGGAGCGACGTTCCCACTTGAGCTCGACTTAGTAGAGTTGCAACGTTTCTGGCGCTTACCTGTGCAGTATTTTTTCAATCGTCGTTTAAAAGTAATCTTTGAACCGCCGCTACCGGTGATGGAAGACGACGAACCCTTTGTTTTAGGTGGTTTGGAAAGCTATCAAATGCGTGATGAGCTGTTAGAAACCTTGCTTGAAACGACATTGATGCAGCCAGAGAAAAAAACAGAGGTGCTTAAACACTTTATGAGTCAACAGCGCGCGCAAGGCAAACTGCCGGTGGGGGCGTTTGGTGATATCGAGTTTGAAACCAACCGAGTTCAGGCGGAAGAGCTGGTGGATAAACTGGCGTTTTTATCTGGTGCGCCTCAAGACGATTTGGAAATCGACCTGACGTTTGATTCCTTATTTGAGCGAAATGAAGGCGAAGAGAAAAACGTTCGCCTAACAGGTTGGCTAACTCAATGCTACCAATCCGGTTTGATTCGTTACCGAAGCGGTAAGATTCGCTCGCAGGATTACCTTGCTGCGTGGATCGATCACCTTGCCATGTCGGCATCGGGTCATGCTAAGAAAACCCACATCATTGGTTACGATCGTAAAGAAGGCGCGCTGCATTTGATCTACCCAGAAATTGCCGATGCTCAGTATGCCAAACAGCTACTGACTGAATTAGTTCGCTTATTCTTCGAAGGCATGACTAAGCCTTTGCCTTATTTCCCGAAAACGGCGTTGGCTTGTGTTGAAGCGGGCTTTAGTCGCGGTCAGTGGGTAGATGACGAAGAGAAATCTTTGAAGAAAATGGCTGACGCATTCAATGATGGCTTCATGAGCCCGGGCGAAGGCAATAATGCGTACATCTCTCGAATTTGGCCTGCTTGGAATGATGAGTTGGCCTCAGAAGTTCGTTTGCTGACAGCATTAGTTTTGCAAGGTGCGCGCTTAGCGGTTCAAGACGCTGATGACGTAAAAGCGTAATAAAGACAGTTGGATAAAGAGAAGGAAGAGTAGGGTGGCCGCCAGAAAATCATTATTTTTTGTAGGGCGTTCGCTGTACGGCCACAAGGTCAGAGGGACCATGATACTTTTGTTTAATTCATTTGAGTTGTGCCGCCAAAAGGTTTGGCTTATCTCGTGGGGCGCATACTAACGGTACGTCTTATGGATAACCGTGAGAAAGATCTCACAAAGCTCTAAATTATCCAACTTGTTAAACATATTAATAGAATTTTTAACTATAGATCACATTTATTAGGTGATACGTCCTAGTAAATAATCCGGAGAGATTCAGCGTTATGGATCAAATGTCAGGTGCAGAGTGTCCTCTACATACATTAGACCGCACAGAGCAACCTCAACCAACGCCACTAGAACCGATGACGTTTCCTCTGCATGGTGCGAGGTTAATCGAGGCATCAGCAGGTACAGGTAAAACCTTCACTATTGCAGGTTTATATCTGCGCCTTTTGCTTGGTCACGGCAGCGCGGAAACTCGACATCGCGTACCGCTTACGGTCGACCAAATTCTGGTCGTAACCTTTACCGAAGCGGCAACTGCGGAATTACGCGATCGTATCAGGGCAAGAATCCATGATGCGCGAATCGCGTTTGCGCGTGGACAGAGTTCCGATCCGGTGATCCAACCTTTGCTTAATGAGTTTGACGATCACAAGCAAGCCGCAGAAATTTTATTGCAGGCAGAGCGTCAGATGGACGAGGCGGCAGTCTACACCATTCACGGTTTTTGCCAACGTATGCTAACGCAAAATGCGTTTGAATCTGGCAGCCGATTTAATAACGAGTTTGTGACCGATGAAAGCCACCTAAAAGCGCAAGTTGTAGCCGATTACTGGCGCCGCAATTTCTACCCGTTGCCATTTACTTTGGCTGGAGAAATTCGCCAGCTATGGGGCTCTCCATCTGCGTTGTTGTCTGACATCAGCAATTACTTAACTGGTGCGCCGTTAAGCCTTTCTGTTCCGGCAATGAAAGGCAGTTTGGCTGATCTTCATACTGAAAATTTGAAAAAAATTGATGAATTAAAAGCACAGTGGCGAGAAAGCCAAGATGACTTCTTGACGCTGATTTCAGATTCAGATATTAGCAAACGCAGCTACACCAAAAAGTCTCTGCCGACGTGGTTGGAGGCGGTAAACGCTTGGGCGGCAACGGAAACTACAGGTTACGATTATCCAGACAAGCTGGAGAAATTCGCGCAAAACGTCTTGTTGGAAAAAACACCGAAAGGCAGTGCGCCGCAGCATGCGGTATTTGAAGCCATTGAAACATTTCTTACCAACCCAATCAGCTTAAAAGCGCCACTGCTTGCTCATGCAATTGAACATTGTCGTGTGATGCTGGCTAACGCGAAAAATCAAAAACAGTGGCTCTCTTTTGATGATTTGCTGACGCAACTTTCTGCTTCTATCGATACGGACGAAAGCGAGCTTTTAGCGGCGCGTATTCGTACTTTGTATCCTGTCGCAATGATTGACGAGTTCCAAGATACTGACCCGCTTCAATACAGTATTTTCAGCCGTATTTATCTGAACAACCCAGAATGTGGTTTGTTTATGATCGGTGACCCCAAGCAGGCGATTTATGGCTTTCGTGGCGCAGACATTTTCACTTACATCAAAGCGCGTAACCAAGTAAGTGCCCACTACACGTTAGGAACCAACTGGCGTTCTAGCGCAGATATGGTGCAGGCGGTAAACCAAGTATTTGCTTTGCCAGACAGTCCATTTATCTATGATTCGGACATCCCGTTCTTACCCGTTAAGTACAGTCCCAATGCCGAAAAACGCATTTGGACTATGGGTGGCCAAAAGCAACCCGCGCTGACTTATTGGTTGCAAGAAGCGGACGATAAACCGCTACCAAAAGGCGAGTATTTGACTCGGATGGCGGAGGCGACCGCAAGCCAAATCCAAACCATTTTGACGCAGGCTCAACAGGGGCAAGCGTGTCTGGTGAATGGCGAAAAACAGAAAGCGGTTCAAGCGGGCGATATTGCGGTGTTGGTTCGAACAGGTAGCGAAGGTCGCATGATCAAACAAGCGTTGGCTGATCAAGGCATTGCCAGCGTGTACCTGTCTAACCGAGACAGTGTGTTTACCAGTTCAGTGGCGCAGGATTTACAGCGTTTGCTGCAAGCGGTGCTGACGCCAGAAAATGACCGTGCGCTGCGTGCAAGTCTTGCCTCTGAGCTGTTTGCCCTTGATGCAGCAAGTTTGGATGCACTTAATAACGATGAAATTGTGTGGGAAAACGCCGTAAACGAATTCAAAGAATATCGCAAACTTTGGGTTCAACGTGGTGTGCTGCCGATGTTACGCGCGGTGATCAGCAAACGCCATATTGCCGAGCGATTACTAGAAGAAGGTGCGAGTTCACAGGGTGAAAATGGTGAGCGAGTACTTACCGATTTAATGCACATCGGTGAACTGCTTCAACAAGCCAGTAATGAACTGGATAGCGATCACGGTCTGCTGCGTTGGCTCGCTCAGTCTATCAGTGATGCGGAAAACGGTTTGGGTGGCAGTGATGACCAAATCCAACGTTTAGAATCGGAACGTAACTTAGTGCAGATCGTAACTATTCACAAATCAAAAGGCTTGGAGTATGACCTCGTATTTCTGCCGTTTGTGTTCAGCTATCGAGAAGCCAGTGAAGCCAAATATTACGATGCAGCCAATGACCGCACGGTACTGGATATCACTGGCAACGATGCGTCCATGAAGCAAGCGGATAAAGAGCGTTTGGCGGAAGACTTACGCTTGATATACGTGGCACTAACGCGTGCTGTTTATGCGTGTTTTATCGGTGCCTCACCGTTGCGCAATGGCCGTTCGACCAAAGAGCCAACTGGTGTACACCGCAGTGCGATTGGCTATTTGATTCAAAATGGTCAAGAAGGTGGCATTAACGATTTGCACCAAGGTTTAACAAAGCAACAAGACGAGCTTGATTGTGTCGTTGTGGCCGATCCGCCGCAGCAACTCGAAGATAAGTACGTAGCGCCACAAGAAGAAATACACGATCTTAGTGCGAAAGAACTGCAAAACCCTATCGACAGAAACTGGCGCATCACCAGTTATTCTGGCTTGGTCAAGCAAGGCTCTCATCACGCCGAGCATGATGCCACGATTGAGATTACGGGTTTTGATATTGACTCATCTGAAGAACAAGACGAAGCGGATTTGGTGGAGCCAGAGCATTCTATTTTTACCTTCCCTCGTGGTGCGCGTCCGGGTACGTTCCTGCACAGCCTGTTTGAGGAAATTGAATTTACTCAGCCAGCCACGACGGAAGAGAATACACAAATCATCCTTGGCTTGATGGAAAGCGAACAGCTCGATGAAGAGTGGTTGCCCATTTTACAGCAACTGATTGATACCGTACTCGCTACGCCGTTGGATGGTAAGTCTTTGCTGCTGAATCAAAAAGCACCGTCGCAACGTTTGGTGGAGATGGAATTTTTGTTGCCGATTGAAGTTTTGTCTGCACCGGCGTTAAACCGAGTCATTCAACGTCACGATCCGTTGTCGGCGAAAGCGGGGGATTTAGGTTTCCAAACCGTGCAAGGCATGCTCAAAGGTTTTATCGACTTGGTGTTTGAACATCAAGGTAAATACTACGTGCTTGACTGGAAATCGAATCATCTTGGCGACGATGTGACGCACTACCATGGTGAGGCTCTGAAATCGGCGATGGCGGATCACCGCTACGATTTGCAGTACCAGATTTATGCGTTAGCACTGCATCGTTTCCTACGCAGCCGATTGGCGAATTATCAATATGATCATCACTTCGGTGGCGTGTATTACTTGTTCTTACGCGGCATGGATGGGCAGAGTGACCACGGCATTTTTGCTGCGAAACCAACCTTAGACTTCTTACAAGAGATGGATCGTTTGATTGATGGTCAAGTACTTGAAACGCGCTCAACTCAAGCCGGGCAGATGGAGCTACTTTAATGACGACAAATCACAATCTTCATTCTGGCCAAGATAGTTTATTGGTAGTGCTGGAACGCTTGGCGCACAAAGGTGCTATTCGTCAGCTCGACTACCAATTCGCCTGTTTTATTGATTCTCAAACGCATGATGAACAGTCGGACAGTCAAGCATTGGCGTTTATCGCGGGTGTTGTCAGTAGTGAGCTTGGCAAAGGACATATCTGTCTGTCTCTGTTCGATGCACAAGGGCAATCTACGGATTTAGCCAGTAAGCTAGGGCTGTTTGGTGAGTCGGCATTGGCGCTCAACACACAGTTGCAAGACATAGACTGGATTCAAGTATTAAAAAATTCCACCGTGGTCGGCGCGCAAGGAGAAGCCTTGCCGCTGATGTTCGATGGCGAGCGTCTGTATCTGCACCGCTATTGGCATTATGAAGTGACACTGGCGGAAAAGCTCAATCAGTTGGGCGCCGCAGTTAACTTGCAACCACAAGAGTTTGTGCGATTATCCGAGTTGCTCAACCATCTGTTCGCACGCCAATACCATTTTCTGTTTAACGCGTTGGGCAAAGCAGTAGAAGCGGGAAGCAGCAACCAAGTGTTGCGTCAACAATTGGTGTGTGATCACCTTGATGTGGTCGCAAGCGAATCGTTGGATTGGCACGCCATTGATTCCGTGCTTAGCAATGCGCGCAAGGTTCAGGATTTGCATCAACTGGATGAGCTGGTGCCACTTTCAGCTTGTGTGAACTGGCAAAAAGTCGCGGCGGCGGTTGCGTTAACTCGTCGATTTGCTGTGATTTCTGGTGGCCCTGGTACGGGTAAAACGACGACAGTAACCAAATTGCTTGCTGCTTTGATTGAACAGGCGACACACGAGAAAAATCTAACCATCAAGCTGGTGGCCCCGACGGGGAAAGCGGCGGCGCGATTAACCGAGTCCATTGGTAAAGCAGTGCAAGAACTGCCAGTTTCTCCGGAGCTAAAAGCCAAAATTCCGACTGAATCGAGTACCTTACATAGGTTGCTGGGCGCGATTCCTAATAGCGCAGAATTTCGTCACAACAAGCAAAATCCACTGCATTTGGATATTTTGGTTATCGACGAAGCGTCGATGGTCGATTTGCCAATGATGTACAAAGTGGTCGATGCCTTACCGAAACATGCGCGGCTGATTTTGCTAGGTGATAAAGACCAACTTGCCTCAGTTGAAGCAGGGGCAGTGTTGGGTGATATCTGTTCATTCCATGCATTGGGTTATGGCAAAGAGCAGGCGTCAGCCATCGCAAAACTGACGGGTTTCGATACTTTAGCCCATACAGGTAACAGTGCATCTAGCATTGCTGATAGTTTATGTATGTTGCAAAAGAGCTACCGATTTGACGCTCGCTCAGGCATTGGTCAGTTGGCAAAAGCGGTTAACTCAGGTTCTGCTGCGAGCGTAGACAACGTCTGGGCGCGTGACTTTTCTGATATCGAACATTTCGCACTAAGTAGTCAACATTACAACCAAATGATGCAGACATTGGTGCAGGAATACGGTCGTTACCTCAAACGCATTGGACAACAAGAAATCGATCCTAAAACCGGAGAGCCAGAGTCGCTAACGCACAAAGCCAAAGCGGTGTTAGATACCTTCAACCAATGTCGACTGCTGTGCGCGATCCGTGAAGGTGACTTTGGTGTGGCTGGGCTAAACCAACGTATCGAGAAAGCGCTCGCGGCGCGCAAGTTAATTCAAGTTCAGGATGAAATTTGGTATCACGGCAGACCTGTCATGGTTACGCGTAATGATCATGGTTTAGGTTTGTATAACGGTGATATTGGTATTTGTATGCGGGATGACAGTGAAGAAGAACCGCGTTTGAAAGTCTTTTTTGAGTTACCTGACGGCAGTGTGAAATCGGTCTTGCCAAGCCGAGTACCTGAACATGAAACGGCTTACGCCATGACCATCCATAAATCGCAAGGCAGTGAATTTGATTACACCCTGATGATTTTGCCTCCAGACTTTAGCCCGATATTAACCCGTGAGTTGATTTACACAGGCATTACCCGCGCGAAAAAGCGTTTAGCTCTCTATGCCGAGCTCAATGTTCTGAAGCGAGGCATTAAGGTGAAAACGACTCGTGCGAGTGGGTTAGTAAAGCGGCTTACCAACTAAAACAAGAAGACCGAGCTTATGGCTCGGTCTTCTTTTATGCATGTTTTGCAAACGCATTGGTAAAAGACACGCTGCGTATTTTGTATTGCTGTTGATAAGCAAGAATAAAATCTCGGATAGCGTCATTTACGGGGAAAACACAGTGGACGTCTAGGCCTTCTAAAAACTGATTGTCAGCCATATCCCAGAAGCTTTGAAGCGAATTACAAATGATTGTTCTCATAACAGTGCTCGTCTCGGCTTATTTAAAGTCAGATTAACAACTGTCCTTGGTGTGCAATACGGAGCTAACTAGTTTTTCAATTGCCCAGTATTTTAGGGTGAAGGCTACATTACATCACCTAGATCCATTCGTATTGGTTAAAAACCAATCACTAGCGAGCAGAGTATAGCCAACCAAATGTATATTTAAAAGATAAAATTGGAACGAAAATCAAGCAATGGTTTGCGTATTTCTAAGTTGGTGTTTATATGATGACTCGCTAGTCCGGAGTAGGGTTTATGTGTGGCCTTACTCCTAAACAAACTCGATGTGCAGGGTTGAGCGTTAATGAGCTGAATCCCGCACCTTGAGGTTTTGGTATAGCGGAGCGTTAAATTTTGCTTCGTGATTTAAGGTTAAGCTACAAATCTAGCGCTAAGATTTTTGACTTACGCTGGAAGTTATATAGCCCTTGTTTGGCTCCGGGCAAATAGTCGACACTGACTTCGTAAAAACCTTGCTCTCTGAACCAATGCAGACTGTGTGTCGTGAGGACAAAAATCTGATCAATGGTTTCGGATTTAGAACGATGTTTCATGTAGTTGAGCAGTAACAAACCTCGGTTCCCATCACGATAGTCAGGGTGAATCGCTACGCAAGCCATCTCAGCTTTGCGCTCTTCTGGGTATGGATAAAGGGCAGCACAGCCAATAATCAAGCCGTCTTTTTCGATGATGGTAAATTTTCCAATCTCTTGCTCTAGCTGTTCTCGAGAGCGCCTAACCAGTACACCTTGTTCTTCTAACGGGCGAATGAGGTCTAAGATACCGCCAATATCGTCAATATTAGCTTGCCTCACTTGTTCAGCACTCGCCATAACAACTTGGGTACCGATACCGTCGAAAGAGAACAACTCCTGAATTAAGGCGCCATCTACTTTATAACTGATCAAGTGGCTACGAGGCACTCCGGCACGGCAAGCGGCAATAGAGCCTTTAAGAAAGCGCAGTGTCCCAGTGTTGTAATCTAGGTCAGGAGACGTATTTTCAGAAAGCGTTTTGATGACATGCTCCGCCTCAATTGGTAGTAACTCGGCGACAGCATTGCCGTTGTCATCAATGACACCTTGTTCGGAGCAAAAACCAATCAGCTTATCCGCACCCAGCTTTATCGCTAGTTGGGTGGCGACTTCTTCCGATAATAAATTGAAGCACTCGCCAGTCACAGAGCTCGCAATGGGGCCAAGTAGCACAATAGAGCCTTGGTCGAGCGTGCGATTAATCGCGTCGGTGTCAATGCGGCGAATACGTCCACTATGGCAATAGTCCACACCATCATCAACGCCGAGTGGTTGGGCAATGATGTAGTTTCCGCTAACGACATTGAGCTGGGTACCTGCCATCGGAGTATTGTTGAGGCTCATTGATAGGCGCGCAGTAATCGCAAGCTGAAGTTGTCCGGCAGCTTGCATAACAACAGATAAAGCCGATTCATCCGTAATGCGGATATTTTTGTGGTAAGGCGTAGTGAGGTCTTGTTTTTCTAGCAGCTGATTAATTTGAGGACGTGCACCATACACCACCACGACTTTGATTCCGAGGCTGTGCATGAGTGCGATATCATTAATAATGTTGCCAAAATTTTTGTGTGCGACGGCTTCTCCGCCCAGCATGATCACCATGGTTTTTCCGCGGTGAGCATTGACATAAGGTGTTGATTGACGGAATCCTTTTACGAGAGCAGTACTACGAATTTTCACTACAGCCATTCCCTTGTTTAATTATGTTAAAATAATGCCTTTTTATTCATTTGGTGGCAAGGTGAAATTTTGGAATAAAGCACAAACATATTGAGGTAGGTTCTTGGTCCCGTTAAAAGGGAAGGTTACAATGGGTGCGTCTTTCCTCAATACGTGAACCTCATGTCTTCTGCTGTTAATAAGAATGCTGCGATCACTGCTTCCAATCTGTCAAAAACGTCATCTAAATCAATGCTTCGTAAGTGGCTAGAGCGTTCTCTCATGCTTATAGCGATAGTTGGAACCGTTGTCGTGTGCATGCTGTATAGTGATTTGATTACTCGAACCATTAATCCGCCCATTCCCAAATCGACTATTTATGGTCGCTGGGTTGAGCAAGATGTTGCGCCTTATGCTCGTGAAGAATTTGTGTTGAGTGAGCGCGGTGTTACCGTAAATGGTTCTACAGTGGCGACCAGTTTTGAATTCGATGGGGATTCGTTTTCGTATCGAGTGGGTTCAAATGAGCGGCACTTCAATTTTGTGGGTAAGCAGCATGCAGAAATGAAGCTGGATGCCAATGCGCATTATCTACCTGTATTCCGTTTAGAGGGGCGTGCAAGGATTGCGGTAAGATAGTCGTTTTTATCATTGTCTGTTAAGCAGAGATCTCTTGCGTCTGTGAGTCACATGGATGATCACAATTTCATCTCTCAATCAGTAAATCTTACTTTCAAACATAATCCGGACAATTCCGTAATTCTTCCGCTGCTATCATGTTGCATTAACTGAATGAATTCACAACGAGTAAACGGATTGGCTTAGCGTTGAAACATTTTGTCGTTGCTTTTCAATTGCACCGTATGCATTTGTTTGCCATCCTTTTGCTATTCTCTTTTACGGAAAAGACACGTGTTAAAAAAACTCCTTCCTATTATATCTTTGAGCCTACTCTTTGGCTGTGCTCAACAAAATGATCGTGCTCAGCAATATCTTGATGGTGAGTTTCCTCAGATCCTCAATAAAGTGGACGTAGTTGAGTCTAACAAACCACGCGATTTTACTGAATTTAACAAGCAAGCTGAGCAAGTGGTGATAAAGTCACCATCCATGGCAAAGATGTACCAACCGCTATATCAACGATTAAGTGAGTGGGCGCAACAGAGCGGAGATACCAGTGCGTTGAGTGCGTTTGGCATTCAAGCCGCGCAACTGGGTGGTGGTGATAAAAAAGGTAATGTGCTGTTTACCGGATACTTTTCTCCCGTGATGGAGCTGCGTCATACACCAAACGACATTTTTAAGTACCCAGTTTATGGCAAGCCAAACTGCTCATCAGATTGTCCGACTCGCGCGGAGATCTACAACGGGGCATTAGATGGCCAAGGTTTAGTGCTAGGTTATGCGCCTAATCGTATTGACCCGTTTATGATGGAAGTGCAGGGCAGTGGCTATGTGCATTTTGAAGATGATGATACGTTGGAGTACTTCGCGTACGCAGGGAAAAATAATAAAGCTTACGTTAGTATTGGCCGCATTTTGATTGAACGTGGTGAAGTCCCGCGTGAAAAAATGTCCCTCAAAGCAATCAAAGAGTGGGTGATGGACAACGACGATGCGACAGTGCGCGAGTTGTTGGAGCAAAACCCTTCTTACGTTTTCTTTGCGCCAAAAGCGGAAGCGCCAGTAACGGGGTCGGCTGGTATTCCTTTGTTGCCAATGGCCGCGGTCGCGGGTGACCGTTCTATCTTACCAATGGGCACACCAATCTTGGCGGAAGTACCATTGCTGAATGCGGATGGTACGTGGAGCGGTGCGCATCAACTGCGAATGCTGATCGTTTTAGACACTGGTGGTGCGGTAAAACAGAACCATTTGGATCTGTATCATGGCATTGGTGCGAGAGCAGGAACGGAAGCAGGGCACTACAAGCATTTTGGTCGAGTTTGGAAACTTGGGCTGGAAAACTCACCAACTCAAGCGCCTTGGGCTTTGCCGCCAGAAAAGCTACAATAGCGACCCAAGAAAGAGGAACCGCCTCTTATCTAGACATTTCATCAAAGAGTGCGTATAAATCGCACTCTTTGTTTTTCTATCGATCATCTGGACTTCAATATGCGTGAACTCGATACCCCAGCATCTGACAGCTACAATCAACGCTTTGGCGGCACTCGTCGTCTTTATGGCAACAGTGAAGTGGACATTCTTCGCGCTGCACACGTTTGTGTTATTGGTATTGGTGGCGTGGGTTCATGGGCGGTCGAAGCGCTGGCCCGTACTGGGATCGGTGAGTTGACTCTGATTGATATGGATGATGTTTGTGTCACGAACATTAACCGCCAAATTCATGCGATGACGGGCACCGTTGGCCAAAGCAAGATTGAAGTGATGGCCGAGCGTGTCAAATTGATCAACCCAGAGTGTAAAGTCAATCTGATTGATGATTTCATCACGCCAGACAATCAACATGAGTACTTAAGCAAAGAGTTTGATTACGTGCTAGATGCGATTGACAGCGTAAAGGCGAAGGCGTCTTTGTTGGCGTATTGCCGCAGCAACAAGATCAAAGTGATCACCACGGGGGGCGCTGGTGGTCAGGTTGACCCAACGCAGATCATGGTCGCTGATTTAACGAAAACGATCCAAGATCCTCTAGCGAAGAAAATCAAAGATACCTTGCGTCGTCATCATAACTTCCCTAAGAATCCGGCTCGTAAGTTTGGTATTGATTGCGTGTTTTCAACCGAGCAGCTGAAGTATCCTCAAGCAGACGGTTCAGTGTGTGGTGTGAAGTCGACAGCGGAAGGCCCAAAACGTATGGATTGCGCTAGCGGTTTTGGTGCGGCGACTGTCGTAACTGCAACGTTTGGCTTTGTCGCGGTATCGCGAATCGTTGAGAAGTTGATTTCAAAATATAAGCAGTAAACTAGAAGAAGAGCGCATCATGACAGATTTTCCCGTTTCTCCATTTGGTACAGATATCACCAGCGAAGACATTGTAGCGACTATGCAGCAATTTAAAGGCTGGGAAGATCGTTACCGTCAGGTTATTCAGTGGGGTAAAAAGCTGCCACAAATGCCAGAAGAGCTGAAATCAGAACAAGTTACCGTTTCGGGTTGTGAAAGCTTGGTGTGGTTAGTGAGCAAAGAGCAAGATGGCGTTTGGCATTTTTGTGCGGACTCCGATGCGCGTATCGTCCGTGGATTGATTGCCTTGGTTATGGCTGCTTATGACGGTAAAACGGCCGATCAAATTCAAGCATTTGATATTGATGCTTATTTTGAACAACTGGGGCTTGTCTCCCATTTAAGCCCGTCACGTGGTAATGGCTTGAAAGCTATTGTAGAGCAGATTAAGCAAACCGCCGTGTAACGAGTCATTTTCCCAATTCTTAAAAAACGCCGAATAGCCTAGCTGTTTGGCGTTTTTTGTATCTGAGTTGAGATATTTTTTGCAAATGGATAAAAAATATGCAAATGGACGACTATTTTAGCGTTAATTAACCATTCTATTGATCCTGGTTCATTATATTGCCCACTTGGTTTTTATAAACTCAATTGTATTTAAAATTTGTCTATATTAGATAATAGACATATGCCCCATTCGCTCCTATTCCCCAATGTGGAAACACACTTGGAAGCGATTGGGTTACTTAGATACAAATGCTAGGAACCTCCCTATATGCAATTCACCTTGGAACATGCGCAAGACGTGTTATCCGGAATGCCAGACCCCACTTTTATTCTGAGTGAAGATGGTATCTATATTGATGTTTTTGGAGGAACAGATAAAAAAGCCTATCACGATGGAAGCAATTTGATAGGTAAGACACTTCACGGTGTACTTGAAAAAGATAAAGCTGACTGGTTTATCGAGCAGATCAGTCGATCACTGAAACAAGACAGTATTGTGACTATCGAGTACAAGATGTGCGCCGACAGCATTCAGGGAATAGATGCTAACAGTGGGCCAAGAGGCGACCTATACTACGAAGGCAAGATCTGCCCACTCGCTATAAAATACCGAGGTCGTCGCGTTGTCCTTATTCTTACACGCAACATCTCCAATCGCCACCGAGTTGAAACCCTTCTTCGCCATCAAAGCCAAATTGATGCTCTTACCAACATCTACAATCGACGTGTCTTTTTCGAAAAGCTCACAGAAGAAGTTATTAAATCCCAAGCTCCAGATTATCGCTCCGCGTTGTTATTGTTTGATTTGGACTTTTTTAAAGTCATTAATGATAAACGTGGTCATGATGCGGGGGATTATGTCTTAGAGACGTTAGCTGATTTGGTTTCTCACTTACTCGTCAAAGACGAAATTTTTGCAAGAGTCGGAGGGGAGGAGTTTGCGATTATTTTGCCTGAAACTTCTATGTCGGCGGCGAAAGAGGTAGGAGAGGAAGTACGTTCCCACATTCAAAATTGTCAGTTCGAATTTGAAAAGATTGAAATTCCGGTCACGGTGAGTGTAGGCGTGGTGGAAATAGGCAGAAACGAAACCACCAAACGTTTGTATGCGCATGCAGATAAAGCGCTTTATGCTGCGAAAAGAAATGGCAGAAATTGCGTGGCGACTCTGGATAGGCAGATGGAGTAACCTTGTTGGTTACTCCAAATCAAACCGTTGACGTTATAGCATGTCGACGGCTTTTTCTACGGCGGCGATGAGTCTATCCACATCTTCAGCCGTGTTATAAATACCAAAAGAAACGCGTACCGTGCCTTTAACGTTTAGCGCATCCATCAATGGGTGAGCGCAGTGGTGTCCTGCTCGTACCGCAATGCCTTGTTGATCAAGCAGCGTCGCCATGTCTTGGTGATGAACGCCGTCCATGACGAACGTCAGTACAGAGGCATTCGGTTGATAGCCTAGAATATGGATGTCATCCAAAGCGCTTAGTGCTTGGTAGGCCTTATCCTGAAGCACATGGAGATGATCCTCTACTTCGTGATGGTTAAAACCTTGGTACCACTCAATGGCTTTCGCTAGAGCAATCGCGCCCGCAACGTTTGGTGTGCCCGCTTCAAATTTACCAGGAAGTGCAGAAAACGTCGTTTTCTCGAAAGAAACACGTTCAACCATTTTACCGCCGCCGTGCCATGGTGGCATGGCTTCCAAAAGTTTAAGCTTGCCGTATAAAACCCCAATGCCTGCTGGTGCATAAAGTTTGTGACCTGAGAAAACGTAGAAATCGATATCTGATGTCGATAAATCAAGTTGCTCATGTACGATGCCTTGCGCGCCATCAACTACAACAACCGCGCCAACGTTGTGCGCCAGTTCAGTGATTTTTTCGATAGGTTGGCGTGTGCCTGTTACGTTGGTTATTTGTGCGCAAGCAACAATTTTACAGCGGTCAGACAGAAGCGCCTCAAATGCACTGATGTCGAACTGGCAATCTGATGTCATCGGAACTTTAATGACTTTAGCACCCGTTTGCTCTGCCACGATTTGCCAGGGCACGATGTTGGCGTGGTGCTCCATCTCGCTAATCAAGATCTCATCACCTGGTTGTAACGTGCTACGGGCGTAGGTTTGAGCAATTAAGTTCAGTGCTTCGGTTGCGCCCCGTGTCCAAATGATCTCTTTAGAGCTGTTTGCACCAATAAAGCTTGCCACTCGTTCTCGTGCCGCTTCAAATTGGCTGGTGGCATTAGCCGTTAAACTATGGCTGCCACGGTGAACATTGGCATTTTGCGCACTGTAGTAATGACTGATGACATTAATCACACATTGCGGTTTTTGCGTTGTCGCTGCGCTATCTAGATACACTAAGGGCGTATCGTTGACGGATTGGTTTAGAGCAGGAAATTGCTCGCGTACAGCATTTACGTCAAACATTATTCTTCACCAAGCTTGTGGTAGTGCAGAGTAGGCAGAGGGATCATTGGTTCAGCAACTGACCATGCGTGTTTTTTACCTGAGAGTTGAATGATTACTTCCATCGCGAACTCTAAAGCTGTACCCGGACCTTGACTAGTGATCAGGTTGTGGTTGATATCAAAGGTCACACGTTTACTGCGCCACTTCTCTACCGGGATATGCGACTGAAAGCTCGGGTGACAGGTCATCAGTGATTGTGGGAAAAGATCATGGTGTTGCAATACCAACGCTGGCGCTGCGCAGATAGCAGCGACCAATTTTCCCTCATAGATGTGCTGCTTAAGGATTTCTATCATCACCGTACTATCACGGAAAATTTCTGCACCACCAACACCACCAGAAAGCGCTATGGCATCAAACTCATCATCAGCGATATCGACCAGCTTACAATCTGCCGTTAATGTGACTCCGCGAGAAGCTTTCATCGTCAATGAGCCATCAAAAGCAGCACTCGCTACTGTAACGTCATAACCCGCGCGAACCATCATGTCGATAACGGTGACGGCTTCCATTTCTTCGGTGCCCGGAGCGATTGGCACTAAGATTTTCTTACTCATTGTTCTGTCCAGCTTTGTTCTATTTGTTTGATGCGTTGGTAAAGTTTTAAATTCTCAGGCGTATTGATGCGATGTTTCTCGGCAGTCTTTAACAAGTATCCGGTTATAAAATCAATTTCCGTTCGACGCTGATGGAATACGTCTTGTCTCATTGAAGAATAGTTCTCAGCTGTGGCGTTCACCACTTGCATTACCGTATCGAAAAGAGAGCGAAACTCGATAGCAATACCTTCTTTACTCATTACTTCAACCAGTTCTTGAGTGATGCTTTCAAGTTGTATCTTAAACTCGGGCTGCGCAAGCTCACCATTCTTACACTGGTGAATCGCAGTCAGTGGGTTAATCGCGCAGTTAATTGCTAACTTAGTCCATAACGCAGATTGGATGTGTGGATTCCAAATGGCCTCTGGAAGGGCATGAAGCATAACATCTTGCAGAAAAGCGCACTGCATTCCTTTGTCATTATAACCACCCACTTGCGTTGTTCCGTGACCGGTATGCAGTACGTGTTGGTTATCTGGTTTGTATGCGCCGTGCGTCGTTGTTGCGAGCACTATCGGATTGTTTGGCACAACCTTCTCCAAGGCAGAGGCAGTACCCATACCATTGTGCATCAGCATGATAATCGTGTCTGTATTGATATGAGGCAGTAAAGGCTGAATGGCGTCTTCCACTTGCCAAGCTTTTACCGTGATCAAAATGAGATCTGCTTGATTTACTGAGGAAATATCTTGATTACTGAATACGTTTGCGGGTGTGTCATCCAACTGAAGTGATTGTTGGCTTTCAGAACTTCTTCCCCACAATGAAACATTGTGCCCGGCAAGCTTAAATTTTGTTGCCCAGAGTGAGCCCACCGCACCTGGACCGAGGATAAGGATATTCACCAAACGCTCTCATTAAAAAGGTTTGCTGCAAGGATAATGAGGGAAAAAAGGAAAGCAAATAAAAATGGCGCCGAAAGGCGCCATTTTTGAGCAAACTTAGTGGTTTCAATTAGAACTTGTAAGTTACAGCTAGGTAGTGGCTTACACCAGTCGATTCTAGCTCAACACCTGGAGCAACTTGTAGACCGTCTTTTACGCCATATACTTCTTTGTATGCTTTCAGGCCGTAACCAACCGCGAAGCGATCTGAGTGCCAGTAAATGCCGTTGAACATTGCACCACCGTTTGACGCGGTAGTACCAAATTTGTTACCAGCATCATCATCCATACCGAATTGGTAATCAATGTAACCTTGGTAAGAGATGAATGAACCATTGTCGAAGAAGTAGAATGGTTTGAACCAGTTAGTCGAGATTTGGAAACCGTTCCAACCTTTGTTGTTGCCATCGTAAGTGCTGTACAGGTTTAGGCCGATTTTACCTAACCAAGGAACCATTACATCAGAACCTAAACCGATTTTCTGGTTGTTTACACCACCGTTGTTACCGCCCCATTCCATTAGAGATGCAATGTATAGCTCTTGAACTGGACCGAAAGATAGGTCTTTACCAGTTACGGCATCTAGAGACATACGTGGTGCAAATTTCATGAACATCTTGTCAGGAGCGCCGTTCTCAATTGACTTATCTTGGTTATCTTTAGTCGCTAGGTTAAATACGTCTACGTAACCGTATAGGTCGAAAATACCAGAGCGACCGCCAAATTCCATTTCTAGGTAATCGTGAGCGTTGTCGTCAGCGCCTTTAACTCGTGGCATTTCATCAATTGAGTACATGTAGTTGAACTGCATCCACTTGTAATCGTTTTTGTGGATATCGCCGTCAGAGTAATCTGCCGCCATAACTGGAGCTGAAGTAGCCGCTAGAAGGCTAAGAGCTAAAAGTGATTTACGCATAAGGGGACTCTCTATGTTTGTAATGATTCAGAACACGCAATCTATGCTGCGCTTTCCAATTGGCGGGAATAATAGCGATAAAAATCCCAAATGAAAGTGATAAAGGGTGCAAAATTGAACGTTTTTGGTGAGTTGTGTCACGAAATTATCTTTATTTACGGAACTTTTTGTTTGTTGCATTTGATTGCAATAAATATGTGATTTAGATCGTTTGCGTGAGCGATTTTATGACTTTTTAAGCCAGTCGATTAACCAACATAAATCGTTAGTGATCGGAGTGATAAGGGATTCGTATGTATCCGTGAATCAAAGAGGACGTTTGAATGAAAGAAGTCATGTTATTCCCACTCACTTCAGTTGTACTCCCTGAAGGTAAAATGAATCTGCGCATTTTTGAGCCACGATATAAGCGAATGGTAAAGGAATGCAGCCTACAAAATGTGGGTTTTGGAGTTTGCCTAGTAGGAAGTGAAGGTGACCCTAAAGACGTGGGTAACGTTTCATCTATCGGAACTTTGGTCAGGATCGTTGATTTTGAAACACTCAGTGATGGCCTTCTTGGTATTACAGTTGCTGGTGAGAAACGCTTTGTTGTTAAACGTGTTCGTGCAGATGCGGATGGCTTACGCCATGCAGAGGTTGAATGGTTAGACAATTGGCAACATCCAGACAACTCACCAGATTTCTTCTATTTAAGCCAGCAGTTATCCCATGTTTATGAAGAGTTTCCTCAACTTGGAAGCCTCTACCAGCATCGTTTTTACGATGACTCTGCTTGGGTTACTCAGCGTTGGCTTGAGTTACTACCCTTAGACTGCAATCTGTTCGAACAGCTAGTCGGCGCAGAGGACTGTATTCCTGCGTTGCAATTTCTGACAGAAGCCATAGAAGCCCCGACTAACAAAGAGGCAAGGATATGAAAGGATTTAATAAAGCTGCGCTAACTATTGTTGCGACATTAGGACTGGCGGCGTGTGGCTCCGACAGTGACACTATCGAGTATTCCAATTTACAAGCAGTGCACGCGTCTTCTGATGCGCCGCTTGCAAATGTGTGGATCAACGATAAACCATCATTAACGAATGTTGATTATGGTGTGGGATCTGGCTACGTTAAATTGCGAGAGGGGATGAATTCGATTCAGGTCGATGTTCAGCTCCCAGGTAATGAAACCGCGACCGTAATACCTAAAACAGAACTAGATCTTGATTCCGACCTCAATTATAACGTGTTCGTTGTTGGCGATGCCGATGGTTCGCCAAACCCAGTTGAGCCTTTAGTTGTGACTCGCAGCTCCGATTCAATGGCTGATGCCAATAGTCTAGATGTTCAAGTTGTTCATGCAGCTTCAGGCGTTCCTGCTGTTGATCTTTATGTCACTGAGCCAGGTGCTGCTCTTGCTAGCGCGACTCCAATAACTAACCTTGCTTACAAAGCTTCTACCGACGTATTGAACATCCCAGCTGGTGAGTATCAAGTTCGACTTGCCGTAGGAGACAGCGTTGCTTTTGACTCGGGCACAGTATCTCTTGCGGCTAATTCCAACTTGACGATTGCCGCTATCGGCACAGGAGATTCGAATAGCACGTCACCTGTCAAACTCTTGGTGTTGGACGGTTCGGGCTCTTCTATAATTGAAGATATGGGCAGCCAAGCTGAAGTAAGAGTCGGACACCTTGTCGATGGAGCGCCAGTCGTCGATGTTAACGTTAACGGGGCGGCCTTCGCTCCTCTTGCCGACTTAGCGTTCAAAGAGATTCGTGGTTATTTGGATCTTGCTGCTGGCGCTTACGATATTGACGTTTACGTGGATGGCACAACAACTAATCCGATCATAGATGTTGACGGTTTAATGGTTGCGGGTGGAATGGATTACAGTGTTTACGCAGTCGGTGTTGTTAGCCCAGCGATTGATATCGAAGCTCTGGTTGTTGAAGATATGAGACGCGCTGTGGCGACTAGCGCGACGTTGAATGTGACACACGCGGCGGCTAATCCTATAGCGGAAATGGTGGATATTTACCTCACTACGAGTACAGGAATAGATGGAAGTGATCCAACTATTGCTAATTTTGCGTATAAAAATAGCGTACAAGGATTATATGTCGCTGAAGGTACATATTATGTAACGGTAACAGTGGCTGGTAACCCAAGTATTGTTGCGGTTGACTCAGCACCAGTCAATGTAATGAACGGTGTTGTGTACCAAGTCGTTGCCATTGATGATGGGAACAACGGTGGTTTCAACTTGTTGGTCGATGACGTGACCGATTAGGACGAATGGGAGGAGGAGACTCCTCCCACAAATTAAGGCCGATTATGATGAGTGATAGCCCGAAAAAACTGGGGCGCAGTGATTGGAACGATTACATGGATAAAGTGAAGGATCGAGACAAAGATGCGTTCGCTTTTGTATTCCGTTTTTACGCACCCAAGCTGAAGCAATTCGCTTACAAACATGTTGGTAATGAGCAAGTTGCTATGGAGATGGTGCAAGAGACCATGGCGACAGTTTGGCAGAAAGCGCACCTCTATGATGGTGAAAAGAGCGCGTTATCGACTTGGATATATACCATAATCCGAAACCTTTGTTTTGATCTGCTGAGAAAACAGAAAGGTAAGGAATTACACATTCATTCTGATGACATTTGGCCGTCAGAGTATTATCCACCTGATCTTGTTGATCACTATTCACCAGAACAAGATATGTTGAAAGAACAGGTGGTTAAGTTTTTAGATATATTACCGAAAAACCAGAGAGATGTTTTACAAGCGGTATATCTTGAAGAGTTACCTCATCAACAGGTCGCGGAATTATTTGATATACCCCTCGGTACCGTAAAATCCAGGCTGAGGCTTGCAGTAGAAAAGCTAAGGCATTCAATGCATACGGAGCAACTATGAACAAACACCCAGATAACAGCTTGTTAGAAGCATACGCTTCGGGAAGCATTGATGCAGTTTCTGGTCTTGTGGTCGCAACCCATTTAGAAACATGCACCAAGTGCCGAGCTTATGTGAACCAAGTCGAAGCAAGTCAAGCGAACATCGTAAGTGACATACCTTCTGAGTATGTTTCTGAATTTGACGACATGTTCAATGACATCATCAACGCGGAGCCAGCGACTGATAACATCGTGATCCGCGACTCTGCTGCTGTTAATGTGGCAGGAAAAAGCTTCGCTCTTCCTAAAACCTTAGCGCGTTTCTCTGACCTCGTAGGGTCATGGAGAAGTTACGGAGGCAAGGTTTTCAGTGCTCAGATTGACCTAGGGGAAGACGCTCGTGTCAGCTTAATGTACATCGGGGAAGATGTGCAAATCCCTCAACATACGCACAAAGGCCTGGAGTCTACATTGATCCTACATGGTGGATTTAGTGACGAGGATGGCCAATATGAAGAGGGCGATTTGATGATTAGAGACGCATCAGTGAAGCACAGCCCTTACACTAAGGCCGGAGAAGACTGCTTGTGTTTAACCGTATTGACTGAGCCGATGATCTTTACTCAAGGCGTGGCACGTATATTTAATATGTTTGGTAAAGGGTTATACCCATAGACCTCTTATCTTATATCTCGCAAAACAAAAACCACCGAATTCGGTGGTTTTTTATATGTTTCGTTAATGCTTGTGACGTGCTTTTTCCAATAGAGCATCAAAGTAATGTCGTAGCGAGTACAACATAATCAAGCTTGGCACGACCATGACAGCGGTAAGCACGAAGAATGTGCTCCAATCATTGAGATAATCCACTAGCTCGCCACTGAAAGAAGCAAGAGTCGTCCGTCCGAAGTTTCCTAGAGAGGCAAGCAACGCATACTGAGTTGCCGAAAATGCTTGCCCGGTTAGAATCGTCAAAAATGAAACAAAAGCGACAGTTGAGAAAGCAGTCGTAAAGTTATCGACAATAATCGTGGCTAAGTACAAGTGCTCGTTTGGGCCTACCGAAGCAATCCAAGCAAACATCAAGTTACTGGCAGACATCGCAATACCGCCGATCATTAATCCACGTACAATACCAAACCTAACGTTGAACATGCTTCCGACAAAAGTAAAGAAGATGGTGGCTCCCCAACCAATCAGTTTGGAGTAATAGCCAATTTGTTCATTGCTAAAACCAATATCTTTATAGAACGCGATCGACATCCTGCCCAAAAACGCTTCGCCAATTTTAAATAGGAAAACGAACAGCAACAGAGTAATCGCGACACGGACGCCATTGCGATTAAAGAAATCAAGGAAAGGTTCTACAACAGTCACGGTAAACCAAGCTACGACTTTTGAACCAACCACTTCTTTGTGGCGTTGTTCAGCGGCAGACTGAAGTTGTTCGCGTTGAGTCTTCGGTTCACCGACTAAAATCGTAAAGACCATTAGAATGCCGACTATCACCGCCATCCCGTAGTACACACCATTCCAACCGACACTGTCAGCATTAACAAACGCTAAATAACCCGGTAGTGAATAACCTGTCCACCAGCCAATGACCGCCATTGCAGAAGCTTGAGGCAGTTTAGACTCTTCTGACTTTGGGAAAGTATCAATACGAAAAGCATCAATTGCGATGTCTTGTGTCGCTGAAGCCGTTGCAATGCACAAGGCGAGTAGTGACGCAAACACCAAGTTTTCCGCTGGATTAACGCCGGCAATAAATAGGGTAGCGACGAGTACGATACTTTGGCAAAAGAAAATCCAGCTACGTCTTTGCCCCAGCAGTCTAAAGAGGACTGGCAGCTTCACGCGGTCAACCAGAGGTGCCCACAGAAAGTTGATCGCATAGACCGCAAAAACGCTACCAAAATAGCCAATTGCGGAGAGGGTCAAGCCGGCATCTTTTAGCCAGCCTGACATGTTTGAACCGATAAGAACCCACGGAAAGCCGCTAGAGCAGCCCAGAATGAAAACCCACATGAGTCGTTTATCGAGGTAACTTTTTACCGTTTCCAACCAAGTGATGGAAGGTAATGAAGACATAAATCAATCCAATAAAATGAAGCCGTTGAAAGAGAAAGCCCTTCGATTATTCAAAGGGCTTATCGTTTTGGCTATTTAAGTAGTATAGCTTTGGTGATGACGATTTGCGTCTCTGGTACATCACGCATTCGGCCTACTGTTGTGGTCGGCTGCTGAGCCATTTTCTGGATAACGTCGAACCCCTCAGTAACCTCACCAAATACAGCATAACCTGGTGGTCGAGCGCCATAGTTGAGAAAGTCATTGTCGACTAAGTTGACGAAAAACTGACGAGTTGCAGAGTTTGGTGCATTAGTTCGTGCCATGGCGATGGTAGCACGGTCATTGTTTAGACCATTATTTCCTTCGTTTTTGATTGGCGCGTATGTTTTCACCATCTGCATATCTTGGTTAAAGCCGCCACCTTGTGCCATGAAGCCTGGGATAATACGATGAAAAATAGTACCTTCGTAGCTCCCATCTTCTACATATTTCAGAAAATTAGCGACAGTGATAGGTGCTTTCTCTTCGTTTAACTCAACCGTAAATGAGCCAAGTGTCGTTTCAAACGCTACTTTTGGTCCAGCCCAAACGCTGCAGCTGAGTAATGCTAAAGACAGAATCGCTTTGCGTAACATTAGAAACGCTCCTGCATGTATTGACGAAGCTCAGGGTCATTGGCAATCTCTTTAAGCGTTAATGTCACCACATCATTCAATGTTTCTTCAATATCGGCATCAGAAGCACTCAATGTGCCAGATCGCTTTGCTGTACCTGTATAAGTTTTGACTAGCTTGCCCTCAGGTGTCTCTGCTGTGATTTCCAGCACAACTTTAGCATCCATCTCATTTTCCATCACCGAATGCTTCACGTTGACCAACGCTTCTTGAACGCTCAATTCAATCGCGTTATTGCTGTTTAGATCCGCATGGAAACCTTGAGATGAGAATTGCTTCTCTAATGCTTCTTCTAACGCAATACGTAAATTCTGTTTAGCATGAAGAGGAAGAATGTTCGAACGGCCGTTATCCACCAACGCCACGTACTGCGCTGCACGTACATCTTTGCTGGTCAAACTGTAAGTCTTGCCTTGAACAATTGGATTGGTGCTCAATGTGCTTTCTGGCATCAGGTTCAGCTGAGGTTGTTGAGGGGCTGAACACGCAGCAAGCAACGCAACCGAAGCCGCAAGTACCAATTTTCTCATTTTATTATTCCTTTTAACTATTTTGCTAAAGCTTATTTTGCGCTTAATTTAGCAGGATTTTTTGTAGCCTGTAAAATCACAAACTTATTGTTGGAAGCGATAAGTTTCACATTTTTATCGCCAAACAGACGTTTGAGTTTTGCGTCGTACCCGAGGTGACGATTTCCGATAACCAGTAAACGGCCATTTTCACTTAATACTTGTTTAGCATCGCAGAACATTTGCCAAGCAATATGATCGGTGATTGCCTGTTGTTGATGAAACGGTGGATTACACATAACCATAGAGCTGCTGCTGTGTTTAAAACCGTCCAAGCAATTGTTCGCTATGCACTGTATGTCTCTATTTTCACCAAGGTTGTCGAGTAGGTTCTGTTTTGCCGACTCAAGCGCCATAAAGCTTTCATCAACACATGTT
This sequence comes from Vibrio sp. D417a, assembly GCF_030248595.1. NCBI lineage: Bacteria > Pseudomonadati > Pseudomonadota > Gammaproteobacteria > Vibrionales > Vibrionaceae > Vibrio > Vibrio sp. D417a. Next base: position 100,469 of record NZ_JAHGAM010000011.1, on the reverse strand, counting down.
AGCCGAGTATTTGGATTCAACTGACCAAATTTAACAGACAAAACACCATTGCCGCAGCCGAGGTCGATGACATTGTCTATCGAAGGGTCTTGAGGCAGGTGCTGCAGCATAAAGCGTGCACCTAAATCTAAACTTTCTCCTGAATAGACATTTGGCATGTTCTTGAGTTCGATATCTTCGCCATCAACGCGCCAAGTCGTGAAAGGCATTACTTCAATCGGAGGCTCAACTGTTGCTTGAGAAAACACCAATCTGTGCTTTTTCCAGGCCAAAGATGTTTTTGTTTCGCCTAAGTATTTTTCAAACAGTTTTAGCGTCGAAGTATGAATGTCTTTCGCTTTATTGACTGCAATGACGGGGCAGGAAGCCGGTAGCGCCTTTCTTAATTGGCTTAGTATCCACACTAGATGGCGGTTACTTTTGGGCAGTTGCAGCAAGACGAGATCAATATTGGCAGGAACGAGGTCCATCGTGGTGGCAAACGCTACTTTATTGCACTGGTTTTGCTCGAGATTTTGCTGTGCACCTTTATGTGAGATGAATGAATCACTCATTAGCGTTACATGGTGCTTTTCCGAAAACCAGCAGGAGAGGGCACCAAAGCTGTCATTAATCACGAGGATGTTTTGATTGTCTGGCAAAGCAAGCTCTTCAACATGATTAATAAGATACTCATCACCGGCATCCCACGCTTGTAGCGTTTCGTTACTACGTTTTGGGAAACGATGAAGTGTTAAGATTCGCTCGTGAAGGTTCAGTTCGGTTTTCATAGCTAAATGTAAGTTGATTTAGAAATTAAGTGTTATTGTCGCAAATGATGACGTGTCGAGATACAAAAAGCTGTCAAATTTTACGAGTTCAGTGATGGCTGCTCTCTAGGCATGTTCATGGAGTCGAGCGCCTTGAGACAATATGTCTACAAAGTGCGTCAATAATGAGAGTGACGTTTGAGTGATGCATGTCTGCTTTACTTAGGTATATACTTATGGAATTCGCATCAATGAGGAACGAATATGATCCAAGAAATCATAGAGAAGAAACTACACAGTGAGCTGCAACCCAGCTATCTCAAAGTCATTAATGAGAGCTACATGCATAATGTGCCACCAGGCTCAGAGAGTCACTTCAAAGTGATTGTTGTGAGTGATTCGTTCGCGGGACAGCGTTTGATTGGGCGCCATCGTCAAGTTCATCAAATTTTGGCAGATGAACTGGATAACCAGATTCATGCATTAGCTATTCATACATACACTGATGAAGAGTGGAAGCGTGAACAAGATGGCGCCCCTGATAGCCCGATGTGTATGGGTGGCGGTCACTAAAAACGCAAGATATAAAGGTGCAGAGAAAGGTGGCTTAAGGCCATCTTTTTTCGTTTTACATTCTTTAGGGACGTTAACGTGGCACAAATTCTGGTTAAAAAATGTGTTAACAGTGTTTCAACAAATGAATGGAAATTGCAGAATATTTCAGGCGATGAATATCACTTTTCCATAAGATATGTATGGAATATGGCATTTGTGCGATGGGTCAAAGTTATGACTATTCTTTGACCTTTTAGACCTGATTCTACCGAAATAACCCCTCTATTCTAATGATTGATCATGGCATCAAGTTCCTAAAAAATGCTAGACTACGGCACCTGATAAATCTCGCGTATTCCTTGTGACGAGATTTTTAATAGGATGTTGCGATTTTGATGTTTAAAACAACATCAAAACCGGACACTGATGTCGTGTCTAAAAGTTACGCAATCAAAAGAATCTTTTTCCCGATAAAAGTAGTGCAAGTGCGTATGATTACAATAAAGAAGGGCTTGGATCTTCCTATCGCAGGAACTCCATCCCAGGTGATTAATGATGGTAAGACCATCAAAAAAGTCGCCTTGCTTGGCGAAGAGTACGTTGGCATGCGACCTACCATGCATGTCCGCGTTGGTGATGAAGTGAAAAAAGCGCAAGTTCTTTTTGAAGATAAAAAGAACCCAGGCGTGAAATTTACTGCACCAGCAGCCGGTAAAGTGATCGAAGTTAACCGTGGCGCTAAACGTGTCCTTCAATCTGTAGTGATTGAAGTGGCAGGTGAAGAGCAGGTGACATTTGATAAGTTCGAAGCCGCTCAACTTTCAGGTCTAGATCGTGAAGTGATCAAGACTCAGTTGGTTGACTCTGGCTTATGGACCGCTTTACGTACTCGTCCGTTTAGCAAGGTTCCTGCAATCGAGTCTTCTACTAAGGCTATTTTCGTAACTGCAATGGATACTAATCCACTAGCAGCTAAGCCTGAGTTGATCATTAATGAGCAACAAGAAGCATTCATTGCTGGTCTAGACATTCTTTCAGCCCTGACAGAAGGCAAGGTTTACGTATGTAAATCTGGCACTAGCTTGCCACGCTCTTCACAGTCTAACGTAGAAGAACACGTCTTCGATGGCCCTCACCCAGCAGGTCTTGCTGGCACCCACATGCATTTCCTATACCCAGTAAATGCAGAGAATGTGGCATGGAGCATCAACTACCAAGACGTTATCGCGTTCGGTAAGCTGTTCCTAACTGGTGAGCTATGCACAGATCGTGTTGTGTCTCTAGCTGGCCCAGTTGTGAATAACCCTCGTCTAGTTCGTACCGTAATGGGTGCAAGCTTAGATGACCTAACAGATAACGAGCTGATGCCTGGCGAAGTTCGTGTGATCTCTGGTTCAGTACTAACAGGTACACATGCAACTGGTCCACACGCATACCTTGGCCGTTACCATCAACAGGTTTCTGTATTACGTGAAGGCCGTGAAAAAGAACTATTTGGCTGGGCAATGCCTGGTAAGAATAAGTTCTCGGTAACTCGCTCTTTCCTTGGTCACGTATTCAAAGGTCAGTTGTTCAATATGACAACGACGACCAATGGTAGTGATCGTTCAATGGTTCCAATTGGCAACTACGAACGCGTAATGCCTCTAGATATGGAGCCTACTTTGCTGCTTCGTGATCTATGTGCCGGCGACACAGACAGTGCTCAAGCACTGGGTGCGCTTGAACTGGATGAAGAAGATCTAGCATTGTGTACCTTTGTATGTCCAGGTAAGTACGAGTACGGTACGTTACTTCGTGAATGCCTAGATACTATCGAGAAGGAAGGGTAATTTTCATGGCTCTTAAAAAGTTTCTTGAAGACATCGAGCATCATTTTGAGCCTGGTGGCAAACACGAAAAATGGTTTGCCCTGTACGAAGCTGTAGCAACAGTTTTTTACACCCCAGGTATCGTAACAAATAAAAGCTCGCACGTTCGTGATAGCGTTGACCTAAAACGTATCATGATCATGGTTTGGTTTGCGGTATTCCCAGCAATGTTCTGGGGTATGTACAACGCAGGTGGCCAAGCTATTGCAGCACTTAACCACATGTACGCTGGTGACCAACTAGCGACAGTTATCGCAGGTAACTGGCACTACTGGCTAACAGAAATGCTTGGCGGCACTATCGGTGCGGAAGCGGGTGTTGGCAGTAAGATGCTACTAGGTGCGACTTACTTCCTGCCAATCTACGCAACAGTATTTATTGTTGGTGGCTTCTGGGAAGTGTTGTTCTGTATGGTGCGTAAACACGAAGTTAACGAAGGTTTCTTTGTAACTTCTATCTTATTCGCACTTATCGTTCCACCAACGCTACCTCTATGGCAAGCGGCACTAGGTATCACATTTGGTGTTGTTGTAGCAAAAGAGATCTTCGGTGGTACAGGTCGTAACTTCCTTAACCCTGCACTTGCAGGTCGTGCATTTCTATTCTTCGCTTACCCAGCACAAATTTCGGGTGACGTAGTATGGACTGCAGCTGACGGCTTCTCTGGTGCAACTGCTCTTAGCCAATGGGCTCAAGGTGGTAACGGTGCTCTAGTTAACACAGTAACTGGCGCTCCTATCACTTGGATGGACGCGTTCATCGGTAACATCCCTGGCTCTATTGGTGAAGTATCGACTCTAGCTCTAATGATCGGTGCAGCGATGATCGTTTACATGCGAATCGCTTCATGGCGCATCATTGCGGGTGTGATGATCGGTATGATCGCAGTATCGACTCTGTTTAACGTGATCGGTTCTGACACTAATCCAATGTTTAATATGCCATGGCACTGGCACCTAGTTCTAGGTGGTTTTGCATTCGGTATGTTCTTCATGGCAACGGACCCAGTATCAGCGTCATTTACTAGCAAAGGTAAATGGTGGTACGGCATCCTGATTGGTGCAATGTGTGTGATGATCCGTGTAGTTAACCCAGCGTACCCAGAAGGTATGATGCTGGCGATTCTATTCGCGAACCTATTCGCACCTCTGTTCGACCATGTAGTGATTGAGAAGAACATCAAGCGGAGACTAGCACGCTATGGCAAGTAATAACGACAGCATTAAAAAGACGCTGGGTGTTGTTATCGGGTTGAGCCTTGTTTGTTCAATCATCGTATCAACAGCAGCAGTAGGTCTGCGTGATAAGCAAAAAGCTAACGCTGTCCTAGATAAGCAATCAAAGATCGTTGAAGTTGCAGGCATTGACGCAAACGGTAAGAAAGTACCAGAGCTATTTGCTGAGTACATCGAACCTCGTCTAGTAGACCTTGAAACAGGTAACTTTACTGAGGGTAATGCATCTACGTACGATCAACGTGAAGCATCAAAAGATGCAGAACGTTCAATCGCATTGACACCAGAAGAAGACGTCGCTGATATCCGTCGTCGCGCGAATACAGCAGTGGTGTACCTTGTAAAAGATCAAGATGAAGTCCAAAAAGTTATCCTGCCTATGCACGGTAAAGGACTATGGTCGATGATGTATGCCTTTGTAGCCGTTGAAACTGATGGTAACACTGTGTCTGCTATTACTTACTACGAGCAAGGTGAAACTCCTGGACTTGGTGGTGAAGTAGAGAACCCTTCATGGCGCGATCAATTCATTGGCAAGAAATTGTACAATGAAGATCACCAGCCAGCGATTAAGGTCGTGAAAGGCGGCGCACCGCAAGGTTCTGAGCACGGTGTTGATGGCCTATCAGGAGCTACGCTCACTAGTAATGGTGTTCAACACACATTTGACTTCTGGTTAGGTGATATGGGCTTTGGTCCTTTCCTAGCAAAAGTTCGTGACGGAGAACTTAACTAATGTCTAGTGCACAAAACGTTAAAAAGAGCATTCTAGCGCCAGTATTGGATAACAACCCAATCGCGCTACAAGTTCTTGGTGTATGTTCTGCTCTTGCAGTAACAACTAAACTAGAAACAGCTTTTGTAATGACACTAGCGGTAACATTTGTAACTGCGTTGTCTAACTTCTCTGTTTCATTGATCCGTAACCACATTCCTAACAGTGTGCGTATCATCGTTCAGATGGCAATCATCGCATCGTTAGTAATCGTGGTAGACCAAGTGCTAAAAGCTTACCTATACGATATCTCTAAACAGCTATCTGTATTCGTTGGTCTGATTATCACTAACTGTATCGTAATGGGTCGTGCTGAAGCATTCGCAATGAAGTCTGCGCCGGTACCATCTCTTATTGACGGTATTGGTAACGGTCTAGGTTACGGCTTCGTTCTTATCACTGTAGGTTTCTTCCGTGAGCTATTTGGCTCAGGCAAACTATTTGGTCTAGAAGTTCTACCTCTAGTGAGCAACGGTGGTTGGTACCAGCCTAACGGCCTAATGCTACTAGCACCATCAGCATTCTTCCTAATCGGCTTCCTTATCTGGGTAATCCGTATTCTGAAACCAGAACAAGTAGAAGCGAAGGAGTAAGGACGTCATGGAACATTACATTAGTCTGTTAGTTAAATCGATTTTCATCGAAAACATGGCTCTGTCTTTCTTCCTAGGTATGTGTACTTTCCTTGCCGTATCTAAGAAGGTTAAGACCTCTTTCGGCCTAGGTGTTGCAGTTGTGGTAGTTCTGACTATCGCTGTTCCTGTGAACAACCTGGTATACAACCTAGTTCTGAGAGAGAACGCGTTAGTTGAGGGCGTGGACCTTAGCTTCCTAAACTTCATCACCTTTATCGGTGTAATTGCAGCACTTGTACAGATTCTAGAGATGGTCCTAGACCGTTTCTTCCCACCTTTGTACAACGCGCTAGGCATCTTCCTACCGCTGATCACAGTAAACTGTGCAATCTTCGGTGGTGTATCTTTCATGGTACAACGTGACTACAACTTTGCTGAATCGATCGTTTACGGTTTCGGCTCTGGTGTGGGCTGGATGCTAGCAATCGTTGCTCTTGCAGGTATCCGTGAGAAGATGAAGTACTCTGACGTACCTCCAGGTCTACGTGGTCTTGGTATCACATTTATCACTGTAGGTCTTATGGCGTTAGGCTTTATGTCTTTCTCTGGTGTTCAACTGTAAGTCGGGTAAACCGCAACAATTAAGGAATAGTCAATGGACATTATTCTTGGTGTAGTGATGTTTACTCTGATCGTACTTGCACTAGTACTAGTGATTCTTTTCGCTAAGTCTAAGCTTGTACCAACAGGTGACATTACAATTTCTGTGAACGATGACCCTTCTCTGGCGATCGTTACACAACCAGGTGGTAAGCTACTGAGTGCTCTAGCAGGTGCTGGCGTATTCGTATCTTCTGCTTGTGGTGGCGGTGGCTCATGTGGTCAGTGTCGCGTAAAAGTTAAATCAGGTGGTGGCGACATCCTACCAACCGAGCTTGACCATATTACTAAAGGTGAAGCGCGTGAAGGTGAGCGTCTAGCGTGTCAGGTTGCAATGAAAACTGACATGGATATCGAGCTTCCTGAAGAAATCTTCGGCGTTAAGAAGTGGGAATGTACTGTTATCTCTAACGATAACAAAGCGACATTCATCAAAGAGCTTAAGCTGCAAATTCCAGATGGCGAATCAGTACCTTTCCGTGCTGGTGGTTACATCCAGATTGAAGCTCCTGCTCACCACGTGAAATACGCAGACTACGATATTCCTGAGGAATACCGTGAAGACTGGGAGAAGTTCAACCTTTTCCGTTACGAGTCTAAAGTTAATGAAGAGACCATTCGTGCATACTCTATGGCTAACTACCCAGAAGAGCACGGTATCATCATGCTTAACGTTCGTATCGCAACTCCGCCGCCGAACAACCCAGACGTACCACCAGGCATCATGTCTTCGTACATCTGGTCTCTAAAAGAAGGCGACAAGTGTACTATTTCTGGTCCATTTGGTGAGTTCTTTGCGAAAGATACAGATGCAGAAATGGTATTCGTTGGTGGTGGTGCTGGTATGGCTCCAATGCGCTCACACATCTTCGACCAACTTAAGCGTCTGCACTCTAAGCGTAAGATGTCTTTCTGGTACGGCGCACGTTCTAAGCGTGAAATGTTCTACGTAGAAGACTTCGATATGCTACAAGCTGAGAATGACAACTTCGTATGGCACTGTGCACTGTCTGATCCACTTCCAGAAGATAACTGGGATGGTTACACTGGCTTTATTCACAACGTTCTTTACGAGAACTACCTACGTGATCACGAAGCGCCAGAAGACTGTGAATACTACATGTGTGGTCCACCTATGATGAACGCAGCTGTAATCGGCATGCTAAAAGATCTAGGTGTAGAGGATGAAAACATCCTACTAGATGACTTCGGTGGTTAATTCCTCCAAGTGATTGAATCTATGGCTAGCTCTCCAAGAGAGCTAGCCATTGTTTTTTATAGACATAAAACTGATACTCAACAGTTGATATAGGTAATCGGATTGAAAGGATTGGTCCTATTTCCCATATCAATTCAACAACATTGGGAGTTAACAAGTGAAAAAGTGGCTTGTTGCATTCGCTTCTCTATTGATTTTGGCTGGCTGTGAGCAGCCTGCAGATCAAATTCATTTAAGTGGCCCTACCATGGGGACTTCTTACAACATCAAGTATATCGAGCAAGATGGTATTCCAACGCCAAAAGCGATGCAGACAGAAATTGATCGCTTATTGGAAGAGGTTAATGACCAAATGTCGACCTATCGTGACGACTCAGAGTTAAGTCGTTTTAACCAGCATCAAACGAGCGAGCCATTTATAGTTTCGACACAAACAGCAACGGTAGTGAAAGAAGCAATTCGCCTTAACGGTCTTACTTTAGGTGCGTTGGATGTGACGGTCGGCCCTCTAGTTAATCTGTGGGGGTTTGGTCCAGAAGCTCGTCCAGATGTAGTTCCAACCGATGAAGAACTCGCTGCTCGCAAAGCAAATACCGGTATTCACCACCTATCTGTTGATGGTAATAAACTGTCCAAAGATCTTCCTAATTTGTACGTCGACCTATCGACGATTGCGAAAGGTTGGGGGGTTGACGTGGTTGCTGACTACCTTCAATCTGAAGGGGTACAGAACTTTATGGTCGAAGTTGGCGGTGAAATGCGTCTCAAAGGTGTCAATCGTGAAGGTGTGCCTTGGCGTATCGCAATTGAAAAACCGACCGTTGATGAACGTTCAATTCAAGAAATTATTGAACCAGGCGACATGGCAATTGCAACAAGTGGTGACTATCGTAATTACTTTGAGAGTAATGGTGTGAGATACTCTCATATTATTAATCCACGAACAGGCAAACCAATTCATCATAAAGTGGTGTCTGTAACGGTATTAGATAAATCGTCGATGACTGCTGATGGTCTTGCAACTGGTCTTATGGTGCTAGGTGAAGACAAAGGCATGGCAATTGCGAACGAAAATAATATTCCTGTTTTCATGATTGTGAAAACGGAAGATGGTTTTAAAGAGTTGGCTTCGGAAGCATACAAGCCATTCATGAAGAAATAACAACAGAAGTGAGCATGTTTTTATGAATACATTTCTAATTACCTTTGCTGTGTTTGTCGCGGTAATCACTGCAATGGCTGTCGGATACATTTTCCAAAAGAAAGTCGTGAAAGGTAGCTGTGGTGGCTTAGGGGCAGTTGGCATCGAAAAAGTGTGTAATTGTCCAGAACCCTGCGATGCGCGTAAAAAACGTGAAGCGCGCGAGGCTGCGCGTGCTGAGAAATTGGCGGCGTGGGAAAAAGATAGAATTGCTTAGTATTGGTTAATCGTACTAAGAAAGTGATAAAGCTCAGCGTTCTGCTGAGCTTTATTTTTAGGCAGCTAACCAAAACTCAAATGTCCGAGAAAGAGCCCAATACCGTGTTTTGTTGTTTCTTTCTCTCATGTTACAGAGCAAGACCACACTGATAGTCATTAGGACGAAGAAATGATTTGGTTACGTCCGTTCTCTTTGGCCATGTAAAGTCGCTCATCCGCCACTTTTATTTGTTGTTCCAGCTCCCCCTCGATGTTGCTTACACCAATACTCGCGGTCACAAGAATGTTTTTGTCCAAATAAGTTATTGGCGTTTTTTCTATGCGCTGTCTCATTTGTTCTAAGCGTGTTAGAAAGCCGTCATAGTCGCCACTGGCTTGAATACAAAACTCCTCGCCACCAAGCCTAGCGACAATATCATTTGGAAAATAGATTTTTAGAATATTCGCTATCATGACTAGCACTGCATCGCCGCCCTCATGTCCGTGTGTATCATTTACTTGCTTAAAGAAATCGATATCAAGCATCGCGATGTTTCTTTGAGCGTTTTCTACATGGGGTTGCTCAAACAGAAAGCGGCGGTTCCATAAGCCCGTTAGCGCATCTTGATTTGCCATTTTAAACAGTTCAGATGTTGCGTCTTTGATATCTAACAGTTGGTGAATACGGCAAAAAAATTCTTCTTGATTAAATGGCTTGTATAAAAAGTCATTGGCCCCTGCTTTTAGAAACCTAGCCGTCATGGTCTTAGAGTTACTACCCGACAAGCCGAGAATGGCTAATTGATTTTTATCCCACTTCCGACGTAATTCACGCACCATAGTAATGCCATCTTTAACGGGCATATCATGGTCGGTTAAAACGAGAGTGATATCTGGATTTTGCTCGACAAGCTCTAGGGCTTTTTGCCCATTGTCAGCTTCCAACGTCTGAATATATTGATGCTCCAAAAGTTGGGCAATGTGTCTTCTTACGGTGTGTGAATCATCAACGACTAAACATTTGTGTTGTTGATTGTTGGTTAGTCGCTTGAGGAGTGGTAATAGATAGGAAACGGACGCCATGCTGTCTTTCAAAATATAGTCGAGGACACCTTTTGCAAGCATCTTTTCGCGAGTGTCTTCTTGAAATCGAGCCGTTAAAACAATGACACGATGACCATGTTCCAAAACGAGGTCAATAATCTCGCCATCTTGAGCATCCGGTAAACAATAGTCTAAAACCGCACAGAAGAGGTCCTGTGCTGAAGATAACAAGTTCTTTGCCTCCGCGTAGCTTTCCGCTGCGATGACCTCATAACCAGCTTGGCTTATTGTTTGGCAAAGAAAGTTTTTAAATGCACGACTATCTTCAACAACCAGAATCTTATTACTCAAGCGCAGTCCCCAAAATTAATTGTTTAAAATCAATGATAACTAAAATTAAACTTATCGCCATCAAAAAACACATGTCAACCAAAAGTAGAACAACTACTCAAATGTTTGACACGCATCCGTTAACATCACATCATTATTCCTGTCTTAGTTATATAATTATGTTTAGCTAACGTAGGGAGAAAGTAGTATGGAAATGCATCAACATGGTATGGCTGAGCTATTTCAACAACTGGGCCTCGGTAGCTCTCCTCAAGAAATGAAAGATTTTATTAATCAACATCGACACAAAAGAGATTCTGCGCCTTTACATGAAGCTAGCTTTTGGACTATGTCACAGGCGAACTTTCTAAAACAAGCCATCGAAGAAGATGCAGATTGGGCCGAATTGGTCGATCAATTGGACGTAATGCTTCGAGATTGACGTTCGCTTAAACACGCCCATTTATCTTCAGGTAGATTTGATTTATACTGTTTTTTTGAACAGTGCTTTGGTGGCTATGTCAGATCGAATTAGAAAAATTATTCATGTCGATATGGATTGTTTTTATGCTGCCGTAGAGATGAGAGATAACCCCAGTTACCGTGGCATTGCACTCGCTGTTGGCGGACATGAAAAGCAGCGTGGAGTGATTAGCACCTGTAATTATGATGCGCGTAAATATGGTGTTCGCAGTGCAATGTCAACGGCGCGCGCGCTGCAACTCTGTCCTCATTTGTTGGTTGTGCCCGGTAGAATGCATGTATACAAACAAGTCTCTCAGCAAATTCGTGCTATTTTTGAGCGTTATACGCCTATCATTGAACCTCTCTCATTGGATGAAGCATACCTCGATGTCACGGACTCGACAGCTTGCCGTGGCTCCGCAACGTTGATCGCAGAGTCAATTCGCCGTGATATCTGGAGTGAACTTGGGTTGACGGCATCGGCGGGCATTGCTCCGATTAAGTTTCTTGCCAAGGTCGCGTCAGACATGAACAAGCCCAACGGTCAGTTTGTGATTCCTCCAGAGAAAGTCCAAGAGGTTATCGATAGTCTTCCGCTAGAGAACATTCCTGGTGTGGGAAAAGTGAGTCTTGAGAAGCTCCACCAAGCCGGTTTTTATCGATGTGAGGACATTAAAAACAGTGACTATCGAGAGTTGTTGAGGCAGTTTGGTCGCCAGGGTGCCTCCTTATGGCAGCGAAGCCATGGAATTGATAATCGAGAAGTCGTTGTTGAGCGCGAGAGAAAGTCCGTCGGTGTGGAAAGGACATTCAGCCAGAACATCGCAACCTATGATGAATGTTGGCAAGTGATTGAGGAGAAACTTTATCCTGAACTCGAGAAACGTTTAGAGCGTGCAAGCCCAGATAAGTCGATTATTAAACAAGGTATTAAAGTCAAATTTGCCGATTTTCAACTGACAACAATTGAGCACATCCATCCGCAATTAGAGCTTGAGGACTTCAAGATCTTGCTAAGAGATATTCTTAAACGCCAAAATGGACGGGAAATTCGCCTTTTAGGCTTGAACGTGATGCTCAAGCCCGAAGACCAAGCGCGTCAATTGAGCTTTTTTTAGGCCCTTCCCGTTTCTACCTGCGTTAATACCTGCTCAAAACTTACGTTTGCCATTGCACCATAACCTGCTAGCTTTGAGGCTTTTAGCTGGCTAATCAAAGGAGTGCTGATTCCGCACAAGAAGCGAGCAACGGCATCATTACTGATGGCCGATGGGGAAAGCTGAATAAACTCCTGCGCCCATATCGATACTTGAGATTGTTCAATATCTTCAGATTCTGGTGCTGTGAATGTGGCGACGTGACCACGACACACGGAGCAGTGACCACATTGCTTTGGTGCATCGTGATCCGCAAAGTAGTTCGCCAATTGTGAGCTCAAACAGTGCTCGGACTGGAACAAGTGCAGCATGGTGTGGATTCTTTCGATATCTTTGCTTTCTTTGGATTGGAACAGTTCAGACAGTTGTTGGATTAAAACATCCGAGCTCTGTTTGGTTGGCATAACTGAGTACACGTCCGTCAGTTGTTTGCTCTCTAGTTCTATCCAGCCGTTCTGGTGAAAATAGTCGAGCGCTGCGACAACTCGGCTGCGTTCCGATTGATAGTTCATCCATAGCGCTTCTAGATCAACTTGGCACCACACTTTGGCTTTTTGTGAGCAGGAAAAAATAGCCTCCACAAATTGACGTCGCTCGCCTTGAAATTGATTCACAATAAACTGCTGATCGTGCAATAACTTAAACCGATATTCCGCAAAGTAACTGTACTTTGCTTCAATGACGTTATGTAGCTCCAAATAAACCAACAAGGTTTTGAGTGGCAATTGGCGGATATTACTTTCACGCGACAAACGCAGTGGCACTACCTCCCATTGTGGAGCATGTTCTTTCGCTTGCTCGACTACATAGTTAATTGACGTAAATTCTGGTGTGTCACCATAGACAAAATTCTCCAACACCGTTAAGCCGGACGTATTGCCTAGCAGAATGCACTCAGAGCGTTGCCCGTCCCTGCCTGCACGTCCAATCTCTTGTGCGTAGTTCTCGATTGATTTGGGTAAGTCGAAGTGAATGACGCGTCGAATATCAGATTTATCGACCCCCATACCAAATGCAATCGTTGCAACAATACAGTCAATTTGGCCATCCATGAACTGCTGTTGGATTTGTTCACGAACGTCGCTTTTCATGCCAGCGTGGTATGCGTGAGCGTTAATGCCAATATGGATTAATGACTTTGCTACTCGTTCTGCTGTTTGCTGCTGCGTCACGTATACGATGGTCGGAAGCTTAGGTGAAGAGGCGATGATCTCACTGAGCTGTTCTTGTTTCTTTGTTTCCTCACACGGGATCACCGAGATATCCAGATTAGAGCGGTAGAAGCCTGTAACGGTAATATGTTCACTGGCAATATCGAACTTTTTTTGCATGTCTTCAATAACTGCAGGCGTTGCCGTTGCGGTGAGAAGTAAAGACTGTGGGATGTTCAGTTCACGTTGATATTGCGGTAGTTTGAGATAATCTGGACGAAAGTTATGCCCCCATTCGGAAATACAGTGCGCTTCATCAATGACCATCAAAGAAATCGGTACTTGGCGAATGAATTCACGAAAACGCTCATTTTTTAGTCGCTCAACAGAAATCATCAAGATTTTGATTTGTCCATTCTTCACGCCAGCCATGATCTGTTGTGCTTCTTCTCTACTTTGACTGCTATCGATAGAAGCGGCCGCGATTCCTTTACTTTGTAAAAAGCTCAGTTGATCCTTCATTAACGCCAACAACGGAGAGATCACCAGCGTAAGGTTGGGTAATATGGTTGCAGGTAGTTGATAACAGAGTGACTTCCCCGAGCCTGTAGGAAAGATTGCCGCAGCAGAGTAACCATTCATAACGGCTTCAATAACGGGTTGCTGACCTTGGCGTAATGAGTCAAAGCCAAATACAGATTGAAGTGTTTGATGCAGCGAGTCACTTTGCATAATAGGGAAACCTTTCTTTGATGGTAAACTTGGCTACATTAACACACCCCGAATACTAAACGCGCGTCCTAAAAGTATGAACAAAGCTGACTTAGTCCAAATTATCATCCAACATCTGGAAGAAAAACTTCAAGTTGCCCATGCATCGGCTCAGCGAGCGATCGATGCCGCGACAGATGAAGAAACTGTTCCCGAGCACAAGTACGATACATTGGCACTTGAAGCCGCGTATCTTGCTCATGGACAAGCCATGCGAATCCAAGATAGTGAAGAGGAATTGCGTCAATATCGTTCTTTAGTGACTCGCGACTTTAAGAATGCGCCTGTTGGTGTTGGCGCTTACGTTGTTCTCGCAGATGAGAATTTGCTTGAAAAGCACTTCTTTGTAGGCCCTTGCTCTGGTGGTTTGACTGTTCAATATCAGGCTCAGGAAGTCTTTGTCTTAACAGCTAAATCTCCTCTGGGTCGAGCGTTGTTCGGAAAAGAAGAAGGTGATGAGGTTGACGTGAAAATAGGAGATAAAACAACTTGTTACGAAGTCGTGACGATTTGCTGACATCTCATGTATCACTCAGTGTTATGTTTAACACGAGTAATGTTAAATAAAAGAGAATGACATGAAAAAGCTTTTTACACTCTCATTGCTGATGGTCAGTGCTACTGGTTATGCAGCGCAGTGTCGTGTGGACATCAATAATGAAGTCCGTATGGATGGGCAAAGCTTGGAAATTCGCCAAACGACAGGTGATAAAGCCGTCGTGGATGAGGATAACAACCTCTTCATCAAAGGTGAGCTAATTGAACTCAATTCTGACCAGAAAGCGGCAATTGAAGACTATCGCGAAAAAATGAACGCGTATATTCCACAAGCAAAGCAATTGGCGAGTGATGGTTTAGCGCTTGCGAATGATATTATTGATGATGTTGCGGAAAGCCTAGACGCACCTGGCGCGTTTGATAACGTCAAAGTCGCAGTACAGGACTTTTTCGCTGATGTTGAATCACGTTACTACAAAGATGGCGATTTCATTCTACCAGCGGAAAGTTTTGAGTCCATGACACAAGGGTGGACTGAAGACTTTGCAAAAGCACAAGAGATCTTCAATAAAGAGTTTTTAGCGAGTTCGTTGGATGCTTTATCGAAAAAAATGAAGGAAGAGGGGGGAATAAACCTCACTGCATTATCGGAGAGTATGGCTGAACTCAGCGCGAAAGTAGAAGAGCGTTTAGCTGAGCATTCGAAAGAGGTAGAGCAACAAGCAGAAGACTTGTGTGACTCGTTGGATGACATGGCAGGGCAAGAAGACGATTTGTTGAAGAAAATCCCTGAGCTAAAAGATTACCGAGTATTTACGATTTAATTACTCATTAAAAAGTAAAAACTCGATGAGATAAAGAAAGAGAGCACTATTGTGCTCTCTTTGCGTTTTACTCGCTTGTTCTTTGGTTGCTTATTGCGCGTTCATCTCGGTGAGCTTATCGCCGACAGGTTTTGAGAAGTTAAAACCATCATGCTGATCCCAGTTGATAGACCATGTCATTACTCCTGCATAATTCGGGTAATTGAACGCTGGCTTGACGGTGCCACATGAAGTGCCTTTGGTTAAACAATCTAGTGCGCTGATAATATTCTGTGTCGGAGCCTGCCCTGAATTTGCCGAGCTAGGACCTGAAGGTAAGCCGATTGCGACTTGATCATCACGTAGTGGTGCAAACTGAGTGCCGTCGGCCAATTCAAAGCCTTCGATAAGCATTTTAGATTGCGCTACCATCATATCCACAGAGCCTTCTGGTGCACTGCTTGGCAAGTATGGGTTTGGCAAACCACCGTTGTTATATAACTGGACGTGAAGCAAGTCGAGCGTGCTGCGTGTCTCGTTAATCACAGGGATGTACGCCCCCCAAATACCGCTGTAAGCCACATAACCACCTTGAACATAAGGGTGCTCAGGCGCCATGGTTAGGTACATATCGCCACCCATGTTTTGCTCTATTTGAAGCAAAGCACGACCAAGGCGAGCTTGAATTTGCGAGCCATGAACTAAGTTAGAACCACTCTCTAAATCCACATCTAGACCATCAAAGCCCCACTCAGCGATAAGACCTGTTAGGCTAGAGACAAAGTTGGCTTCATCTTGGTCGGTATTCAGCGTAATCGTGCCTTCTGCGCCGCCAAGAGAGAGAACAAACTTCTTACCTTTAGCTTGAAGCGCTGCCATGTCCTGCTTGAATTGTGTTGGATCGAGTGCTGGACAATCGCTGTAAATATCGCCTGAATATAGATTAAAGTGCACGGTGCCATCACTGTTGCGATCATTTTCAGCAAAGGCAATATCAATCACATCCCAAGCATCTGCCATATCTGCTAGACGAATTGGACAGCCCGCTCCATTTACAAAATTGTGCCAGTAACCGATGAGTTTATGGCGTTTATCTACTTGCTCAACCACCGTTATTGCTGCGGCGTCAGACAATGCATTGCTTCCTGACAAATCCACAGCTTGGGCGCTAACTGTAAAGTTACCAATTGCAGTTGGTGTCCAGTTGGCTGTGTAAGGTGCGGTGGTATCGGTTGCAACAATAGAGCCGTTGATCATGAAATCAACGTGTTTAATGCCTGAAGTTAAAGACGTTGCATCGGCGCTTAATGAGAGGCTTTTGCCTAATCCGGTGGTCTGACCGCTGCTTGGTGAAGTCAGAGAGACGACCAAATCTTTATCGCTGACTTCCACACCAACCAGGGACTCTGACGTGTTGTTATCATTATCGGTTGCGACGGCTTTAAGCTGGTTAGCGCCAATAAGTGTGGCGTTCCAAGTAACGGAATATGGCGCTTGAGTGGTGACCCCTAAGCTGGTGTTGTTCGCAAAAAACTCAACTTGCGTGACTGTGCCATCAGCATCGCTTGCGTTTGCCGTGATTTCGTTATTGCTGCCAGCGAGCACGACTTGTCCATCCGTTGGTGCCGTAATGGTAACTTGCGGTGGTGTCGAACAAGCACCTAGGCCACTCCAAGCATCTTGCCAGTATAGCCCTTCACCAGGCTCGTAAGCCCATGTCGCATCCGAGGAGCACCAACCAGCAACATCACAACGATATTTTTGGTTGAAGTGAGAAACCAGGTCGCCAGCTTGATAACTTGTGCCTGCCACATAAGGTACTGCATCTGCACATCCGCCCGTTCCGGTTTCTGAATTACTAATAACCAGCGCTACTTCTTGGCTCATCGTTGCGAGGTTTGTATCATCAGTCGCTTGTGCTTTGAACGAGTATGTACCTGGACTAGCGGTCCATTGATATTCGTAAGGTGCGCTAGTATCAATGGCGACAGATTGATTGTTTACGAAGAACTCAACTTGTGTGACCACACCATCAATATCGTCAGCTTGAGCGGCTACGGTTAGGTTATCGCCTACATTAAGCACTTCTGTGCCTACTGGGCTTGTCAATGAAATGCTTGGTGGCGGTAATTCGACTTGTGGTTGAACTTGGATAGAAATCGTCGTGGTGCTAACAGCTCCCTCATTATCTGTCGCAATTGCGGTCACTTGCGAGATCCCTTCAATAGCTGTCCAAGAAGCTTCGAATGGTGCTTGAGTTACCACAGCAACGGTTTGGTTGCCTGCAACAAACTCAATTTGTGTGATTTGGCCATCTTCGTCAGCTGCGTTGGCTAACAAAGTGATCGCACTGCCTTCGGGAATTTGTGCGTTGTTTATTGGAGAGGAGAACGACACCGTTGGTGATAAATTGTTGCTTCCACCATCACATTGCCCTAACGCTTTCCATGCTTCCCAAGATCCTGAGTTGGTCACGGGATCATTGCCTTGCGTCCAATATGCAGCCTCATAAGCGGCTCCTTGCGTTTTTACTAAAGCGCCCGATGTATAAGTCGCAGTGCTGTCCCAGTCGGGTAGACTTTGACAGTTATAGGCTTGAGCTTGGTAGCTGGCGCTGAGTGCTACAACCATCGCTCCGTGAAGTAGGGTGACCTTCATTTTCCTCTCCTTGAATCATGGGTATAAATGAGAACAGAGTAATAACTAGCTGATAAATAGACATTAGGGGGAAAAAGCGAAGCACAATATTCTGCTTTTCGACACAGTATCACGAGGAACAGTTCGTCCCTTACACCAGAGCTCATTATTTTTCGGCTCACTTCACGGCAGAAGGATTGGCAAAATTCAGCCACGTAAAACGAACAACAGTCGCGAGGCTTTTGAGCGATGAATATGAGATGTACGTTAAAATTTACAAGCTGAATGACTACAAATTGTTTCAACTGTCGAGGATTTAACCGAGGTGCTCTTGTTGAATAGTGAATATTGCTATAGTGTACTAGTTAGCTAGTTCAATGATATTTTTGTGTGAGTAGTATGACACAGCAAACCTCTTCTCAGCCTCGCGAGCATTTTGGCTCTCGTCTCGGGTTCATCTTAGCTGCCGCAGGTGCCGCAGTTGGCCTTGGCAATATTTGGGGCTTCCCAACTCAAGCAGCCAGTAATGGTGGCGGTGCTTTCCTGTTAGTTTATTTGGTGATGATTCTTATCGTCGCATTTCCGATGCTGGTGGTTGAAATGGCGATTGGTCGCCATGGTCAAGCCAACCCTGTAGACAGTATGCGTGCAATCACAGATAACCCTGCCGGTAAAAAGCTCGGCGGCATTGTGGGTTGGATTGGTTTAAGCGTACCAAGCGCTGTCTTAGCGTTTTATTCAATTGTTGGTGGTTGGTTGATCTGCTTTTTACTGGGTGCAATCACAGATCTAATGGGGTTAGAAGCTGCAACTCAATGGCTAAAGGGCTTTAGTGTTGAACGTAACTTGTTCGGAACCATTACTTTTTATGTACTGACGATTCTCATCGTACAAGGTGGCGTAAAACAAGGTATTGAGAAGTGGTCCACACGTTTGATGCCAGCATTGTTTGTTCTGTTTGCTCTGCTATTTGCTTACATCATGACGCAAAACGGTGCGATGGAAGGTCTGAAACATTACCTAGTGCCGGATTTTGAAAAGGTATGGGACCGCAAGTTGATTCTTGCTGCAATGGGACAGGGCTTCTTCTCGCTTACGATCGGTGGCTGCTCAATGTTGATTTATGGATCTTACTTGAGTAAGAAAGAAAACCTACCAAAGATGGCGATGAACGTGACCATGGTAGATACTGCCGTTGCTTTCATTGCAGGATTAGTGGTGATGCCAGCGATGTTTGTGGCAATGCAAAAGGGCGTTCAAATCTATGCAGAAGATGGCTCTCTATTAAGCTCAGATACGTTAGTGTTTACGGTATTGCCACTAATGTTTGATAGTTTAGGTTTGCTTGGTCAATTATTCTCTATTGTGTTCTTCTTATTGCTGACGATTGCGGCGCTAACGTCCTCCATTTCAATGTTAGAGTGTCCAGTGGCTTTAGTGAGTGAGCGTTTCAACACCAAGCGTAGCGCAACGAGCTGGGTTTTAGGTGGTCTCATTGCCTTGTTCAGTGTGGTGATTGTTTATAATTTTGGTGCTCTATTTGGTATGGTCGCGACGGTTGCTACTCAGTATCTACAACCAACCGCTGCGCTCTTATTCTGCTTATTTGGTGGTTGGGTATGGAATCGCAACTCAAAAATCAAAGAGCTTGAGCAAGGTTGCCCCGAGTTTACGCAAGGTTGGTTTGGTAAGTTATGGCCAGCGTATGTGAAGTTTGTATGTCCAATTCTTGTGGCGACAGTCATCTGGGCTTCATTTGGCTAACCGAGACGCCTATCGAATAAAAGAAAAGGGCTTGATGGTAACTCATCAAGCCCTTTTTCATATTGGTTATTCTCGTTTCGGTTATCCGCCAAGAATGGTGTTGATTAACGGAATTGTCCTGCTTCTGGAAGAAAGTCAAAACCAGCAGAAGCCAGTTTTGTCTCCAGTGCTGTGCGTTCGATATCGAAGAAAGCCACCAGTTTATCTAAGTCACCACCGAAGTCGTCGCGTAGCTTCATATTCACAATGCTCATCAGCATGACAGGATCCATGGATTCAAAGTTCGCTAGATTCATTACTTATCCTCAAAATCTGAAATCAGTAGGTTTGCCGCAGCAAATGCCGCTTTTTCACGCACTTCTTTAGGCAGGGACTCATCCGCTGCAACATCGTTCAGTGCTTTAACTGCACATGAAATTGCTTGGGGAATATAAGCTTGATCGCCACTACCAATCTGAGCATAAAGCTCACGAACCAGTTCACAACAGCCGTATACTTGCATGTTTTCTTTCCACTAAATGATAACTTATCTCAATATACACACAGCGGATTTGAAACTCAAAGTACAGAGTTGTTTTGGCTCAAGTTGAAGGTTTGCTTGAGCGAGATTTAATCACTGCATTTGTGCTTCTAACTGCTGGGTGACTTCTGGTGAAAGTTGAAGTTGTTTTGCTAGTTCTTGCAGATACGCTTTTTCCATAAAGTTTTGTTCATCAGCGACGATCAAAGACGCCAGGTAAATTTCTGACGCTTGTTGAGGAGAGGTCGCCTGATTAGCAATTTCAGCAGGATCAAGCGGTTTGTTTAACTCTTGCTGAACGAGGTGACGAACGTGCTCATCTGCGCCCATATCCGCGAGAGCTTGTTCAATGCGCGCCATTTCCTCTTCATCAACGTGACCATCAGCTTTTGCAGCTCCAATCATTGCTTTTAAAATTAAGACACTGTGTTTACTGTCATCGGGGTCAAAGGTTTCTTGAACACCTTGACCGGATTGCTTGGCTTGCCAGTCGTTATACACTTTGTAGGCCAAGGCTCCAAGCGCAGCTGCGCCACCGACTTTTAATGCGTTTGACCCTATTTTTTTAGTCATTTTTTTACTTTTCTTTGAGCCCATCAGCATACCGATGAGGCCTCCGCCTACCGCACCTGCTCCTAGCGTTTTTAGACTACTTGAATTTGATGAGGATTTGATGTTGTTGGTTTGTTTGCCCAATGCATCTGCACCTTGCTTAAGTAAGTCTGATTTGAGTGCTTGGTTTAAAAGACTTTTTAAATCCATAACTGACCTCCTTTAGATGATGAAATCAGTTTAATAGCAAGAAGCTGAACCAAAGATTAACAAAGTGAATAGTTCGAAAAAGGTGGAGGGAGGATGTTGAGCTGTAATAAAAAGGGCTGACCGAAGCCAACCCTTTTTAACTATTTGAAACTACTTCAAATGCGAACTCGTCTAGTGCTTACTTTAGTTGAGCTTTTACGTGCTCAACAATGTCAGTCATTGCGACTGCTGTTTTCTCACCAGTAGCACGGTTCTTGTATTCGAAGTTGCCTTCTTTCATTGAGCGGTCACCGATAATAATGGTATGCGGTACACCAATAAGCTCCATGTCAGAGAACATTACGCCTGGGCGTTCTTTACGGTCGTCAAATAGCACTTCGATGCCCATTGCCGTTAGCTCAGCGTACAATTTCTCAGCGGCTTCTTTCACTTCTTCTGACTTGTGCATGTTCATTGGAACGATCGCTACCTGGAATGGTGCGATTGCATCTGGCCAGATGATGCCGTATTTGTCGTGGTTTTGTTCAATAGCAGCCGCTACTACGCGAGTGATACCGATACCGTAACAACCCATTTCTAGGATGACGTTCTTACCATCAGGACCCAGTACACCACAGTTCATCGCTGCGGAGTAAGCGTTACCTAGTTGGAAGATATGGCCAACTTCGATACCACGCTTAAGCTGGATAATGCCCTTGCCACATGGGCTTGGGTCACCTTCCACAACGTTACGTAGGTCTTCAACTTGACCAAGCTCTACATCACGACCCCAGTTAATACCGAAGTAGTGTTTGCCATCGATGTTCGCGCCCGCACCGAAGTCGCTCATTACCGCAACGCTGCGGTCAACAATGAACGGCAGTTTAAGGCCAACAGGGCCTAGTGAACCAGGGCCTGCACCGATAAGCTCACGAATTTCTTCTTCAGATGCCATTTCCAATGGAGCTGCAACCTGAGGAAGGTTTTCTGCTTTCACTTCGTTCAGTTCATGATCACCACGAATAATAAGCGCGATGATTGGCGTATCAACTTCGTCAGATGCTTTCACAAACAGTGTTTTCACTGTTTTTTCAATTGGTAGTTCGAACTGCTCAACCAATTCAGCGATTGTTTTCGCGTTTGGCGTATCAACCAACGTCATTTCTTGTGTTGGTGCCGCAGCCTCAGAGGCTGGAGCTAGTGCTTCTGCTTTTTCAATGTTTGCCGCGTAATCTGACTCGCTAGAAAATGCGATGATATCTTCGCCGCTTTCAGCCAGTACGTGGAACTCTTGAGAGCCGCTACCACCGATAGCACCGCTATCTGCAAGTACAGGACGGTAATCCAGACCCATGCGATCGAATGCTTTACAGTAAGCATCGTGCATTGCGTCGTATGACTTTTGTAGTCCGTCTTTATCAATGTCAAAGCTGTATGCATCCATCATTGAGAATTCACGTGAACGCATTACGCCAAAACGTGGGCGTCGTTCGTCACGAAATTTAGTTTGGATTTGGTACAGGTTTAGCGGAAGCTGTTTGTAAGAGCTCACTTCATTGCGAACAAGGCTAGTGATCACTTCTTCAGCGGTTGGGCTAAGTACAAACGGACGAACATGACGGTCAGTAAAGCGAAGTAGCTCAGGGCCCATCTTTTCGCTGCGGCCTGTCTCTTCCCATAGTTCAAACGGCTGAACAACGGGCATCAAAGTTTCGACTGCGCCTGCATTGTCGATTTCTTGACGAACGATGTTTTCGACTTTACGCAGTACACGTAGACCAGTAGGTAGCCAGGTGTATAAACCTGAAGCCAGCTTACGGATCATACCTGCACGTAGCATGAGCTGGTGGCTCACTACTTCTGCGTCGTTTGGAGTCTCCTTCAGAGTAGAAAGAAGATAATTACTGGTACGCATTAAATTTATCCGTTTATTTAAGTTAGATACTCAAGCTTGAATAAGCAGGAGTATGGGAGTTCCCGAAAGGGAAATTTGTTAGCCGTCTATAATATCAGCCAATTGCGTTTGTCAAAAGCTTTCAATAGCGGTAACCGTTATTAAGTTGCTTGTTGCTGTGAACTTTACGTTCAAGTCGAACAAATTTACCGCATATTCTTTGTCGTCCGGCTTGTTTTTCTTATATGCAGGGCGAGGATCTTGTGCCAGAACTTGTTCAATGACTGATCTTACATAGTCAGTATCGGATCGATTTTCTATCGTTGCTAATGCTTGAGCAGAAAAGGTGACTTGTGACTTTTCTGGCTCTTGGTCTGCGTATCCGCCTTGTGCTTCCGAAATAGAATCCGAATAGGGGATATAAGGCTTAATATCCACAATCGGTGTCCCATCCACGAGATCTACACTGCCTAAATCAAGATAGATTTGATCGCCTTGCTTAGTGACTCCTTTCACTTCAACGGCTGACATTCCGATTCCGTTTGGGCGGAAAGTCGAGCGCGAGGCAAAGACACCAATTCGTTCATTGCCGCCTAATCGTGGCGGACGTACAGTTGGTTTCCAACCAGCTTCCAGGTTCTGATCAAATAGAAACAACAACCAAACGTGAGAGAACTGTTCTAGCCCACGCACTGCTTCAGGGCTATTTGCTGCACCTAACAGTTTTACGCGTGCTTTAGCCTCTGGTACTAAGCGTGGTTGGCGCGGAACTGCAAACTTTTCTTTGTACGGTGTCTCAATGACGCCGATGGGTTCGATGGAATACATGGTGGACATCTTTAAGAATTCATTGAGATGAAAAGTATCACAAATTTCTCTTGCTTTTCTTGTTGATAATGATTATTAATTAAAATGTTATAACATAACAATTTAATTGAAAGGAAAAGTATTATGAAACCAGGAATCCACCCTGAATATCGTCCTGTGGTGTTCCACGACACCAGTGTAGATAAGTACTTTGTCGTTGGTTCTACGTTGAAAACGGAGAGAACCATCGAATGGAAAGATGGCAAAACTTACCCTTACTTTACGTTAGATGTGTCGTCAGCTTCTCACCCGTACTACACCGGTAAACAGCGCGTTGTACAAACCGAAGGTCGCATTGCGAACTTCAACCGTCGTTTTGGTCAATTTAAGAGCGAAAAGGAATAAATCATGAAGGTAGTAAAATCATTAAAAAGTGCAAAAAGTCGTCATCCGGATTGCCAGATTGTAAAACGGAGAGGGCGTCTTTATGTCATTTGTAAAACGAACCCGAGATTCAAAGCTGTGCAAAAGTAATCAACCTGCATATATCTAACTTATGGTTTTGTTTAATTGATAATGTTGAGTTAATTATCTTACATGGATGAAATATCTACATTTTTATTCAATGTTGGTTATAAATGCCTCTGTTCGTCACAGTTTGTAACATTTAGGGCTTTTATTTGACCTTCTACTCAAGTACCCTTCGCACGCTTTTTGACATTTTTGTCACATTTGCATAGGAATAAAAACAAGGAGGGAACAGATGAGTTCATCTGATTCAATTAAACAAAACTCGCCTAAGAAGCCGCTGTTTACGCGCTTTTTGGATACTGTCGAATATTTGGGGAACTTATTACCCCACCCGATCACACTATTTGCCATTTTCTGTTTAGCCATTCTGGTGATGTCGGGTATTGCAGGATACTTCGAAGTTTCCGTAGTTGATCCTCGTCCTGAGGGTGCAAAAGGTCGTGCCGCGGATGGCATGATTCATGTCGTTAGCTTGCTTAACGCTGATGGCCTTGAACTAATCGTTACCAATCTAGTGAAAAACTTTGTCGGCTTTGCACCTTTGGGTACGGTATTGGTTGCGATGTTGGGTGTTGCTATTGCTGAATACTCAGGCTTGCTATCTGCAGCAATGCGTGGCTTAGTCATGGGTGCATCACAACGCATGGTAACAGTGACGGTCGTTTTCGCGGGTATCATTTCAAATACGGCATCAGAGCTTGGCTATGTGGTACTTATTCCACTGGCTGCAATGCTGTTCCATTCTTTAGGTCGTCACCCACTTGCCGGTCTTGCTGCGGCGTTCGCTGGTGTATCTGGTGGTTACTCAGCAAACCTACTTATTGGTACGGTTGACCCGCTGTTGTCAGGCATTACTGAAACGGCGGCGCAAATGATTGACCCAACTTACACTGTTGGTCCAGAAGTTAACTGGTACTTCATGTTTGTGTCGACATTCTTCATTGCAATCACAGGTGCGTTTGTTACTGAAAAAATTGTTGAGCCAAAGCTTGGCAAATACAGTGAAGAAGAAGCCTCAGAAGATTTGTCGAACGACAAAATGGGTGGCTTAACAGACATTGAGAAGAAAGGCCTAAAACTAGCAGGTGTTGCTGTACTGGTTGTTTCAGCGCTGCTTGCTTGGACGGTTGTTCCAGAAGACGGCATTCTACGTTCTGATGCAGGTACAATTGCAGGTTCACCATTCCTGAAAAGTATCGTGGCATTCATCTTTGTGTTCTTTGCTATTCCAGGCTTTGTGTTTGGTAAAGTTGTTGGCACGATGAAGACGGATCGCGATGTAATTGATGCAATGGCGAAATCTATGTCTTCTATGGGCATGTACATTGTATTAGTTTTCTTTGCGGCTCAGTTCGTTGCTTTCTTTAAATGGACTAACTTCGGTCAGGTATTCGCGGTTGCTGGCGCTAGCTTCCTGCAAGAAATTGGCTTAACTGGCCCAATGTTGTTCTTTGCCTTCATCCTGATGTGTGGCTTTATCAACCTAATGATTGGTTCGGCATCGGCACAGTGGGCAGTAACGGCTCCGATTTTTGTTCCTATGTTGATGCTTGTTGGTTATGCACCGGAAACGATTCAGGCTGCTTACCGAATTGGTGACTCGACGACAAACATCATTACTCCAATGATGAGCTACTTTGGTTTGATTCTTGCCGTAGCGACTCGTTACATGAAGAACTTAGGTATCGGTACGCTGATCGCGACCATGCTACCTTACTCAATCTGCTTCATTGTAGGTTGGAGTGTGCTGTTCTACCTATGGGTATTCGTATTTGGTTTACCAGTAGGCCCTGGCGCAGCAACATACTACACACCGTAGAAAACGGTTACCTCACACAGCTCCATTATAAAAAGCCTGCGAACGTCGCAGGCTTTTTTATCGATTGAGACTGTGTACGCAGGCTTACCTGATTATAGATGTCGGTTTATAGCTGAAAACGTATCAACAAAGGGCGATAAAAGTGCTGAGTGAGCCAGCACAAGCTTTTCCAAATTATGCGTTTGTACCAGGGTAAGTGCGCAATATACACATAGCTAAATTCAATTTTTGGCTGGGCTTTTCTGTTGCGTTTAAAAGCCGGAGCACCTGAGCTCATATTAAAGCGACGCTGGTATATCATGGCATGGCGGATGGTATAGGCCGATATTCGACGATACAATGCGAGGCGTTGTGGCTTATTGGTATCGTAGCCAAAAATTGGGCAAGTCATATCATTATCAATTTCTACAATGCCTAACGTAGCCAGCATCTCTTCTTGATAAAACAGTCCCACTAAATGTACTAATTTGTTCTGGCTCGCCTGTTTTAAATATTGGCTTGAAAACTGGATGTTATTGATGCTGTATTTATCAAGGTAAAGCATGTCATATAACTCTTTGGCACGCTGAAATTCTTCATCAGTGGTCAGTGGCCTAAACTGCCAATCTTTATCATTAAGCAGTTTGAAGTCTTTCGTTAAATCTCGGTTGAAGCTGAACGCTTGCCAATCATCAAGTAAATACACTTGTCGTGTTACCAAGCTTTGCCATTTTGGCTGCTTCAATCGCTGAATTAAGTGTAAATGCTGACGCTGGTTGAGGGAGCGAAGCACCAAGGGAAAGGTGGGGTATTGATCGAGTGCGACGCGACGCAGTTCATCGAGATTTAAGGCTGCCCATTGTTCGCTATACATATTGGTGGACAAGCACTGATTGTTGAGCGTTTGGACTTGATCCAATCCAGCCAGTGATAAGATTGGTTTAGTCATATTAATAAGTAACTTACATACCCATCTAACAGCCACATTTTTGACTTTGTGAAGCTCTTCTTCGGCGTAGCCACTAAGCAGTGTCATAGGGGACACGGCATAACAGTTGTTTGGTATTTTTGGTGTTACGGAGTAGGGAATGGCAACATCATCGATATAGTAGCAACCAAAGCTTGCTGTGCATTCATCAATGGGATTCGACTGCATAAGAGTGAAAAAAGTTTTATGCCATTCTTGAGAGGAAAGCGTCATTAGTTCAATGCCTCTCCATTCCACTCAATATCAACGGTAGAAGCGTCGCTCCACTTCGTCTTGTTCTGCCTAGCTAACCGGAGTAATTCAAACATACTCCGGATTTGGCTCCCGGCCGGTAAGTTATGCTGTTGCATCACATTCACTCCAGACCACCAATCTTGCCAAGTTCGAGCCTTGAACAGGGATAATCCACCTTCCGCGATGAGTGTTATTGGACCTAAATGATGCAATCGCTGCTTGGAAGGACTGGTAAACTCCATATTAGGAAGCAGTTGGTTGCATCGAGACGAGAGTAGGTGCAAACCACTGGTGGCTCTTGGGTTACATTCAATCACGTAGAGTTCATCTTGTGATTTGATGAAGTCAAACGACACTTGCCCATGATAAGTATGACGTTTACCAAAAGCTGCGATAAATCTATCTAGTCGTTCGCACGAGATCGGCTGAAAAGCACTGGCGGCCGAGCCGTTTACACAGTATTTCGGCACATAAGCTTGGTGTGCTTTAAGGTCACCATGTTCAAAAATGGCATAGTTACACACCGGAGTCCCATGGATTTTTTGTTGCTGAACCCAAGGGAAAAGGGGCGATATCGTGGCGGCAGAAATAGACTGAGTCGTCACATCTCTTATGACTTGCCCGCCAAACCGAGAGTAAACGGGCTTTAGAACGGTTCTCTTATTAATTTCAATCTCACTTTTATCAGCGACCAAACGAGTTTTGGGAAGTGTAATTTCTGGCAAATCTTGAAGCTGTTCAAAGACGGTCAACTTGTTGTGCAGGGCATTGAGTAGTCCTACATTGGGCAGAAAAAAATCTACTTCTGGGCATTGTTTGGCAACATGAGCCAAGTAATACACTTCTTCACAAGTGGGTATCACCATATCAATACGCATCTGAGTAATGATTTTTAGGATCTGCTGTTGATAGTTGGGAAACGCAAATCGAGGCGAAGCGGTGGGGATATAAGACTTGATGCCTCGCAAAAACGATCCTAGAGGTTTTTTTAGCGAATCGGTGAGAATTACGTCATGTCCATGATGCATACACATGGTTGCCCACTCTAGTGCAACTGGTGCTCGGGCTCCGGTGATTAAGACCCGCATATGTTCACCACACGTCGTTGTTTATTCATTGGCGTCCAAATAGGCGCAGGGCGGTAACTAAATCTGACAGGATCAAGCCGCAATTGGTCAAACAACTTTATCAAGGCTTGATGTATAACCCGATGGTGGTGAAAATCCGCTTCAATTTGAATGGCTTGTGACCCTGTTTGGGTGATTCGGTAATCCACGCGACCTTTGGCAAATAGCGTTATAGCGCGGTAGACGAGATCTGGTAACACCGTCACTGGGACGTGGTTTGCGTTTAGCGTGAGGCGATCACCACATCGTCCGGCAATTGCGCCAAGAGGTTCAAATACGCCATTATCCTGTTTATTCTCAATAATATCGTCGAGCTGATAACGAATAATTGGCTGAGTTTTACGACGAAAATCGGTAATGATTGGGCTGTAATGAGTACGTTCGGTATTCAGCCAATGTTTTTCGATGTAAACAACATCTTGATTCCAGCGCATTTGTCCATGCTGATCCGTACATGCAAGAAAACCTTCAGTACATTGATAGACTTCATGGAGTTCGCTGTCGAACCGTTGAGAAATAAAGTGACGGTCACTCTCGGTTAGGACTTCTGCACCAGAAATGATCCGCTGTGGTTGAATTGCGGGTTGACCAAATTGACCGCTGAACTGGGCGCAGAGCTGAAGAGCTTGCGCACTACCAACCAAAAGCGTGGGTTGGAACTCATCCAGCTCTTTTATCCATTCTTGGTAAGGTTTGGTTAAATCGGCATAAAAAAATGTTACAGGCCCTTTCGCGACGGATTTATACAGTGGGCTGTTGGCGCGCAAGGCTAGAGCAATTCGGTGTTTTTGCCATAGGTTGGGCAACAGGCGAGCCAATATATTGCCAGCCCATAGTTGTGTTTCCTGTTTGTCAGCAAGAAACAACCCGCGCATGCCTGATGTGCCCGAAGAAAGCCCAACAGTAACATCGCCAACTTTCGAAGCGGCGAAGTTGCGTGACTGTTCTGCGTCGAGTGCTTGTTGCATTAGCTGTTCAGCATCTAAGCCTTTCGTATTCAACTCCGAGAGGTTCTCCATCATGGTTTGCTTATTCATGATAGGGAAATCACTGAGTGGTGCGCCTTGAAGTGAGCGGTAATACGGTGAATGACGGCATACCCAATCCAAGTGTTGCGTTAAGTGTTGTTGCTGCCATGTTTCGACTTGTTCCCTTGAGCCGAAGGGGCGGTAGCGGGTTCGCCAGAATTCTGAGATAAGCGTTCTCACTTCATCCATCCTTCTTTGATTAGCTGCTGGATAGTTTCCTGACAATGTGAAGGCACGAAGCGAACAAAGTGGTGGGTTTGTTGGTAGCAACTTCTCAACTCGGAGAGGGTGTTTTTATAGGCTTTTGTATCATCGCAAAGCATGTTCGCCAGCCAATGTTGATCGATATTTTCACTCAAGCTCTCGATTAACCAGCATGCATCGGCGAGTAAGAACAGCCAACTTTGGTCTCTTTTAACTAGCAAGCCCACTTGGCCAGCTGCATGGCCTGGCAAGCTAACCATATAAATAAATCCATCGTCGAACATGTCTTTACAGAGCAAATTAACACCTTGGCACTGAGGAAGAATTTGGCTGATTGGTACAGAAAAATCACTATGAATGAATAAGTTAGGTTCAAGCTGTGGAGGAAGTAGAGCTTTTAGGTATCCTTTTCTTACGCCTACAATTCGACCACTTTTAGTAATTGCATCTACCCCTTTTTGTTGGCAATGCAATTGAGAGTGGGAAAACTCAGACACGGCAGCAATGTGATCAGCATGGAAGTGGGAGAGTACTAAGTGTTCAATATCATGAGGTTTGAGACTTTCTTTTGCTAACTGCGCAACAATTCCGTGTTCTTTTTTATAGCGACAAGGTGTTGTCCAAGCATAAAAACGTTCAGGGAAGGGGCGAGTCGCGCTAAAAAAATGCTCGTGATATCCCGTGTCAAACAGGATGTTGCCTTGTGTTGGGTGCTGAATTAACGCAACGGCTGCCGGAAATGCTCTAGGCTTGATACCAGAACCTGGTTTGACAACAAAGCCTGGGTGTACGCAGTGTCCAGCCTCAAAGATTTTTATTTTTAGACCAGTTTGCATACTGCTGTATTCCTTCTTGAATTGAAAAAAGCGGTTGGTAATTCAGTGTTTGTTTCGCCTTGCTGATATCCAGAGTTTGATGGTAGTTAAACAATCCTGCGCTGTATGAGGTGAGCCTTGGTTCTGGCTGATGTGGTAAGTGCCTTCGTATTTGCTCACTGAGCTTTAATAATGGTGATACAACGCCGTATGGTAATGATTGTAACGTTACTTTTAGGTTTAACCCCTCACATAAAGCTTGCAGAACAGTCTCAATTGGCATTGGTTCGTTGTTGGAAATGTTGAACACATCACCATGCTGAAGTTGGTCTGCCTGAGTGCAAGCGAGCATCGCTGCATGGGCAACGTTGTCGACATAGGTCAGATCAACCACAGGATTTCTACCCGATGGCAGAAGCAGAGTGTTGTTTTTTATCGCCTTAAGCACTCTTGGGATAATCGCGCGATCATTGGGTCCAAAAATGCCACGTGGTCTTAAAATGATCGCTTTGCTTTGGCCTTTTACGGCTTCAATTTCCGATAGGTATTTTGTGTGTGCGTAATCATTACACCAGTATGAAGCTATGGCGTCGGTTTCTCGAATATTCCAACGGTCTTGATGGTCAAAGTAGACGCTGGTGGAGGAAATATGGATAAAACGCGAGATTTGATAGGTATTAGCCGCATTGACGAGGTTTTTGGTGGCATCTACATTGGCTTGATAAAACGCCTGCCACTTTCCCCATGGGCTTGAGAGAGCGGCACAATGGATGATTGCATCCATACCTTGGCATACCGCATGAACTGCTGAGTGGTCTCTTAAATCGACTATATGTGGGATAACATCGAATTGCTCGGCGAGTTGTTTAGCGATGACTGTATTTCGTGCTATAAAATGCAGTTCATGCTGCTGGTGAAACATTCTCAGAATTGCGCTACCCAACATCCCGCTGCCACCAGTGACCAATATCTTCATAGTTTTAGCACTCCCATCCCTAGCGACAACCCTGCGGCGGTGCCAGCTAATAACACATGTTTTCCTGCGGTTTCTGGCTGATTACGCAGCCAGTGTAAGTTAATTGGGAGTGAGGCGGCGACTTGGTTTCCCAAAGTCGAAAAGTGATTAACGGTTTTCTCTGTTGGTAGCCCGGTGAGTGAAGGCAGTTTTTTTAATCCATGCGCGCTGGCTTGATGAGGAAGAAAATAATCAATATCGCCGAGTGTTACCGGAGAGGCGTCAAACCCTTTTTTTAGAAACGCTGGTAAGGCTTTACGCACATGTTTAAAGAGTGCTTTGCCCTCCATCTCAAACTGGCAACTTTTTAAATAGGCTTGATGCTCGGAGGTATGCGGATTGATATGACTACCTCCGCCCTTAATTTGACAAAATGAATACCCGGTATGATGCGTTTCAAAGTGACTGGTGAGCAATCCATCATCGTCGTGTTCTTCGAGCAAAAATGCGGCGGCACCGTCCGCGAATAAGGTTGCAACTTCTGGTTTGAGCGTAAAATTTCGATTCAGTGTGATGCCAGTGGCGAGTTCGCTGGTGACAATAAGAATCCGACGGTACCGTTTTGCTAAGAATAGACTCTGAGCAAGATCAAGCGCAGAGAGAAAGGATAAACAGGTGCTGTTCAAATCAAAGCTTTCTAGCCATGTTGGAGCGTCTAACGCGGCGAGAACCGCTGAGGCGTCGTAGGGTAGAGACTGGTGGTGTGTGCCGCTAGCGTAGATAAGAAGATCAACGGAGCTTAAGGTATGTGTGTTTCCTAAACACTGCTCTATTGCCTGCATTGCCATGTAAATAGCGGTCTCTTTTGTATTGGCTACATGACGATATTCAACGTCGAATTTATTTCGGCAGGTCCCTGGCGCTAATTTTAGGAAGCGATCCATCTCTCGATCAGACCATTGATTCGTTGGCAGGTAGCTTCCACTGGAAACGATGTTAAAGCCCATTATTCTCTATACACTTATTAAAAACGTCGTTCAAAATAAACCACGTTGCATATTGAAGCTATGGCGAGCAAGATGAAAAATAAACAGAACAAAACAAATGGGAGTAAGAGCACGCTTTGGGTGCAATGCTGAGAATGAATTTTCAGGAATGAGCCAGGCTTTTATTTGCTGGCTCAATTTGAATAGAGTGAGGGTTACTTCTTAAATTTCGCCAAAATACGATCCAAATGGTTTGCAAATTCGCGTCGATCGGTTTGAGAAAGCGCGGCGGGCCCACCTGTCTGAATTCCGCTTGAACGCATGGTTTCCATAAAGTCGCGGATATTTAGGCGAGCTTTGATGGTGTCTTTTGTATAGAGCTCGCCACGAGAACTGAGGGCTTGAGCGCCTTTAGAGATAACCTCATCTGCAAGCGGAATATCTGACGTGATCACCAAATCGTTGGCTTCCACACGCTTGACGATTTCGTTGTCTGCGATGTCAAATCCCGCAGGGACTTGTAGCGAGTGGATGTTGTCTCTTTTCGGCACAGGGACAACGTGGTTAGCGACAAACGTACATTCAATCCCCGTACGCTCGGCGGCACGCACAATGGTTTCGCGAATAACTTTCGGACACGCGTCTGCATCTACCCATAACTTCATGATGACTTCTCACTGAGTTTCGCTTCTAACTCTTCAATACGAATGGCTAGCATTGTTACGGTGCGTTCTAGGGCTTCAAGACGATCATTATCGGTGTGGTGTTGTGCTGCGATTTCAACCTTGGGTACGCGTTGAGCACTCTTCCAACTTTTTATTGCGGTGATTAATGCTGGCATTGGAACTGGCGTTTTCAAGCGTGCTTTCACTAACGCTACGGTTGGCTCTTTTCCTTGTTGTTGCAACTGTTCCATTGCCGCTTCTAATTCTTTAGTAACGTCTTGAGTTAACATTTTTAATCCTTAACAACGATATATCTATCATCATACGTTGAGTGCGCTAATTTGGCGAATGGCATTTTGGAGAGTGTAGTGTGAGAGATCTCTTACATAGGTTGTGAGAGAAAACGATTTCGTAAGCGGAAAAAGAGAAGCTGAAGAGCTTAAGTTTCTGATAAATAATGATTTAACAACTTGTTAACCAATGTGAGAGCCAAATATTTATCTTGGATAGATTGTCTATTTTTGGAAAAGGCGTAAATTGAGAGTTGTCAGCAGGAAGCAGACATGGAACAGGAAAGCACCAAGGATTTGGTTATCGTCAGGAAGACGATTTGGTTGGTCAGGATGATTAATCAAGCATGGAGCGTAGGACATTGTAAGGATACGATCATCAATAGGATGTTGATGACTAAGGATAGACAATGGACCCCTCTAGGATTGAGGCTATGGACAGCATCAGGAAGATGCAAGGGACACCGCTCAAGGAACAAGTGACGTGTGCTAACGAGGAATGTTAGCAGTCAGGATGATAAGGACACCGCTAGGACGGCGACGTAAGGAATAAGCTGACGGAATCAGCCACTATTATGGATGATGCATGGAGCACTTTTAGTAGCCGGACTGCTGCGAGTAAGACCATGACCCCGATACTTATGTGTCGGGGTCTTTCTTATATAAAAACGACATCCAGTGTTCTCCTTGAGTTAAGCACCCCGAGTGACTCGGGGATATCAATGTCACAAAATATATAAATTCCTAATAACACTTAATAAAAAACAACTCAGATCAATATCCTTTCCAACCAGTTGGTTTAACTTTCGGCTTCTCTACAAGGTGTTATGCCCGCAATCATTGAGCATGTTCAGCTCATCGAGTTTGTGATCTGCGGATAGATTAAGTTTGTTGTAATCAAGGAACAGATGTGGCCATAGTAACCAGAAGAATGCTTCTTCTACCCTACAATGAGTCGTTGCAACTAGAATTCGTCATGCTGAATTGCTGTGCGAAAAACCGTGCTGAATTGAATGGTCCGTATACAGTTGCGTCTGCCAAACAGATGTTTGAGAAAATACTGGATGATGAGAACATTTATAGTATGGCAGTGCTAGAGAGCACCAGTCGTGACTATATGGGGCACGTGTTCATTGCTAATCTCGATTCCGAACCTGAATTAGGGTTTATTTTTGATAAATCATATTGGGGTAAAGGGTTGGCAACAGAAGCACTAAAAGCATTTTTCCCCAAAGCGTGCCGTGAATTGGGCTTGAATAAGGTGAAAGCTAACGTGAATAGCAATCATCAAGCTTCTATGGCAGTACTGAAAAAGCTGGGATTTGTTGAAACAAAAGAAAGTAAGGATATATATGGTCCTTACTTTGAAATGGAATTTACAAGCGATGCGGTGGTAGGTGAAAGTTCTGCGGCCTGAAACCGACCATGGTTAACTCTCCTTGGTAGCAATCGTCACCAAGAGATGAAAACTCAAATTGATACACCGTATGCCAACGCCAGACTCCGTCTGGCGTTTTTAGTTTATGGGCACCAAAGGCGATGCTGATTAATTGGAGATCCAATTGCTCACATTTACGCGTGATGGCCGCTTTTGCGAGTTCGGCTTGGCGACGCTGTTGCCAAAACAGGTAACAGAAAAAGCAGAGCCCTAAAATTGCTAAAAGATCACCAATCATTCCTGAACCTTTCTTAGCTTTTTGTTGTTTGTTGTAAGCTTACTAGCGCATTTGCTAGTTCCTCTGATGGATTTGAATGCAGTAAAGGCAATAACACCATCCTTAACTCTGGCAGCATCACTAAATCGGCAAATAACTGATTAAATAGGGCTTGATTACCGGTTTGAGCTAAACGCAGCAAAAACTGTTCTGCTACCTTTTCATTGGCGAGTAAGTGCCAAGCGCGACCCGCCACACCAATCAATACCTCCTGATGGCTTAAACGAGGGCTATGCAATATCGCATCTAATACTGGAGAGGCGACTTCTGTTGGTGCACCAGCAAGGGCTCGGATAAGTGCTGAAAGTAGGAAGAGATCAGGTTCGCTACTTGCGATTTCTTGCTGTGCCTTTTCTGCGATACGTTCTGCTAAACGCTCTTGTAGCTCTACATGCTCAAGCGCACCTAATAGGGCATAAAGTGGCTCATTTGGTAGGTGGTTCAACGCTTTGCGTATCATTACTCCGTTTTGTTCTTTGTCCAGGCGAGCGGCTATGTCTGTGATACCTTGCAGACCTACAGTTTGCCAATTATCCCAGCCTAAACCTCCAGAAAAGTAATGCTGGGTATGCTCGTAATATTGGCTGGTAGGAAGATTGAGGTTTGCGCGGACCTGGCTATGAAACACGGCCATTTTATCTTCGGAAGGTTTGAAAGTGTATGGGTTGTTAGACAGCTTTTGCTGTTGCTCTTCAGTGATATCATCATTGAGGCGTGTTCCCATAGCCTCCACGACGTATTTAATGAAATTGCCGATATCCGCTTGCTTTAACAAACCGCGCTCGTCCAATTCAAACTTAAGAAACCAAATCCAAGGTTGCTTTTGTTCATTCCAATAAGCGATGGCAAGGTGTGCTCTACGCTGCATTGGGAATGGGTACGGTGCTTGACCTTTTTCTACATCGGCAAACTCTTTCTTAGCGATGGTTTTGATACGACGACCAAGATCGAAGATTTGATAATCACAGTGGCTGTTGTTCAACAGTTGAGTGAGGGTTTGAATGTTTTCCATTAAATACGACGTCCTAACGTTCTTTTCACAAGAAATGGTATCATTCTCGGCTAATTCAAGGTTCGAGATAGAATTAATGGTAACAAATACTCAATTGGTCGACTTACTTCACCAACTTGAAACGCAGCTTAAAGAACATAAGTTGTGGCAACACACTATGCCTTCAGAGCAAGCCTTACAAAGTGCGGAGCCATTTGCGATTGATACGTTGCACCCTCATGAGTGGTTGCAGTGGATTTTTATAGCCAGAATGCACGCACTAGTGAAAAATAACCAACCACTGCCAAGAGGGTTTTCTCTCGAGCCCTATTTTTCAGAAGCGTGGAAGCAGGAACCGCAGTTCGCCGAGCTGCTCGTTACAATCCGAACCATTGACGAACTGTGTAAGTAAACGAATGCTAGAACAAGAACTAACGCGATCTTCAGAACCAGTTGAGCTGGAGATCGTTTATCAGGATGAATATTTTGTAGCGGTCAACAAGCCTGCAGGCATGTTAGTGCATCGCAGTTGGTTAGATAAACACGAAACTCAGTTTGTCATGCAAACTTTGCGCGACCAAATTGGTCAGCATGTGTTCCCATTGCATCGTCTGGATCGTCCAACATCTGGTGTGCTCGTGTTTGCGTTGTCGAGTGAAGTCGCATCACAAGTCATGCCGATGTTTGCTGAACATAAAATGGAAAAGACATACCACGCGATAGTACGCGGTTGGATTGAGGAAGAGGGCGTCTTGGATTACGCACTCAAAGTGGAGT
The DNA here is from genome assembly GCF_030248595.1 of Vibrio sp. D417a. Lineage (NCBI taxonomy): Bacteria > Pseudomonadati > Pseudomonadota > Gammaproteobacteria > Vibrionales > Vibrionaceae > Vibrio > Vibrio sp. D417a. The sequence continues at coordinate 63,745 of NZ_JAHGAM010000011.1, read as the reverse complement.
TAGACAAGATTGCTGATAAGTTCGCTTCACAAGAAAAAGAAGCGCAAGAAGCGGTGACGGAATATAAGCCGTTGGCTAAAGTGGAGGTTCCCTATTCGACGGGTAAATTTCCTACAACGCGTTATTGCTTAGTTGAGATGAAACCTAAAACGGGGCGTAAGCACCAACTTCGTCGTCATATGGCACATCTACGCCATCCGATCGTGGGTGATACAACGCACGGGGATGGAAAGCACAACAAGCTGTATCGCACAGAGTTTGATTCTCATCGTTTGCTACTGCATGCTTCAGAGTTACGGTTTGTCCATCCATTTACCGATCAAGAGATTGTCATGACGGCCAATCTTGATGAAACTTGGCAGCAATTGTTTACTCGATTTGAGTGGGATGAACCGATAATCGGCGCAGTTAGATCTAGATAATGATTGAGTACAAATAAAAAGGGTTAGCATCAATGCTAACCCTTTTTAATATTTAAGACTTAACGTTTTACTTTAGTTTTTCAAGATCCGCTTCGATCTCTGCGATCTTGCTCGAAACGACTTTTTCTAAATGACGAAGGTCTGAAAGAATTTTCTCTTTTACATCAACCTCAGGTTGTTTCGTTGGCTTAGTGATTTTATTCAGCTCATCAATGACTAATGTGAGGTTACGGTTGATTTCCGTTACTTCTTTATATTTGTGACTGCCACTATCAACAAGAACATTTTTGATTTGGCGTGGGTATTTGAATTTAACGCTTTTAGCGAATAGTTCGCCTTTTTGCTTGTGGAAATAGATCTTGAGTACGTCTTTGTGTGCTTCTTGGCGTAGGGAATAACGTTCAATCTGCTTAGGGTCGTGAATGCCCAAACCAGTGAGGTGGGGATACATAGGCTACCTCTATTACATCGAATTGATATTGATATAACTGTAGCAGCCTATGTATGAGCTAGATAGCTGATATTTAGCCAAAATGCTTAACTTGTGGGCAAGATCGCTCTCGCCCTGAACCGAAAAGGTTGGCAGGTTTGATCTAAGCTGCGACCTCATCAGATAACTTTTCGATCAATCTCTCTCTTAGCTCATCTTGCTGTTCTTCACTTAACCTTCCCCCAGCATCACTGGTTAAAATAAACAAGTCTTCTGCTCGCTCACCAATGGTGGTGATTTTTGCACCGTGAAGGTTGATATTTAAATCAGCAAACGTACGGCCTACTTTGGCCAACAGCCCTGGTGTGTCTAGCGCGACAAACTCCATTAAAGTGTGTTTTTTACCTTTGGTTGGTAAGAAGTCGACTTTGGTTTTCACGTTAAAGTGCTGAAGTTTGTTCGGAGTACGGCGCGTTTTAATCTTGGTTGGTCGGCCTGCCTCCAGTACATGAGTGAGGTGTTTAATCACTGCCGCGTGACGAGACTCATCGATCGCTTCGCCATGTTGATCGAGTACCATAAAGGTATCAATCACGTGCCCATCTTTGCTGGTCATGATTTGCGCGTCGTGTACATTAAAATTACGCCTATCTAACTCCGCCACGACCGTCGCAAATAAAGCAGGCTGGTCTTTCGTATATACAAACACCTCAGTGCCGCCACGAGTGGCTTTTTTACTGATCAACACCAAAGGCTTAGTCGGATCTTCCATGCGAAGTAAGTGTTCGCAGTGCCACGCGATTTGCGTATGGGTATGACGAAGGAAGTAGTCAGCTTTGAAGCGTTGCCACAATACTTCAATTTCGCGCGCGGCAAACCCCTCTTTGCGCAGCATTGCGGAGGCCATTTGTTGATTGTGGCGAATTCGCTCACGCACATCGACAGGGTTCTCTAGGCCTCTACGTAAAGCACGTTGTGTGGAGTAATACAGCTCCGCAAGTAAAGTTCGTTTCCAAGCATTCCAAAGTTCTGGGTTGGTTGCACAAATATCTGCAACTGTCAGGCATACAAGATAATCGAGAGATTCTTCGTCTCTGACTTTTTTGGCAAACTCGGTAATGACATCAGGATCATAAATATCTCGGCGCTGTGCGGTGACAGACATTAATAGATGATGTCTTACCAACCAAGCGACAAGTTTCGCTTCGGGCTTCGATAAACCATGATCAATGCAGAAGTCGTACGCTTCTCCTTCACCGATAATCGAGTGATCGCCGCCACGACCTTTCCCGATATCGTGGAAAATAGCGGCAATAATCAGCAGCTCTTTCTTTTGCATCCGAGGGTAGACGTCACAGCAAATAGGGTGCTTCGCATGATTTTCTGGGTCACTAAAAGTGTTGATGTGTTTAAGTAAGCGAATACTGTGTTCATCAACGGTGTAGGCATGGAATAAGTCAAACTGCATTTGACCAACAATCTGACTCCATTGCGGTAAATAGGCCGCCATAACCCCTAATCGGTGCATGAGGCTGAATGCTTTGTGAAGAGCATTAGGGTGACGACATAACGCCATGAACTTTTCACGCGCAGCAGGAATGGTGTGCAAAAACTTGTTGAGCCGACGCCGAGCGGTGCGCAGTTGACGCAGCGTTGGTGGGCTCACCCCTTCAATAGTTGAGTCGTTAGCAATATGTAAGAACATATCCAGAATAGTTTCTGGGCGAGCTTGGAACAATGCGGGTTTCCGCGCTTCAATTAAAGAACCGCGACGTTGAAAGTCCGTATCGAGAATCTCGGCACTTTCTGTCGCCCCACCATTAATGATCGCTTGGTCAAAGAGTTTGAGTAGCATTTTATTGAGCTCTGCCACACGACGAAGCGTGCGGTAGAACTCTTTCATCATCATTTCTACGCCTCGGTTGCCTTCTCCGACGTAGCCTAGATTTTCCGCAACTTGTGCTTGATGAGCAAAGGTCAAGCGGTTGTCATAGCGGCGAAGCTCCATGTGCAGAGCGAAACGTACTCGCCAAAGGAAGTCCTGACATTCAACCAATTCTCGGTATTCTGCGTCAGTTAAAAATCCGTATCGGCTCATTTCCAACAATGAAGTCGCACCAAAGTGACGTCGAGCGACCCAGCTTAATGTATGAATATCGCGCAGCCCGCCAGGGGTTGATTTAATGTCCGGTTCTAAGTTGTAGGTCGTGTCGTGGTAACGTGCATGGCGTTCGCGCTGCTCTTGAATTTTAGCGCGGTAAAACGTCTCACTTGGCCAGAAGGAGTCTGATAACACGACTTTCTTCAGTGCCTGAAAGGTGTCCTCGCTTCCACACAGCAGTCGCGCTTCTTGCAGGTTTGTCGCGACCGTTAGATCGGCTTTACCAATTTCAGCACATTCAGTAACGGTGCGAACAGCGTGTCCGACCTCGAGTTTTAAATCCCACAACAGCGTAATGAATTCGCTGATTTTTGCTTCTAACGCGGTTGGCAGTTTATTGTTCGACAGAATCAAAATATCGATATCGGAGAGCGGATGCAGCTCGCCTCGTCCGTAGCCACCAACGGCAACTAGGGAAATGTTGTAAATATCCTTGAAACCAAAATGTTGCCACAAACGATTGAGAAGCAGATCCATATATTCAGCTCTGGCTAAAACCAAGCTTGTTACCGGATGATGATTGAGAAACTCTTGGTTTTGATTAGAGCTAAACTTCTCTAATTCTTGTTTGAGTTCACCGATATTGATTTGTTCATCGGAAAAGGTAAGAGGGGACTGAAGTGTCATATTTGCCATCCGTGCAAGCTAATCTAATAACAATCTAACAAATTTGCGGCAGATAAAAAATATCCCCGCCGAAGCAGGGATATAGTAAACAACGAGTGGTCGTCAGCTTTACGCGTTTTTCATTAGGCGAGGAATCGTATCGTCGCTACGAAGCGTCAGTACTTCACAACCTTCTTTTGTTACAACAATGGTATGTTCCCATTGCGCAGAGTTCTTGCCGTCGCCCGTGTAAACAGTCCAGTCATCTTGTGCATCAACAGAGCAACCAAATTTACCTGCGTTAATCATCGGCTCAATAGTAAAGCACATGCCTTCTTTTAATACGCGGCGGTCTTTGTTCTTGTAATGAACCACTTGTGGTTCTTCATGGAACTCATCGCCGATACCGTGGCCACAGAAGTCTTTCACAATAGAAAACTTGTTGCGAGGATTGTTCTTGTTATTCTCTTTGATGTACTTCTCGATAGCTGTACCGATGTCACCAACCGTTGAACCTGGCTTAACGGTACGCATACCAACGTACAGTGCTTCTTGAGCTACCATGCACAGACGTTTGTTTGCAGGCGAAACATCACCGACTAGGAACATCTTAGAAGTGTCACCATGGTAACCCTGAGGACGCACGCTCAGATCGGCATTCTCATCATTTGGAACGATTACGGTAATATCAACGTTTAAGATGTCACCATCTTTTAGTACCGCCGGCTTCATTTGGCCGTTGCTACCGATTTCGTCTTTTTCCGCTGGAATACCGTGGCATACGATATGGTTGATTGAAGTACAGATCGACTTAGGGAAACCATGGTAATCAAGCGGAGCAGAGTATGCGCCTTTTTCTAGAGCGTACTCATGACAGATTTTGTTTAACTCTTCTGTCGTCACACCAACTTTGATGTGTGGTTCGATCATTTCTAGAATCTCTGCGGCTAGCTTGCCCGCAATGCGCATGCGTTCTATTTCTTCAGCAGTTTTAATCTTGATTGACATTGGCTTTCTCTACTTATTCCTAAGCACGTAAACGTGCGAATGGCCGCATTCTATCAGACATCGGGGCGTTAACCCAAGTTAGATAGGAATATGCATCATTCTTAATTCGATCATATGTTTAAAGTTTTGCTTATAAATAGGAGAAAGTGGCTCGGTGAAGAAATAATTTTTACTAGCCACAGTGAGCTAAAATATGGTATAAAGCGCGCCGGAATAGAGGACTGTTCTCTTCGTTTAGCAAAGTTAAGCGGCGAAGCAAGCTTCATCCGAATAACCTTTTATCTTTAAATCACACACATTCCGTCACATATTCCGGGGTGCTGAGCAGAAGCTTGGTCGGAGTTATGGGGAATGTGGAGGCCTAACCCCATAGAGGATTTTAAAATGGCAACTGTATCAATGCGCGATATGCTAAAAGCTGGTGTTCACTTCGGTCACCAGACTCGTTACTGGAACCCAAAAATGAAGCCATTCATCTTTGGCGCTCGTAACAAAGTTCATATCATCAACCTAGAAAAAACTGTACCAATGTTCAACGACGCTCTAGCTGAACTAGCTAAAGTTGGCGAGAAGAAAGGTAAGGTTCTATTCGTAGGTACTAAGCGCGCTGCATCTGAAGCTGTTAAAGAAGCTGCAATCGCAAGCAACCAGTTTTACGTAAACAACCGCTGGTTAGGCGGTATGCTTACAAACTACAAAACAGTTCGTCAGTCTATCAAGCGTCTAAAAGAACTAGAGACTCAATCTCAAGACGGTACTTTTGACAAACTAACTAAGAAAGAAGCTCTAATGCGTACTCGCGAAATGGAGAAGCTAGAGAAATCTCTTGGTGGTATCAAAGACATGGGCGGCCTACCAGACGCTCTATTCGTAATCGACGCTGATCACGAACACATTGCAATTAAAGAAGCTAACAACCTAGGTATTCCAGTATACGCTGTGGTAGATACTAACTCTAACCCAGACGGCGTTGACTACGTAATCCCAGGTAACGACGACGCGATCCGCGCTGTACAGCTATACCTGAACGCTGCTGCTTCAGCAGTATCTGAAGGTCGTAACAAAGACGTAGCTGCAGTTGCTGAAAAAGACGGTTTCGTAGAAGCTGAATAATAGCGGCTCTGTGTCACACTTGGTCTATGTGAAACCTTTGTGTAGCATAAACTAAGTTATAGTTAGCAATGGGGGCCGACAATGTTAGGCCCCTGTTTTTTACCTTATTTCGAATCAAACGAGGAAGACAGAATGGCAACTGTAACTGCTGCTCTAGTTAAAGAACTTCGCGAGCGTACTGGCGCTGGCATGATGGAATGTAAGAAAGCGCTTGTAGAAGCAAACGCTGACATCGAACTAGCAATTGAAAACATGCGTAAATCTGGCGCAGCGAAAGCAGCTAAGAAAGCTGGTAACGTTGCAGCTGAAGGCGCAATCATCATCAAAGAAGAAAACGGCGTTGCTGTTCTTCTTGAAGTTAACTGCCAAACTGACTTCGTTGCTAAAGACGGTAACTTCACTGCATTCGCAGAAGAAGTTGCAGCTGCAGCTCTAGCTTCAAAAGCTTCTGTTGAAGAACTACAAGCACAATTCGAAGACGCACGTGTAGCTCTAGTAGCTAAAATCGGTGAAAACATCACTATCCGTCGCGTAGAATACGTTCAAGGCACTGCAATCGCTTCTTACCGTCACGGTGAGAAAATCGGTGTTGTTGTTGCTGGTGAAGGCGACGCAGAAACTCTTAAGCACGTTGCAATGCACGTTGCTGCTTCTAAGCCAGAGTTCGTTAACCCAGAAGACGTACCAGCTGACGTAGTAGAAAAAGAGAAAGCGGTTCAAGTTGAAATCGCAATGAACGAAGGCAAGCCTGCTGAAATCGCTGAGAAGATGGTTGTTGGCCGCATGAAGAAATTCACTGGCGAGATCTCTCTAACAGGTCAAGCTTTCATCATGGAACCTAAGAAAACTGTAGGCGAAATGCTGAAAGAAAAAGGCGCTTCAGTTTCTACGTTCGTTCGCCTAGAAGTAGGTGAAGGTATCGAGAAGAAAGAAGAAATGAGCTTCGCTGAAGAAGTTGCAGCAGCTCAAAAAGGTTAATCCTTAGAGACTGTATAAAGATTAGACCGTAGCCAAGGCTGCGGTCTTTTTATGAGCAGTGAACGATTAGCCGTGATGAATAGCCATAACTGAAGTTGTGTCTATTCATGACTGTTAATCAACAACTCTCTTTGGAAGGTAAACTCCATGACTACGAACCCTAAACCAGCGTATCAACGTATTCTATTAAAACTGAGTGGTGAAGCTCTTCAAGGTGAAGACGGTTTTGGTATTGATCCTGCGGTCCTTGATCGTATGGCACAAGAAGTTAAAGAACTGGTTGAACTGGGTGTTCAGGTTGGTGTAGTTATCGGTGGCGGTAACTTGTTCCGTGGTGCAGGCCTAGCTGAAGCTGGTATGAACCGCGTAGTTGGTGACCACATGGGTATGCTTGCTACAGTAATGAATGGCCTAGCGATGCGTGATGCTCTTCACCGTGCATACGTAAATGCGCGCGTTATGTCTGCAATCCCTCTAAAAGGCGTATGTGACGACTATAATTGGGCTGATGCGATCCGTGAGCTTCGCCAAGGCCGAGTTGTCATCTTCTCTGCTGGTACTGGTAACCCGTTCTTTACAACGGATTCTGCTGCTTGTTTACGTGGTATCGAAATTGAAGCGGATGTCGTACTAAAAGCGACGAAAGTTGATGGTGTATTTACTGCTGACCCTGTAGCAAACCCAGACGCAGAGCTGTATGATAAGCTATCTTATGCAGAAGTTCTGGATAAAGAGCTGAAAGTTATGGACTTGGCGGCGTTTACGCTAGCTCGTGACCACAAAATGCCAATCCGCGTATTTAATATGAACAAGCCAGGCGCACTACGTCGCGTGGTAATGGGCGAAGCAGAAGGCACGCTCATCAACGAATAAGCTTGGCTTAAGGTGCCACTCCAAAGCGTTAGGGTGGTGCTTGCTTTGCTCAACCGTTTTAGGCTTTCTTCAGGAAAGATGACATTTTTAAGGTGAAACTGTGATTAACGAAATCAAAAAAGACGCGCAAGAGCGCATGGATAAAAGCGTTGAAGCGCTTAAGAACAACCTTTCTAAAATTCGTACAGGTCGTGCACACCCAAGCCTACTATCTGGTATTTCTGTAGAATACTACGGTGCAGCAACACCTCTAAACCAAGTAGCAAACGTTGTTGCTGAAGATGCACGTACACTTGCAATCACGGTTTTTGATAAAGAGCTGACGCCGAAAGTAGAAAAAGCGATCATGACGTCTGATCTTGGTCTAAACCCTATGTCAGCTGGCACTATCATCCGCGTTCCACTTCCACCGCTAACGGAAGAGCGTCGTAAAGACCTAGTTAAGATCGTCCGTGGTGAAGCTGAAGGTGGTCGTGTTGCTGTTCGTAACATCCGTCGTGACGCAAACAACGATCTTAAAGCGCTTCTAAAAGATAAAGAAATCTCTGAAGATGAAGACCGTAAAGCACAAGACGAAATTCAAAAGCTAACTGACGTTGCAGTTAAGAAGATCGATGAAGTTCTTGCTGCAAAAGAAAAAGAGTTGATGGAAGTTTAATACTCCCACACACATCACTGTTGGAAAACGCTGTGCTCACAGCTCAGCGTTTTTTTATGTTAGTCTATCCAACTGATGGAACTCAATTAACTCCCTATGCAAAATTCTCAAGCCTTCTCTGATTCCCTTCCTAAGCATATTGCCATCATTATGGACGGTAATGGCCGTTGGGCTAAGTCCAAAGGAAAACCTCGCGTATTTGGTCATAAAAAAGGCGTTAGTGCCGTTCGTAAGACCGTGGCTGCTGCTTCAAAACTAGGCATTAGAGCCATGACGCTGTTTGCTTTTAGTAGTGAAAACTGGCGTCGTCCGGAGGAAGAAGTGGGTCTTTTGATGGAACTGTTTATCACGGTCCTGTCTAGTGAAGTAAAAAAACTACACAAAAATAACTTACGGTTGCGCGTGATCGGTGATACCAGTCGATTTAGTGAGCGTCTACAAAAGAAAATTGTAGAAGCAGAAAACCTAACGGCAGATAACACGGGTATGGTGATCAACATTGCAGCCAACTATGGCGGTAAATGGGACATCACAGAAGCTGCTAAAACGTTAGCGCTAAAAGCACGTAACGGTGAAATTCGTGTAGAGGATATCAATGAGCAGCTAATCACTGAGCATTTGACCATGGCAGACCTACCGGAAGTGGATCTTTTAATTCGCACCAGTGGAGAGTGCCGCATCAGCAACTTTATGTTGTGGCAAATGGCTTATGCAGAAATGTACTTTACACCAGAGTACTGGCCAGAATTCGATGAAGACAGTTTGGTAGAAGCTGTGACTTGGTTTATCAACCGAGAACGTCGTTTTGGCTGTACAGGTGAACAAATAAAGGCATTGATGGCAGCTCAATAAGGACTAGTTAGTTTGAAACAGAGAATAATAACAGCACTAATTTTAGCTCCCCTGGTTATTTTAGGCATTTTTAAATTACCGCTAATGGGCTTTATTGCCGCTTTAACTGCAATAACGCTATTAGGTTTTTGGGAGTGGACTCAGTTTACAGGAAGCAACTCTCGCATTGCTGCCCTTGTGCCGGCAATCATTATTACCGGACTTAGTTTTCTATACATCTCGCCTGATGCATATAGCCTCAATCACTTAACGACACCTCATTATGTCGTCTTGGGTATTGGTTTTGTTTGGTGGATTATTGCTAGCTTAATGGCGATTACTTACCCCAAAACGACGAAATCTTGGCAAAGTAATTTTGTTTTACGTCATGTATTTGGTTTTCTGACATTAATCCCATTCCTTTGGAGTGTGATTATTCTCAGAGCGTATGACATCACTGTAGATCCATACCACGGCGCAAAGCTTGTGTTGTACGTTTGTTTCTTGGTATGGGCTGCAGATAGCGGCGCCTACTTTGCAGGCAAAAGCTTAGGCAAACGTAAGATGGCTCCTCATGTAAGCCCCAATAAAACCATTGAAGGGCTAATTGGTGGCATTATCACGGCATTAATCGTAGCGTGGGCATTTGCTGATTGGTTCGATATCCAGTTCACTAGCCCTGTCCATATGGTGCTGATTACGCTGGTGACTGTCGTTATTTCAGTGCTTGGTGATCTGGTTGAAAGTATGTTCAAACGTGTCTCAGGCATTAAAGACAGCAGTAACATTATCCCAGGGCACGGTGGTGTGCTAGATCGTATCGACAGCCTAACCGCAGCATTCCCAGTTTTTGCTCTTCTTTACTACGTATTCTAATTTATCAGGAGCGGCGTCGTCGCTCCTGAGCTTTCTAACGGTCTTACAACATGCAAAAGTTAACGATTCTTGGTGCTACTGGATCAATTGGTGCAAGCACGCTTAAAGTGGTCGAACAAAACCCAGATCTGTTTTCTGTCGTTGCCTTAGCGGCAAGCACTAACGTTGAAAAGATGATCGGTCTATGTCGTCAGTGGCAACCTAAGTATGCGGTCATGGCAGATAAAGCTGCGGCGTCTCAACTTCAAGCTGAGCTACACTCGGTTTCGCCAGGTACCGAAGTGCTAGGTGGTGTTGATGCGCTATGCCATATTGCTTCGCTGGACGAGGTCGACAGTGTAATGGCTGCTATTGTAGGAGCAGCTGGCTTATTGCCTACCATGGCTGCCGTGAAAGCAGGTAAGCGAGTCTTGTTGGCAAATAAAGAAGCACTTGTAATGTCAGGCCAGCTATTTATTGATGCTGTAGAAGAATTTGGCGCAGAGCTACTTCCCGTCGACAGTGAACACAACGCCATTTTCCAATGTTTACCACAGCAAGTACAAACCAATCTAGGTCGTTGCAATTTACAAGAACATGGCATTTCTCATATTTTGTTGACTGGATCTGGTGGCCCTTTCCGTTACACTGACATCGCAGAACTGGAGCAGGTGACACCCGCTCAGGCGATCGCTCATCCAAACTGGTCGATGGGGCCAAAAATTTCTGTTGATTCTGCCACGATGATGAATAAAGGCCTTGAGTATATAGAAGCTAAGTGGCTATTTAATGCTGCTCGCGAACAACTGAAGGTGGTTATTCATCCTCAATCGGTAATTCATTCTATGGTTCAGTATCGTGATGGTTCGGTCTTGGCACAAATGGGAGAAGCGGATATGGCGACGCCAATTGCGCTCACCATGTCATACCCGTCAAGAGTGGAAGCTGGGGTTAAGCCGCTAGACTTCACGAAAGTTGGTGAGCTGACGTTTTTGCAGCCTGACTTTGCTCGTTACCCATGTTTAAAACTCGCAATTGATGCTTGTTATGAAGGTCAACACGCAACAACGGCATTGAATGCAGCTAATGAAGTCGCTGTTGATGCATTTTTAAATAACAGACTAGGTTTTACCGATATTGCTCGCATCAATGAGTCTGTGTTGAATAAAATCAACGCAAGCTGCAAAGCTGAGAATGCGAATAGCTTGGAAAGCTTGCTCGAGCTAGATAGAATGGCACGAACTATTGCCCTAGAAACCATACGCGAGCGTAGCTGATGACTGGTATATTGTGGAATCTCATTTCTTTTATCGTCGCACTGGGCATTCTTGTTGCCGTGCACGAATTTGGGCACTTTTGGGTTGCTCGCCGTTGCGGCGTTAAAGTTGAAAAGTTTTCAATCGGTTTCGGCAAGTCTATTTGGAGTAAAGTAGGCAAAGACGGAACGGAGTACAGCATCTCAATGATCCCTCTCGGCGGCTATGTGAAAATGGTTGATAGCCGTGTCGATGAGGTGCCAGAACATGAGAAGCACCTAGCGTTTGATAAGAAGCCGTTATGGAAGCGAACCTCTATTGTTGCGGCTGGCCCCATATTTAATTTTCTTTTCGCAATTTTTGCCTATTGGCTGGTATTTCTAATTGGTATCCCGGCTGTTAAGCCTGTAATTGGTGAAGTTACGCCCAATTCGATTGTTGCGGAAGCTGGAATTGAATCTGGAATGGAACTTAAATCGATATCTGGTATCAAAACTCCGGATTGGGAATCAGTAAATATGGGATTGATTTCTCATATTGGCGATGATTTGATGACGGTAACACTAACGTCAGCGAATGAAGTTGGTTCAGAAGTAACGAAAACGCTCGATTTACGTGAGTGGAAGTTCGACCCAGAAACTCAGTCAGCGATGCAGTCGTTAGGTTTTGCTCCGTATACACCGGAGGTGTATCGAGTTATCGAGCAGGTCTCGCAAGGTGGAGCGGCGGAAAAAGCCGGTGTGCTTCCAGGTGATGAGGTTGTCGCAATTGGTCAACAACGCGTAACCGAATGGAAGCAAGTGGTTGAAGCGGTTCGTTCTAATCCTGATACACCGCTTGAATTGACGGTGTTACGTCAGGGTTATGAGCAAACATTGACGCTGACGCCCGGTAGCCGTGAGCTAGCTAACAAAGAAGTCGTTGGTTTTGCAGGTATTGCACCTAAAGTCGCAGAATGGCCAGAAAGTTATCGCTTCGATCTTCAGTTTGGTGTATTCGAGTCAATAGGTAAAGCAGTAGACAAAACTGGCCAAGTCATTGGTTTGACAATCAGCATGCTTAAGAAGCTGATTGTTGGAGACGTTGGTCTGAATAATCTGAGTGGACCAATATCAATAGCCAAAGGCGCAGGCGCGACAGCAGATTATGGTTTGGTCTACTTTTTAGGTTTTCTCGCTCTAATTAGTGTTAACCTAGGTATTATTAACCTCGTTCCTTTACCAATGTTGGATGGCGGTCATTTGTTGTTTTTTGCAATTGAAGCAGTCATTCGACGTCCTGTTCCTGAGAAAGTGCAGGAAATGGGCTTTAGAATTGGTGGTGCGATCATCTTCTCGCTCATGGCGTTAGCGCTATTTAATGATTTTACTCGTCTGTGATAGTTCAGAGACAAAAGCAGTAGCAAGGAATAATTAGAACAAGTATGGCGATTAAGCGAATTCTATTTGCAAGTTTACTGGCGACCAGTGTATCTGCAAATGGAGCAGAGAACTTCGTAGTTCAAGATATTGAAATCGATGGATTGCAGCGTGTAGCACTGGGTGCTGCATTGTTGAAAATGCCTGTACGTGTCGGTGATACCATTGGCCAAGGCGATGTTGCAGAAATTATCCGCGCCCTGTATGCATCTGGTAACTTTGAAGATGTGAAAGTGTTGCGTGACGGTGGTGTTCTGATGGTTCAAGTCAAAGAACGTCCTACCATTGCAAGCATCTCTTTTTCAGGTAACAAAGCAATCAAGGACGAGCAGCTACAAGAAAACCTGAACGCGTCTGGCGTTCGTGAAGGTGAAGCGCTTGACCGCACCACGCTAAGCAACATTGAAAAAGGCTTAGAAGACTTTTACTACAGCGTAGGTAAATACAACGCAACAGTAAAAGCGGTGGTTACTCCACTACCACGTAATCGTTCTGACCTTAAGTTTGTCTTTACTGAAGGTGTGTCGGCAAAAATTCAGCAAATCAACTTTATCGGTAATGAAGTGTTCAGTGATGAAGAACTGCTTTCGCGCTTTAACTTAAATGTTGATGTGCCGTGGTGGAATTTCCTTTCTGATGAAAAGTATCAAAAGCAAGTCCTTGCAGGTGATATTGAAGCACTCAAATCATTCTACCTGGATCGTGGTTACTTAAAATTTAACGTTGATTCGACACAAGTTGCAATCTCTCCTGACAAGAAAGGGGTATACATTACTCTTGGTCTAGAAGAGGGCGAGGTTTACACCGTTAAGGACGTGAAGTTCCGTGGTGATTTGATTGGTGAGGAAGCGACGTTCGAAAGACTTGTGCCATTTGAAGACAATGAGACATACAACGGCTCGTTGGTTACTTCAATGGAAGAAGGAATTAAGCGTGTGCTTGGTGAGTCCGGTTATGCTTATCCTCAAGTGAACACCATTCCTGAGTTTGACGACGAGAATCAAGAGGTTTCTTTGGTCGTTAACGTAGATCCGGGTAACCGAATTTATGTTCGTGATATTCGCTTCACGGGTAATAACTCAACCAAAGATGAAGTCCTTCGTCGTGAAATGCGTCAGATGGAAGGCAGTTGGTTGAACTCGAAATCGATTGAAACGGGTAAAACTCGTCTAAATCGTTTGGGCTACTTTGAAAATGTTGAAGTACAGACGGTTCGAGTTCCTGGTAGTGATGATCAAGTTGACCTAGTTTATTCTGTCAAAGAAGCGAACTCTGGTAGCGTTAACTTCGGTGTTGGCTACGGTACAGAATCGGGTGTGAGCTTCCAGGTTGGCCTGCAACAAGATAACTTTATTGGTAGCGGTAACCGTGTTGGTATCAACGCGATGATGAATGACTACCAGAAAAACATCAGTCTAGATTACCGTGATCCGTACTGGAACTTAGACGGTGTAAGCTTGGGTGGTAAGGTTTTCTATAACGAATTTGAAGCGAAAGAAGCCAATATCGTTGACTATACCAACGAAAGCTATGGCGCGAGCTTAACGTGGGGCTTCCCATTCGATGAGTTGAACCGTTTTGAATTCGGTGTCGGTTATACGCACAACAAGATCGGTAACTTATCGCCTTACTTGCAGGTAGAGCAGTTCTTACGAGCACAAGCAGACAACATTGATTCTAGTGGAGCGTTGAACACAAACGACTTCGACTTCAATATTTCTTGGACACGTAATAACTTAAACCGTGGCTATTTCCCAACAGCAGGTAACCATCAACGTGCATTCTATAAAATGACCGTACCTGGCTCTGACGTTCAATACTTCAAAATGCAGTACGATGTTCGCCAGTATGTGCCATTGACTAAAAAGCACGAGTTTACCCTCTTGTTCCGTGGCCGCTTAGGTTACGGTAATGGTTACGGTCAAACGGATGGTAACGATAACTTGTTCCCATTCTACGAAAACTACTACGCAGGTGGCTTTACATCGCTTCGTGGCTTTGGCTCAAACTCTGTTGGTCCTAAAGCGGTTTACCGTGATACATCTGGTTCAAACAATGGCGCAGATACAGCAACAGATGACTCTGTTGGTGGTAACGCCGTAGCGCTAGCAAGTGTTGAGTTGATTGTCCCAACACCATTTGCATCAGAAGAAGTACAAAACCAAATTCGTACCAGTATCTTCTTTGATATGGCAAGTGTTTGGGATACGGAGTTTGACTACCGCGATTCAGGTGCGGAATATGGTGACCGTTACTACTACGATTACTCAGATCCAACCAACTACCGCTCTTCTTACGGTGCGGCGTTGCAGTGGATGTCTCCAATGGGGCCACTAGTCTTCTCACTAGCGAAACCAATTAAGAAATTTGATGGCGATGATGAAGAGTTCTTCACATTCACTATCGGTAGAACTTTCTAAAGAGGAAAATATTTTGAATAAAATGATCAAAGCGGCTGGGATTGGCCTTCTTGTACTGAGCTCTTCAATGTTTGCAAATGCGGCAGAAGCTGCACAGAAAATTGCTTACGTAAATACAGCTCAAGTTTTTCAAGCTCTTCCTCAACGTGAAGTTGTACTACAAAAAATGCAGAAAGACTTCAAAAGCAAAGCTGATGAACTGAAGTCAATCCAAGCACAAGCTAAAACAAAGATTGAGAAGCTACAACGTGACGGCGAGCTTTTGGGTCAAGATGAAGTTGAAAAGCTACGTATCGATATCGCGAAGCTAGACAGCGAGTACAAAGTGAAAGCACAAGCACTTGAAAAAGCAAGTGCGCGTCGTGAAGCTGAAGAAAAAGCGAAGCTTTTCAAAACGATTCAAGATGCAGTTAAGAAAGTCGCAGACAAAAATGGTTACGATCTTGTGATTGATATCTCTGCTTTGCAGTACGGCAAGCCAGAATACAATATCTCTGAAGACGTAATTAAAGCTCTAAAATAAGAAGTTATGAAGACATTGACATTAGCCGAATTGGCGACAATTACCGGGGGTGAGCTGTTTGGTGACGAGTCTCTCGTTGTAAGCCGTGTTGCCCCAATGGATAAAGCACAAGAAGGTGACGTAACCTTCTTGTCTAACCCAAAATACGCAAAACACCTTTCTGAGTGCCAAGCTACCGTTGTTATGGTAAAGGCTGAGCATAAAGATCAATGCGTTGGAAATGCGCTAGTGGTTTCAGACCCTTATGTCGCATTTGCTCGTGTGGTTCAAGCGATGGATACCACACCAAAACCGGCAGACGATATTGCACCAAGTGCTGTGATTGCCGCTGACGTTAAGATGGGTGAGAACGTTACAATCGGCGCTAACGCTGTGATTGAAACGGGCGTAGAACTCGGCGATAACGTAAGCGTTGGCGCTGGTTGTTTTATCGGTAAGAACGCCAAGCTAGGGAATAACACCAAGCTTTGGGCTAATGTCACTATCTACCATGAAGTGTCATTAGGTGATGACTGTCTTGTTCAATCGGGTACCGTCATTGGCTCTGATGGCTTCGGTTATGCGAATGACAAAGGCGAGTGGATCAAAATCCCTCAGCTTGGTTCAGTGCGTATCGGTAACCGCGTTGAGATTGGTGCTTGTACTACGATTGACCGCGGTGCACTCGAAGATACTATCATTGAAGACAATGTCATTCTGGATAACCAACTTCAAATCGCGCACAACGTGCAGATCGGATATGGTACCGTGATGCCTGGTGGTACTATTGTCGCGGGCAGTACAAAAATTGGTAAGTACTGCCAGATTGGCGGCGCGTCTGTTCTGAATGGCCATATCACTATCGCAGATGGTGTGGCGATTACAGGTATGGGCATGGTAATGCGCAGTATCGAAGAAAAAGGCCTTTACTCATCAGGTATTCCACTACAAACGAACAGAGAGTGGCGTAAAACTGCAACTCGAGTTCACCGTATTGATGAGATGAATAAGCGCCTGAAAGCGGTTGAAAAACAGCTGGAACAGAAAGAAGAAATTTAGAACAAGTTATCTTTCGCTCTGTATTTAACGTGAAAGCTAACAGGCTCTAGTTCCATATTCTGTACGAAGACTCGCGAAATGCGGGTCTTTTTCTTCTATAATGACGCGCTCTAAGTAGATTTAACTCCAAGATGGTGCGTATTTTGCTAGTATATTGCAAAGCGATTCGGCTTTACGACCTGTTGCCACGTTTGCCATCTTGGCGGCAAAAAATTGATATAGGAAGACGACTTTGACTACTGAAAAGAAAACGATGAACATCTCTGAAATTCAAGAGCTACTACCTCATCGCTACCCATTCTTATTGATCGACCGAGTGATAGACTTCCAAGAAGAGAAGTACCTTCACGCGATTAAAAACGTGTCGGTTAACGAACCTCAGTTCACAGGTCACTTTCCTCAACTACCAGTATTCCCAGGTGTTTTGATTTTAGAAGCAATGGCTCAGGCAACAGGCTTACTTGCATTTAAATCATTTGGTGCACCAACAGAAAATGAACTGTACTACTTTGCAAGCGTAGACGGCGCGAAATTCCGTAAACCAGTGGTTCCGGGCGACCAATTGGTTATTGAGGTAGAATTTCTGAAAGAACGTCGCGGCATTGCTGCATTTAGCGGTGTAGCAAAAGTTGACGGCGAAGTGGTATGTTCTGCAGAACTGAAGTGTGCTCGTCGAGAGTTTTAATATGATTCATGAAACCGCTAAAATCCACCCGGCAGCGGTGGTAGAAGAGGGCGCCAAAATTGGTGCTAACGTAACAGTAGGTCCTTTTACGTACATCACCTCTACGGTTGAAATTGGTGAAGGCACAGAAGTGATGTCTCACGTTGTGATCAAAGGTCACACAACTATTGGCAAAGATAACCGTATTTTCCCACATGCTGTCATTGGTGAAGAAAACCAAGACAAAAAATACGGTGGTGAAGACACAACTGTGGTTATCGGTGACCGTAACGTCATTCGTGAAGCGGTCCAAGTTCACCGCGGCACAGTGCAAGACAAAGCAACCACGATCATTGGTGATGACAACTTATTGTGTGTGAATGCACACGTTGCGCATGATGTTGTTATTGGTAACCACACTCATATCGGTAATAACTCGATTCTTGGTGGTCACGTTACTGTTGATGATTATGCTGGTGTGATGGCACTGTCTGCGATTCACCCGTTTTGTACAGTGGGCGCTTACGCGTACATTGGCGGCTGCTCAGCAGTGGTGCAAGATGTCCCAGCTTACGTACTCGCGCAAGGTAACCACGCAACACCTTTCGGCTTGAACCTTGTTGGCTTGAAGCGTAATGGCTTTGAGAAACCAGAGATTCGTGCGCTGCAAAAAGCGTATAAAGAAATCTACCGTTCAGGTAAGACGCTAGAAGAAGTGAAGCCTATTCTAGCTGAAATGGCTCAAGAGTGGCCAGCAGTGAAGCGTTTCTCAGATATTCTGGAAACGACGGAACGTGGCATTATTCGTTAATTGGCGAATGAACCAATAAATAAAAAGATCGTGACCGAATTTGAGGTTACGATCTTTTTGTGTTTTATGGATAAGGCAAACCGTTATCCATAGCGCACAGGAAAAATAGCGAAGTAGATATGGAAAGACCATTACGTATTGGCATCATTGCCGGAGAATTGTCTGGCGATACGCTAGGTGAAGGCTTTATCAAAGCAGTAAAGCAACAATATCCAGACGCAGAGTTCGTAGGCATTGGTGGTCCGAAAATGATAGCCCAAGGTTGCGAGTCTCTGTTTGATATGGAAGAGCTTGCGGTGATGGGATTAGTCGAGGTTTTAGGCCGCTTACCGAGACTTCTTAAAGTGAAAGCTGAGCTCGTTCAGTATTTTACTCAGAATCCGCCTGATGTTTTCATCGGGATCGATGCTCCTGACTTCAACTTACGCCTGGAGCTTGACCTCAAGCAAGCGGGCATTAAAACCGTTCATTACGTGAGTCCGTCTGTTTGGGCTTGGCGTCAGAAGCGCATCTTTAGAATAGAAGCGGCAACGAACTTGGTGCTAGCATTTCTTCCGTTTGAAAAAGCGTTCTACGACAAATTTAATGTGCCTTGCGAGTTCATTGGTCATACCTTGGCTGATGCCATCCCACTAGAATCAGAACAGGCGCCTGCACGTGACTTGCTTGGTTTAGAACAAGATAAAAAGTGGCTTGCTGTCCTGCCAGGCAGCCGTGGTAGCGAGTTAAAAATGCTCTCAGAGCCATTTATTGAAACCTGCAAGTTACTCCATAAAAAATTTCCAGAACTGGGGTTTGTTGTCGCGCTTGTTAATCAAAAACGCCGTGAGCAGTTTGAACAAGCATGGAAAGAGCTAGCGCCAGAGTTGGACTTCAAGTTAGTTGATGACACCGCACGCAACGTCATCACCGCATCCGATGCTGTGGTGTTGGCCTCCGGTACCGTAGCGTTGGAGTGTATGCTTCTCAAGCGTCCAATGGTGGTGGGTTATCGTGTGAATGCATTTACTGCTTTCTTAGCTAAACGTCTATTGAAAACGAAGTATGTGTCATTGCCGAATATCTTGGCGGATGATGAGCTCGTCAAAGAATATCTACAAGATGAGTGCACACCAGACAATTTGTTTACTGAGGTTTCTCGCTTATTGGAAAGCGACAATAAACCGATGTTAGATAAGTTTACGGAAATGCATCATTGGATCCGTAAAGATGCGGATCAACAAGCCGCAAACGCGGTTCTAAAACTGATTGAAAAATAGAGATTTATCATGGCTGTTAAACCAAAAGCGACCAAAACCACAGTTGAACTCCCTCCGTTTGAATATCCGCAAGGTTACCAGCTTGTGGCCGGAGTCGACGAGGTTGGACGTGGTCCTTTGGTGGGAGACGTCGTCACCGCTGCGGTTATCCTTGATCCTAACAATCCTATTGAAGGGTTGAACGATTCGAAAAAATTGACCGAAAAGAAACGCATGGCGTTGCTTCCTGAAATCAAAGAAAAAGCATTGGCGTGGGCGGTCGGGCGTTGTTCTCCTGAAGAAATCGATCAACTGAATATTTTGCAGGCGACTATGGTTGCGATGCAGCGTGCAGTGGCGGGGTTACAGGTTCAACCTGATTTGGTGTTGATTGATGGTAACCGTTGTCCGGAGCTGCCAATGGATGCTCAAGCTGTAGTAAAAGGCGATCTACGTGTTGCCGAAATCAGTGCGGCTTCAATTATTGCCAAAGTCGTGCGTGACCAAGAGATGGAAGAGTTGGATAAACTTCATCCACAATTTGGCTTCGCGAAGCACAAAGGTTACCCAACTAAAGCGCACTTTGAAGCGATTGAGCAACACGGAGTGATCAGTGAACACCGCAAGAGTTTCAAGCCAGTAAAAAAAGCGTTAGGCATAGAATAATCAAACGATCTAATTGGTGTTATAAACCCAACCTCTTTAGGTTAGAATCCCCAACAAAATAGAGTTACACGGTACCTGTTAATGTCAGATCCCAAATTCATCCACCTGCGTGTTCATAGTGACTTCTCGATGGTGGATGGCCTCAACAAAGTTCCGCCAATCGTAAAGAAAGTTGCTGAGCTCGGTATGCCCGCAATGGCGTTGACCGACTTTACCAACCTATGTGGTTTGGTGAAGTTTTACGGTACGGCGCATGGCAGTGGTGTTAAACCGATCATCGGTGCTGACTTTAAAATGCAGTCGGACGAGTTTGGTGAAGAGCTGACTCAAGTGACTTTGCTTGCGGCGGATAATGTAGGTTATAAGAACCTGACGTTATTGATATCAAAAGCGTACTTACGTGGACATGTTCAACACCACCCAGTTATTGATAAAGCCTGGTTGGCTGAAATGTCTGAAGGCCTGATTGTATTATCCGGTGGGAAAAGCGGGGAGATTGGTCGCGGCCTTTTGAAAGGCAACCGTCAAATAGTGCAAGGGTGTGTTGATTTCTATAAACAGCATTTTCCAGATCGCTTTTATCTTGAGCTACTTCGTACCGGTCGTCCAGATGAAGAAACTTATCTTCACTTTGCGGTTGAATTGGCAGAGCAGCAAGACTTGCCAGTAGTGGCGACCAATGAAGTTGTATTCCTGAGTCCAGACCTATTTGATGCTCATGAAATACGCGTAGCGATTCACGATGGTTACACATTAGAAGATCCGCGCAGGCCAAAAAACTACAGTCCGCAGCAATATCTTCGTACAGAAGAAGAAATGTGCGAGCTGTTTGCTGATATTCCTGAAGCGTTAGAAAACAGTGTCGAGATAGCGAAGCGTTGTAACGTGACTGTGCGCTTAGGGGAGTACTTCCTACCAGCCTTCCCAACTGAAGGGATGAAAGAGACTGAGTTCCTAGTCATGAAATCCCGAGAGGGGTTGGAAGAGCGTTTAGAGTTCCTATTTCCAGATGAGGAAGAGAGAAAACGTCGCCGCCCTGAATATGATGAACGTCTTCAGATAGAGCTAGATGTTATCAACCAAATGGGATTTCCTGGTTACTTCTTGATCGTAATGGAGTTCATCCAGTGGTCAAAAGATAATGGAATTCCTGTAGGTCCTGGACGTGGTTCCGGTGCTGGTTCTTTGGTGGCTTACGCACTAAAAATCACCGATCTGGATCCACTAGAATATGACTTGCTGTTCGAACGTTTCTTGAACCCAGAACGTGTTTCGATGCCCGATTTCGACGTCGATTTCTGTATGGATAAACGTGACCAGGTTATTGACCACGTTGCGGAAATGTACGGTCGCGACGCGGTATCTCAGATCATCACGTTTGGTACCATGGCGGCAAAAGCGGTAATCCGTGACGTTGGCCGCGTATTGGGCCACCCATTTGGTTTTGTTGATCGTATTTCAAAGCTGATCCCGCCCGATCCAGGCATGACGCTAGATAAAGCGTTTAAAGCTGAACCTGCACTACCTGAATTGTATGAGGCCGATGAGGAAGTTAAAGAACTCATCGACATGTGTCATATTTTGGAAGGCTGTACGCGAAACGCCGGTAAACACGCTGGTGGTGTTGTAATTTCACCTACAACAATTACCGATTTTGCGCCAATTTATGCAGACGCTGAAGGTCACTTTCCGGTTACTCAATTTGATAAAAACGATGTTGAGACCGCTGGCCTAGTTAAGTTTGACTTCTTGGGTTTACGTACCTTAACCATTATTGACTGGGCGTTAGGACTGATTAACCCACGCCTAGAGCGAGAAGGGAAAGAACCGGTTCAAATTGAATCCATACCGTTAGAAGACCCTGCCTCTTTCCGTTTGTTGCAAAACTCTGAAACGACAGCAGTATTCCAGCTTGAATCTCGAGGCATGAAAGAGCTGATCAAACGACTTCAGCCAGACTGTTTCGAAGACATTATCGCATTGGTAGCACTCTTCCGTCCGGGTCCTTTGCAATCGGGCATGGTAGATAACTTTATCGACCGTAAACATGGTCGAGAAGCGATCTCTTATCCAGATGAAAAGTGGCAACACGAGTCGCTAAAAGAGACGCTTGATCCAACCTACGGCATCATCCTGTACCAAGAGCAGGTAATGCAGATTGCGCAGATCTTAGCGGGTTATACGCTAGGTGGTGCGGACATGCTCCGTCGTGCAATGGGTAAGAAAAAGCCAGAAGAGATGGCAAAACAACGTGCTATCTTTGAAGAAGGTGCGATAAAGAACGGTATCGATGGCGAGTTGGCGATGAAAATCTTCGACTTGGTAGAAAAGTTCGCCGGTTATGGTTTTAACAAATCGCACTCTGCTGCTTATGCATTGGTTTCTTATCAAACTCTTTGGCTGAAAACACATTATCCTGCCGAATTTATGGCTGCGGTAATGACAGCCGATATGGATAACACGGAAAAAGTCGTTGGCTTGGTCGATGAGTGTTTCCGTATGAAGCTTACCGTGCTGCCACCAGACATCAACTCTGGCCTATATCGCTTTAATGTTGATGAAAATGGCGCAATTGTTTACGGTATTGGTGCGATAAAAGGGGTTGGTGAGGGCCCTATCGATGCGATTCTTGAGGCGAGAAATAAAGGTGGTCACTTTAAAGACCTATTTGATTTCTGTGCTCGAGTTGATCTAAAACGTGTCAATAAAAGAGTGATAGAGAAGCTGATTTATGCGGGCGCGTTGGATCGACTAGGCCCACACCGCGCGGCGATGATGGCGTCACTCAATGATGCGGTAAAAGCAGCAAGTCAACATCACCAAGCTGAGGCGTTTGGTCAAACGGATATGTTTGGTGTGCTAACGGATGCGCCTGAAGAAGTAGAGCATAAGTATACGCAGGTTCCGCCTTGGCCAGAAAAAGTGTGGTTAGAGGGCGAGCGTGATACCCTAGGCCTATATTTGACAGGGCACCCAATTAACGCCTACGTAAAGGAACTAAACAAATACACCAGTTGTCGACTAAAAGACGCAACGCCCACTCGCCGCGACCAATCTGTCACGGTAGCCGGCCTGGTTATTGCCGCTCGTGTAATGACGACCAAGCGTGGTACACGAATTGGTATTATGACACTGGATGACCGAAGTGGTCGTATGGAAGTGATGTTGTTCTCCGATGCGCTGGATCGATACGCTGAACTTCTCGAAAAAGACAGAATTTTGGTCGTTTCTGGACAGGTCAGCTTTGATGACTTCAACGGTGGCCTTAAAATGTCGGCGCGTGAAGTTATGGATCTCGGCAGTGCGCGCGAGAAATACGCTCGTGGTTTGTCGGTATCGATAGATGCAAATCAGATCAACGATCAGTTTTTTGAGCAGTTCAGCCGTATTTTAGAACCGCACAAAGCCGGAACCGTACCCGTCAATGTATACTACCAGCGTGCCGACGCCAGAGCGCGGTTAACATTGGGCACCGAGTGGCGAGTTACGCCAAGTGATACATTACTCGACGATTTAAAACAGTTGCTTGGCAAAAGCCAGGTAGAACTCGAATTTAACTAAAAATTCAGCGCAATATGTTAGACGCTGAGTAAACAAGGATTCATAGATGAGCCTAAACTTTCTTGAATTTGAAAAGCCAATTGCAGAACTAGAAGCGAAAATTGAAGCATTACGTGATGTCTCTCGTCACGGTGGTGATTCTGCGATTGACCTGGATAAAGAAATCGAACAGCTTGAGAAGAAAAGCTTAGAGCTGAAGAAAAAAACCTTCAGTGACCTAGGTGCATGGGAAACAGCTCAACTGGCTCGTCACCCACTACGTCCTTACACGCTGGATTACATCCAACACGCTTTTGAGGAGTTTGATGAATTAGCGGGTGACCGCGCGTTTGCAGACGACAAAGCGATTGTGGGTGGCATGGCTCGCCTTGAAGGCCGCCCTGTGATGATCATTGGTCACCAAAAAGGTCGTGAGACCAAAGAAAAGGTGAAACGTAACTTTGGTATGCCGAAACCAGAAGGCTACCGTAAGGCTCTACGCTTGATGGAAATGGCAGAGCGTTTCAACATGCCGATCATCACATTTATTGACACGGCTGGCGCATACCCAGGTGTGGGCGCAGAAGAACGTGGTCAATCTGAAGCTATCGCGAAAAACCTAAAAGTGATGTCTGGTCTTAAAGTACCAGTAATCTGTAACGTTGTCGGTGAAGGCGGTTCTGGTGGTGCATTAGCAATCGGTGTAGGCGACTACGTGAACATGCTTCAGTACTCTACGTACTCAGTAATTTCTCCTGAGGGTTGTGCTTCAATCTTATGGCGTGATTCAGACAAAGCGCCACAAGCGGCAGAGGCAATGGGCCTAACTGCTCCTCGTCTTAAAGAGCTTGAACTGATCGACGAAATCATTGAAGAGCCACTAGGTGGCGCTCATCGCGATCATGTTCAAATGGCAGCGAATATGAAAGCAACACTACTTCGTCAGCTAGAAGATCTAGAACAATTGGATGAAGAGACGCTACGTGAACGTCGTTACCAGCGCCTAATGAGCTACGGTTACTGTTAATTTCGGTGATTGCTATTAAGCGTTAGCTGATATCTCAAGTGATAACAGTTAAAATAGAAAGGGTTGGATGAGAGTCCAGCCCTTTTTTGTACCTATCGGATCGCTTATGGAATCGCTTTACCTGCATTTTGCTCAAGTTCTCGGCCGCTACTATCAATCAGGCACTAAGGTTGTCTTGGCGTTTAGCGGAGGAGTGGATTCACGTCTTTTACTCGAATTACTCAGTCGCTACCAACAAGCGCACTTTGTAGAGTGTCACGCTGTGTATGTGCACCATGGTTTAAGCTCGAATGCCGATAATTGGGCCGATAAATGCTTACTTTGGGCACAACAAGTGGGGATATCGTGCTCGATTGAGCGAGTGAGCTTAGACATCAGCAATGGTGAAAGTATTGAGCTTCTTGCTCGTGAAGCTCGCTACCAAGCCTTAACTAAGTACATTCAAGAAGGCGATATACTGTTGACTGGTCAACATGCCGACGATCAAATAGAGACTTTTCTCCTTGCGCTTAAGCGCGGCAGCGGGCCTAAAGGGTTATCTTCGATGGCGGAGAGTATGCCGTTTTCTGGCGGATCTCTAGTTCGACCATTGCTTACTATCAAGCGGAAGACCATCGAAGACGCCGCTACTAAATTAGGCTTGGAGTGGGTGGAAGACGAAAGCAATCAAGATACCCGTTATGATCGTAACTTTCTTCGTCATTGTGTTATTCCTGAATTGTCTGGTCGTTGGCCGAGTATCCATCAAGCGGTTCAGCGCAGTGCAAACTTATGTGCTCAACAAGAAGCGCTATTGGATGAACTATTGAGCGCGGTGTTTGAACGCGCTTTACAAACGGATCTAAGTTTGAGTATTGAAGAACTGGCTAAGCACAGTGGATTAGCGCGTGCGCGCTTGATTCGTATGTGGCTGTCTAAGCTTAATACTAGTATGCCGACTCAGGTACAACTCAATCTTATCTGGAATGAAGTGGCATTAGCTCAGCAAGATGCCAACCCCAAACTACAACTTAAACAAGGTGAAGTGCGCCGTTTTCGAAATCGTCTCTATTGGGTAACGGAAACGGCTGATGTCACTAAGTGGCAAAGTACGATTCAAGTTGATGCGACTTTGTCGCTGCCTGAGGGACTCGGGGAGCTGACCTTAACGACGAGTTCTAGCAACGCAACGATTGCGCTACCGAGTCAGCCAGAATTGCTTCGCGTGACCTTCAATCCGGAAGGCTTATCAGCGCATCCAACCATGCGTAATCATAGTCGAAAACTGAAGAAGTTATTCCAAGAATACAATGTGCCAAGCTGGCTGCGTCGTCAAATTCCGATTTTAATGTACCAAGACCGAGTCGTTGCTGTGGCAGATCTGTTCGTTGATCAGGCGTTTAATGGTCAAGATTGTGAACTTATTTGGCGCAGGTAATGAAAATTCATGCCACAATGTCGATTATAAAATATAAAAATCCTTAAATAATAATTGATTAGGTGAAGCAATGAAGAAAACAATCATGGGTGCAATGGTGGCGTTAACCATGTTCAGTGGGCAGGCTCTAGCTGCGGGAGATGCTGCAGCAGGTCAAGCAAAGTCGGGAGTATGCGCGGCGTGTCATGGCGCTGATGGTATTGCTGTCATTCCGGGTTACCCAAATCTGAAAGGGCAAAATGAGCAATATATTATCAGTTCAATTAAAGCTTATAAAAATAAAGAGCGAACAGGTGGGCTTGCTGCTGTGATGCAAGCTCAAGCTTCATTGTTGTCTGATGAAGATATCGCTAACCTAGCGACTTACTACGCAAGTTTGAAGTAAACGCGAGTCTGAAAAAGCTTGGACGATTGGGCATTGAGCAGTCCTCATTGGGTTTTATCAACTCACGATATTCGCTATGTTAATTTGCTCAGCCTGGATTTTCGCTGGTGGATCAGAGACAAACATTGAATGTTGCGAAACGCTAAACGATAATAAGCGCAATCGATTGAAGCTTAAGGGATGAACATGAAAAAAATTGAAGCGATTATCAAGCCATTTAAACTGGATGATGTTCGAGAAGCGCTAGCTGAAGTTGGCATTACAGGGATGACCGTCTCTGAAGTGAAAGGCTTTGGTCGCCAAAAAGGTCACACCGAGCTTTACCGTGGTGCAGAGTACATGGTGGACTTTCTACCTAAAGTGAAGCTCGAAATCGTTGTAACGGAAGATGTGGCTGATAAATGCGTAGAGACAATCATTGAAACCGCGCAAACTGGTAAGATTGGTGATGGTAAAATATTTGTCACTGATATTGAGCGTGTGGTTCGTATTCGTACTGGTGAAGAAGACGAAGACGCGATCTAAGGTTTCTTGTCACCTGTTTCGTATTTATTATGCTAAAAGGGAGCCAAGTGGCTCCTTTTTTGTTGTTTGCTTATTAGTGAAATCATTTAACCCGAGATTGGTTGTTCTAGATTTCGGGTGCCTACATTCAGGTTTGTCGTATGTTTAAGCGTTTTTTTCTGGCGTTAGCTTTTCTCGTAATAGCGGTATTGGTTGGCTTCCAGGTTATTTTCACCGTACCAGATCAGCCGCAAATTATTACTCAAACAGGTACCGAGCTGACACAAGATATCAGGTGCATCGAATTTAGCGATTCAAAAGCTCTCGATCATGACGGCAAAATCAATGTGCTTGTCTGGAATATCTACAAACAGAACCGGGCTAACTGGCAACGTGCACTCGATGAGTTTTCTGCTGATAAGCAGTTACTGTTATTGCAAGAAGCCAGCATGACACCATCATTTAAACAGTGGTTGGTGGATGGTCGCTGGGTTAGTAATCAAGTGAGTGCTTTTAAGGCGCTGGGTAGCGGTGCCGGTGTAATTAGTATTGCTCAAGGGCAACCAGAAAAAGCCTGCGCTTACACCTCTAAAGAGCCGTGGCTTCGCTTACCTAAGTCTGCATTATATAGCCAGTATCACTTGAGTAATGGCGAGAAACTCGCAGTGGTGAATGTACATGCGATTAACTTCACCGTAGGTACAAAAGAGTATGTATCGCAGTTAACGGCGCTTGAAATGCTTTTAAAGCATCATGTGGGGCCAATTCTATTTGCTGGAGACTTCAATAGCTGGAGTGAATCTCGCGTTAATGCGATGAGGCAGGCCTTAAAGGCTGCGGACTTACAAGAGGTGACGTTCTTGCCGGATCATCGAGTCCAATTTATAACAGGGTTACCACTGGACCATGTGTTTTACCGAGGTCTGACGCTTAAGTACGCAAAAGCGCCGCAGAGCGACGCTTCCGATCATAACCCATTGTTATTGTCATTTACGTTAAATAACTAGCTTAGGTTACCACAATATAAAGTGCCCAAATAACGTAGAAGAATACCCATGGCAGGCTTGCTATCACCAAAGCTTGGCCACGTTCAAACTCCGTCCACGTCAGTACAACGCCGTAGCCGAGCACAATGTACCAAGGCAGAAGCAAAGGTAACGAGCTAGCGAAATGAGACCATTCGTTAGTAAGAGGCAGCTTTAATAGACCATTGAGGCTATTTAAATCGGCAGCGTAAGTCATTACCTGACCATGCTTGAGTAGCAAGCTCGCGTAGCTTGCTACATCGCCCAATACTGCTGGGAATAAGATAGCACACGATGCGGCAAACCATTTCCAGTAACCGTATTGTTGTTTGCTTGCCTTTGTTGCAAGAAAGAACCAAAGCGCGAGCAATAGTAAGGTGGCAAAGCGGTTGAATACATCATTGATGATCGCGCTTGCCATTAGCGTGTTTGGTTCTAATAGCTCAATCTGCTTCGGGTCGATTTGCTGAAATTGCGCAGCAAGTTGGTCACTGAGCCACGTGAAATCGACATTCGAAAAGTAAGCACCCCAGAATAAAAACGGACTAAGCATCAGGAAGGTGAACGGTTGCCATCCCCATCCACCGCGTTGATAAAGCGCGAGAAAACAAGATGTTGGAGAACGAAAAATGTCCAACAGCATCACAAGTGGATTGCTTGATGGGTTCATACACTTACCTTCGTTACGTCAACGTACAACTTAAGCTTTTGACCTGGTTGTAAGTATTTTTTCTTGTGTAGCGAGTTCCATTTCACGATGTCGTTCGTTTTTACTTTGAACTTGCTTGCAATGCCGCTAATGGTGTCGCCAGAGCGAACGTTGTAGAAAACGGTACGGATCACAGAACCTTTGTCTGAGTCCTTCCATATCACTAGCTTTTGACCCACACGCAATGGATCTTTAGGGCTCATACCATTCCATTTAGCTAACGATTTATACGACACTTTATTGTTACGTGCGATTGACCACAAACTTTCTCCAGACTGAACGACATGGGTGAGCTTGAGTTGACCACGAGCACGAGATTGAGTCTTGTTTAATCGGTTTTGTGCCGTTAATGCGTATTTTGCATCGTCTTTTGTTGATGTCGGAATCAACAGGTATTGACCAATACGAATATTGTTATTCGATAGGCCGTTGGCACGTCGAATGACTTTCGTGGTTGTGCCGTATTTATTAGCTAGCACGCTTAAAGAGTCGCCAGATTTCACCTTGTAGCGAGCGACCTTCATCCCTTTACCGCGATTTTTCTCCACCTTGGTGAGAAAAGTCTCTTTTTTCTCTACGGGAATCAAAAGTTGGTGCGGCCCCTCAGGCGCTGTCGACCACTGGTTGTATGCTGGGTTGTAACTCTGCAACTCTTTTACGCTAATGCCGGCATAATCTGCGGCAATAGCCAGATCTAACTGCTCTTCTGGATCAACAAGCGTTAGAACAGGCTTGTTTGGAATTGCAGGAATATTAAGTCCGTACTTGTCTTGGTTTGCGATAACGTCAGCCAAGGCCAATAGCTTAGGAACGTAACTGCTGGTCTCTTTTGGTAAGTCTAATGAGAAGAAATCGATAGGTTTACCGAGCTTTTTATTCTTACGAATTGCGCTAGAAACTCGGCCTCCACCGCTGTTATAAGCGGCGATTGCATGTTCCCAGTTACCATCAAAACGCTCGTTTAGTTGTACTAGGTAGTCCAGCGCTGCATCCGTTGCTGCTGCCACATCTCTGCGACCGTCATACCAGTAGTTTTGCTCTAATCCCATCATTTTTCCGGTGCCTGGGACAAATTGCCACAACCCAGCCGCGCTACCATGTGAGTAGGCAAAGGCATCGAATGAACTTTCCACTACAGGAAGTAATGCAAGCTCCATTGGGAGTCCGCGCTCTTCGATACGTTTTGTGATCATGTATAGAAAAGGAGTCGCACGCTTAGATACCGTGTAAAGGTGATTTGGGTGCTTTAAATACCACGTACGGTAGTAGTCCACTTTCTTGTGGTTTGGGATATCCATGTCCAGCTGCATGGCGATACGTTGCCACACATCTTCTTGTTCTTGGGGGGAGAGAACTTTAGGCGCGTCGTTAGCGGATTTTTTTGCTAGTGACGATTTATTGCCCGGTTGAGCTTTTACTGCATTTTGCTTTGCAGTCTGCTCAGATTTATTGGTTTCTGGTGTAGAAGACGTTGAATCTGACTGAGTCAATTGACAGCCAGATAATAACAACGCCAACGCCCAAGTATACTTCAAACGCATGGATTCAGCCTATTTAGGGCCTGTTTATCTTCACCTGCCTGTCGCGCAACGTAATGTGCGTGGCAGTCGCAAGATAATAGACATCTTTTAAACACTAACTAATTTATAGAGGCAAAGAGCTTCTAATTATGCAATGGGGAGAAATTCAAATAGATTTATATCAACCCCAAACGTAAGAGAAGCGCCAGTGGCGCTTCTCGAAAAATCAGTCCCTGATAATACTGGGGTCTTGCAAACTTACAAGCAGAAAATGGTTAAAATTCGTTCTTCCACTCGCGTAAAGCAGTAAAAACCGAGCATGGATCGCTATTTTTAATGCGACTAGCAACAGATTGAACCACGTCAGGGTTAGAGGTTCGCAAGAACGGATTAATCCACTTTTCTTTGCGTATTGTTGTTGGAAGTGTCGGAATGTTGAGTGCTCGCAGTCGGTTTACATCGTCGCGATATTGGCGAAGTTGCTCATTGTCAGGTTCAACCGCTAGAGCAAACGCCACGTTACTCGCCGTGTATTCATGTGCGCAGAAGACTTGAGTTTCTTCTGGTAGAGACGTTAGTTTGCTCAGTGATTCAAACATTTGCTCAGGCGTACCTTCAAAAATACGACCGCAGCCAGCAGAAAAGAGCACATCACCGCAAAACAGTTTTCCGTCTCCAACGTAACCGATATGGCCCAAAGTATGACCGGGTAACCCAAGTACTAAGAAAATCTCACCAAACAACTCTAGCTTGTCGCCTTCTTCCATTGGTGTCGTTAGGGTTGGAATTGGCTCTGATTTTGGGCCCACAACGGCGACGTTAGGAAATGCACGCACTAAGTCTGGAACGCCACCAATGTGATCGTTGTGGTGGTGCGTAATTAAAATCGCTTCTAAAGTTAATTCGTTAGCCTGCAGAAATTCTAATACTGGCTTCGCATCGCCCGGATCAACGACTGCGCAGCGCTTATCGCTATTTTGTATCAGCCAGATGTAATTATCATTAAATGCGGGTATGCTTTTGATCTCTAACACGATTCGTTCTCCGTCACCCATTTTAGTCAGGTGGTTAATGAAACCAGCACTCAGCAACAAAACTATACCACACCCGTCGACTTGGTCAGCAATGAACAACGGTCCGTGGGTGCTTGAGTCAATCCAGACCCGACTTGATGAATGGTGTCCGAAACTCTTCGGCTACCATATGCTCAAACTGGGCGGGTTGAGCTGTGAGCTAACCAGCTGTAATTGTAACATTCAACACCAAGTCAACGTAGATATCCAGAACCCGTTGCATAATGTGATTGCAGATGGTTACGAATTACCCTTTTTGGAAAAAAGCTTTGATGTTGTGATACTCGCTCATCAGCTCGACTATGCAAGCGATCCACACCGTTTGTTGCGTGAAGTCGATAGAGTGATGATGGATGATGGCTATGTAATTATTACTGGATTCAACCCATTAAGCTTGACTGGATTAGCGAGTTTACTTCCATGGCGTAAACATAATTTGCCTTGGAGTGGACGAATGTTTACGTCGAACCGCATCAAAGATTGGTTAGGGTTACTTAATTATCAAGTGATTCATTGTGATCGTTATGCGCTGTTTCCGATGAAACGTTACCGTACGATGTGGACATGGTTGGAAAATAGTCTTGGTGATTGGGCATCACCCGCTGGGAGTTTGTATTACATAGTCGCGCGGAAACGGACATACCCTCTCAAGCCTATCAAACCGCATTGGCGCTTGAAGAAAAAGCTCACACCACTTGGGGTGATGAATCGAGAGGGTAACACTATGAGGAAAGAATCTCGCTAAGAGGGTTGGTAACCTGTATCTTCCTCAGTTGGGTTTTCTGCAGCAGTCCGGGCTAGCTCATCACACATTTCGTTCTCACGATGGCCTGCGTGGCCTTTTACCCAATGCCATTCAACTTGATGGCGTGCGGTTTCTTTGTCTAGAGCTTGCCATAAATCGGCATTCTTCACGGGTTTTTTATCCGCTGTTTTCCAACCACGCTTCTTCCAGTTATGGATCCACTGAGTAATACCTTGGCGCACATATTGGCTGTCAGTCGTTAAAGTGACTTTACAAGGTTGTTTTAACGTCTGTAGCGCGACGACAGCCGCCAACATTTCCATGCGGTTGTTGGTAGTTAACGTATAGCCTTTGGAAAGTGTCTTTTCTACGTCTTTGTAACGCAATACTATGCCGTAACCACCTGGTCCTGGGTTACCTAAACAAGAACCGTCAGTGAAAATCTCAACGTGTTTGGTCATATTTTTTGGTACTATTAGCCGAAACATTTAATAAAGCATAGTCTGACATACATAACCTTATGAATACCAGCAGCAATTCTGAATATAACCGCATTGTCGTTCTCGATACCGAAACCACAGGTATGAACCGCGAGGGTGGTCCTCACTACATGGGACACCGCATTATTGAAATCGGTGCCGTGGAGATCATCAACCGTAAGCTGACTGGTCGTCACTTCCACGTTTATTTAAAACCCGATCGTGAAATCCAACCAGAAGCGGTTGAAGTTCACGGTATTACGGATGAATTCTTGGTTGATAAACCGGAATACGCGAGCGTGCACCAAGAGTTTCTTGAGTTTATTAAAGGCGCAGAACTTGTTGCCCACAACGCGCCCTTCGATACCGGATTTATGGATTACGAGTTTGGCATGCTCGATCCTAACATCGGCAAAACGGACGACTACTGCAAGGTGACCGACACCCTTGCAATGGCGAAGAAAATCTTCCCTGGTAAGCGAAACAACCTTGATATCTTATGTGAACGTTACGGTATTGATAACTCGCACCGTACACTCCACGGAGCTTTGCTCGATGCGGAGATTCTAGCCGACGTTTACCTCTTTATGACGGGTGGTCAAACGAGTCTAGAATTTAACGCGAATAAACAAGAGGGTGGGGTAGAAACCATTCGTCGTATTGAAGGAAGAAAAGCGCTAAAGGTTTTGCGCGCAAGTGCCGATGAACTAGAAGCTCACCAAAAAAGATTAGAGTTGGTGAACGACTGTATTTGGCATCAATAGGAGAAGCTATGTTGAGGGCTTTGTTGGTCGCGTTTTTAGCGATATGGAGTAGTCTCTCGAGTGCTGCGAGTGAATCTACAATGTCTTTGTTAGACAATCGCTTTCGAGTTGATCCAACCATCGAGCAGATCACGTTTTTGGTTTATCGTGAGCAAAGTTCTCAGCCAGTTGTTTTAGTCCGTCCTGACGGTAAAAAATACTATGCTTGGGGCTCTTACGACAATGTACGTTGGTATCAAGAAGCCTCACTCGATATTATTTCCGTTGATAACCCTATGCCAGGTCCATGGCAGGCTGTGGGGAAAGTTACGCCTAAAAATAACATCCGCTTAATTTCTCACCTAAAGCTCAGTACGGATCTGTTCCCAAACCGATTATATAATGGGGAAGCGCTTAAGTTTACAGCTCGCCTGACCTCCGACGGCAAACCTCTTGTACTGCGCGACTTCCTTGATCGCGTGAATCTGCGCGTGACATTTACCAAGTTTGTCGAAAATGAAGATGAGCTGATCAAAGAAGCTCGTCCAGTGTCGATGGTTGTGGGTGAGTTTTCTGATGACGGCCGCGGCTTGGATGAAAAAGCAGGGGATGGTGTGTTTACGGTTCAGCTCCCGATAGACGTTGAGCCTGGTAAGTACCGCGCGCGCATCACGTCTGGCAATGGCGTATTCTTACGAGCGCAAGAACAAGTCATCTTGGTTTATCCGAACCCAATCTCTCGTACTTTTATTCAGGCTCGTAATTCCGATAAGCCACACCAATTAGTGGTGAGTGGCGAGCAAGGTATGATTGCACCAGGCTCTATAGCAGTCACAGTGAAAAAGGACGCACCCGATGGTTTCATTAGTTACAGCCAAGGACAGGTCTCTAAAGATGGAATGAGAGTTACGTTGAACCTCAATAACGATGCTGAGCTTGGTAAGTACGCATGGCGCGGCGAGATCTTTGCCACTGATTTTGCAACCCAGCGCTCGTTGGTGTTTCCTATCCCAGAGCAAACCTTCAGTGTTGTTGATGAAGTTGATCTAGAAGCTGCTCGAATTGCAAAAGAAGCTGAATTAGCCGAACAGCGCCGTATTGAAATGGAAAAGCAAATTATCGCTGAGCGAGAGGCTGAGCGTAAGCGCAGCATGATTATTATCGCGGTGGGTAATTTGATAATGCTGCTGATTGTGATCATTGCATGGATAGTCTGGCGCAAAATTAAAGCGAAGCGCGATGCCATGCCAGAGATGCAATTAGAAGTACCAAAGAAATAGTAGTAACACATAAAGCGAGAAACAGAGCCAATCGGCTCCGTTTTTTTATCAAGTTACCAAGTTGGAAGAAGAAAAATGGATAAATTATGAATATTTAAGTTTACTGTATTCAAATATATGTTTGGGATTTTATATAAATAATATATCATTTTTACTTTCTAAATTGGTTGCATTTTTAATGTGACTAACTTTCAAAACAATCAATTAAAGATAAAAGAAATAATGAATAAAATTTTAGCTTTTTTTTGTGCAGTGATAATTGTAGGTTGTTCTTCTATTGATAATGGTGTTAATAATCCAGATTCGGGAAGTAATAATTTAAAATCACTTGATACCTTCACTTTCGATCCCTTAAGTAAAATCCAAAAAGTAGAAATACCAACTTATTATGATGGCTTGTTTGATACAGCAAGACCCTATTTAGATGAAAAGTACCCTTACACTTATGTCAGTAAACCTCAAGCATACATAATTGATGACGAGATTATTTCTTTTGCTCCCTGGTTTCCTGTCGAAGGAAGGTTTACGGTTTTTCCAACCGCTCACTATATAGTTATAACTCAAGAAACCGAGAGTGGCTTAGTCTCCGCACGATTTAATCATGAACAAGTAATTAAGCTGTTAAGTGAAGAGTATAAAATTACTGAGCATACAAGTCCGTTTTTTCATTATGTTCTAGAGGTTTCTCCAAGTGAACAAGCCAATTTTGTAGAAGATATCCATAAAAAATTGAGTAGACTTCCTTCAGAATAAGGGTTTCTGGTTGAATTTTGATCAATAAAGTCAGGGGTTCTGGCTTTATTGATTGCATGGAGTTCTATTCATATTGATTTGGGCTTTGTAATAGGTAGTACGCCATAATAACAAGAGCCGATCTTGTAGGGTTTCTGGATAAATATTCAGCTGTGCGTGATAAATAAGAATAAGTAAACGCGAGGTCTCTGATGAAATACAAAAAGCGTCAGAAGTACAAATACACTCTCCATTCTGAAGAAAAGATTGAGACTCACATTTCAGTGAGTCAGGCGTATGACAGCCCTTTTCTTAGTTTGTCCAAACAAGGCGTGTTAACGATTAAAAAGGGCTATGCATGGGATGGAGCGAGTGGGCCAGCGTTAGACACAAAAAACATTATGAAAGCTTCTTTAGTGCATGATGCTCTTTACCAACTCATGAGGGAAGAGGTGTTGCCTCAAAGTGCTCGAAAGCATGCGGATACGTTGTTGAGAGAAACATGTTTAGAAAAAGGAATGTCTAGCTTCAGAGCAACTTATATCTATTATGGCGTCAGAGTTGTCGGCGGGTTCTTTTCTAGAC
Organism: Vibrio sp. D417a; assembly: GCF_030248595.1. NCBI lineage: Bacteria > Pseudomonadati > Pseudomonadota > Gammaproteobacteria > Vibrionales > Vibrionaceae > Vibrio > Vibrio sp. D417a. The sequence continues at coordinate 28,012 of NZ_JAHGAM010000011.1, read as the reverse complement.
CCGATACTTTGTGTGCTTAATGGGAACATCTTTCCAACGTTTAACTGTTTATTTATACAGTTTAGTTATGTAAGCTCCAAGGTGATACAAAGGAGTAGTACATAATGACAATAAGATATGAAGAGCATGTGCCAAGCCCGAAAGAATACTGTGATATGCGTATCAAAGCCGGGCTATCACCCAAATCGTTGAAAGCTGCTGAAATTGGTCTACCCAATTCGTTATATGGCGTATCTGTTCGGGATGAAGGAAAGCTCATTGCAATGGGTCGGGTTGTTGGTGACGGGGCGTGTAACTTCGAAATTGTCGACGTTGCCGTTGATTCTGATTATCAAGGCAACGGTTTAGGTAGAAAAGTCATGGAATACATCGACGGTTATCTTTCTTCTGTTGCACTTGAAGGCTCTTACGTTTCTATGATTGCTGATGAACCGGTCTTTTACGAAAAGCTTGGTTATAGGCTGGTGGCTCCTAAAAGCCAAGGGATGACAAAAAAGTTTAAGCCAAAGGCGTAACACGTATTCAGCTGTGAAGATAAGCACTAGAAAACAGGAGTTTAATTTCCTGTTTTCTATATTAAATTTGTATTTAAGCCACTTCTGGAATAGGTTTGGGTGGCTGCTCTAAATCAGGCTCTTTTTGAACAGTAGGAATTTGTCCCTCACCCACAGCACTGATGTAACAGCCACTAAGTTTAATGGCAAGGTACATATCAGCTCGCAGTAAGATGCCTCCTTCACTGGTGCTGATACCAGTAAGCTCACACCATTGACGAAGACGTCGTTTCCTTCCTGCGAGGATTAAGCGTACACCTCTCTTTTTCAAAGTATTGTGAATATCTGCCAGTGTTGCCATCACACTGAGATCCAAGTGAGTAAAGCTCGATACGGCGTCGATGACAACGCAACTTGCGTCTTTGTGATGCTCTGCCTGCTCTAACACTCTACGTTTAAAGTAAGGAGCATTGAAGTAAGTTAGCGGTGAGTTAAAGCGGTAAATCACCATTCCAGGAATAGGCGAAGCTTTTCCTGAGTCGTCGATGGTCCGAATGGTACCTTTTTCATCCAAGCCAAGTAGCTGATCACTCGGTCGCATGACAATCCGTAAAAATTGAAACAGCCCTAACAGTACCGCCAAAGTGATCCCCGGTATTACACCCACGATCAACACAGAAATAAAAGTAATGATGGCCAGATAAAATGCATCTTTGTCACGAGATTTTAATTTCCAAATTGCTTTAAGATCGAGCAGCGATAGGGACGCAATGATCAATACAACACCAAGTGAAGCGATAGGGATGAACTGTAAAGGCTCGTAAATAAATACCGCAATAATGGCAATGGTGATTGCGGCGACAATCGAAACTAATTGAGATTTACCGCCATTTGCATCATTGACGGCTGTGCGTGAGTCAGCGCCGCTTATCGCGAAACCTTGCGAAAACGCTGAGGCAATGTTGGCAAAACCCAACGCCTGAAACTCTTTATTAGCATCAATATCATAACCGTTTTTAGCAGCGAAACTGCGGGCGGTGAGCATCATGCTAACAAAACTGACAATCGCAAGGTTGAGCGCCGGGACCACTAGTTCACGGACTTCACCTAGCTCAAACTCCGGTGTTTGAAACTGAGGGAAGCCACCTTGAGTGAGTCCGACAACCGATACGCCCATCTCTTGTAAATGGAAAAACCAAACTGACGCAGTAGTTACGAGGATCGCCAGCATGGCAGCAGGCCAAGTTGGTCGGTAGCGTTTGGTGAGCAAATAAACGACAACTGTCACGATACTCAGAGTTACAGTAGGCCAATGAAGATCGGTTAATCGTTGTGGAGCTTCCCATAAACGTTCCAGTAAATAACGTTGCTCGTATTTCAAACCGACTACTTTCGCAAACTGACCAACGATAATTGTGAGAGCAACACCGTTGAGTAGACCCAAAAGAATCGGACGAGAAAGGAAATCTGCAAATACCCCTAGCTTGAAACGACTTGCCAGTACACACCAAATTCCCGTCATCGCTGTCATGGTCATAACCAACTGCCAATGTTTTGTGGGGTCACCTGCGGCAAGTGGTGTCACAACAGCAGCAATCACTGCACAGGTTGCTGCATCGGGTCCGACAATGAGTTGCCGAGATGTGCCCATCATGGCGTAAACCAACATTGGCAGTACACACGAATACAGACCGACAATTGCGGATACACCAGTTAATTGTGCGTAAGCTATGGCAACTGGCAGTGCAACCGCGACAACAGAAAAGGCGGCTCTAAAGTCGTTAACAAACCATTCTTTTTGATAATGCTTAAGCTGAACAAGCCCTGGGAACCACTGTGCGAGTAATATTTTAGCCAACGGATTTACCATATATGTGAGTGAGTTACTTAAAGTATACACCGCTTAGTTGGAACGTCTGTGAGTTAGTTATCACTGGAAATCGGGGGAAAGATTGGAGTGCGAGGATTTTATTGCGCAGGGGGGAGCTTTGTAGTGTGAGGTGTTATGAATCCGATTCTGGAAGCAATAAAAAACGGGAGCTGATACTCCCGTTTGTGGTCTCAGATTCTAGAGTTACGCGACACTATCCATCTGAGGGTATAGCGGCTTTGCGGCAAGCAGTTCCGGCTCAAAATCGTCAACGTTGATTGTATCTAGACGATGCTGTTCCGCTTCTCTGAGTAGATCGGCTTCTTCTTGCGTGATAAAGCCTTGCTCTAGCCCTTCCTGAGCAATCATATCCAAACGTAAGAATGGGCGACGCTTACCTTGCGCTTTACATACTTTGTCAAACACAGGTTCAGCTTGAAGAATGACTGACAGCGCAAGCTCAATCTTACCTGCTGCGTTGTGCTCGGTTGGTTCAAGGTATTGACCGCGACCAATGCGTGAGCGCGTTGCACTTGGCGTTTGTAGAATGCGCGCCACTTTACTGTCTAGTTTATCGCTTGGCGCTTTGCGTACACGACCGAATGGCATGATTAACACGCGCAGTGCACGACCAATCACTTTGTTCGGGAAGTTTGCTAAGAATTCGTCTACCGCCACTTCCGCTTGTTTCAAACTGTCTTGTAGACCCCAGTGTACTAATGGTAAATCTTCGACTGGGCGGCCATCTTGCTCAAAACGTTTCAACGTCGCAGAGCTCAAATATAGCTGGCTTAGAATGTCACCAAGACGTGCTGATAGACGCTCTTTACGCTTCAAAGAGCCACCTAGCACTGCCATCGAGATATCCGATAGTAAGGCAAGGTTTGCACTGTAGCGGTTCAATTGTTGGTAGTAACGCTTGGTTGCATCTTTGGTTGGCGATGAAGAGCCCAGACCGTCGCTCAAACCAAACCAGATACTGCGCACTAGGTTACTCATTGTAAAGCTCACGTGACCAGCAAGCGCTTTATCAAATTTCTCGACAGCATTACTTGCTTCAGAATACGCCGCGTTCATTTCTTCAAGAACGTACGGATGGCAACGGATTGCGCCTTGGCCAAAGATGATCATTGAGCGTGTTAGAATGTTAGCACCCTCAACCGTTACTGCGATTGGCGCACCTTGGTAACCACGAGCTAGGAAGTTAGAAGGTCCCATACAGATACCTTTACCGCCTACGATGTCCATTGCATCGATGATGCTTTGCTGGCCGCGGTGCGTACAGTGATACTTCACGATAGCTGAGATAACTGAAGGTTTTTCACCTAAGTCGATACCCGCAACGGTTAAGTTGCTTGCTGCATCCATCACGTAAGCATTACCACCCAAGCGTGCTAATGGTTCTTCAACTCCTTCCATATGGCCGATCGGCTGTTTGAACTGACGGCGAATACGTGAGTAAGCACCGGTTGCCATTGCCGCAGTTTTGATGCCACCTGTTGAGTTTGAAGGTAGCGTGATACCACGTCCAACCGACAGACACTCAACCAGCATACGCCAACCTTGGCCCGCCATTTTTTCACCACCGATAATGAAATCGATAGGAACAAAGATGTCTTTACCGCGCGTTGGACCATTTTGGAATGGTACATTGAGCGGGAAGTGTCGGTTACCAATCTCAACACCTTTGACATCAGTTGGGATAAGCGCACAAGTGATGCCAAGATCTTCTTTGTCGCCTAGCAAACCTTCAGGATCGCGAAGTTTAAATGCTAAGCCTAGTACCGTTGCGACTGGCGCTAGGGTGATGTAGCGCTTGTTCCAAGTCAGGCGCATACCCAGTACTTCTTTTCCTTCCCATTCGCCTTTACAGACCACACCGTAATCTGGAATAGATCCAGCGTCAGAACCCGCTTCTGGACTTGTTAGGGCGAAACAAGGGATTTCCTTACCTTCAGCTAGACGCGGTAAGTAATGATTTTTTTGATCTTCAGTACCGTAGTGTTGCAGTAGCTCACCTGGGCCCAAAGAGTTAGGAACACCAACGGTAGACGATAGAACGCCAGAAACACCCGTTAGTTTTTGTAGTACTAGTGATTGCGCGTATGCTGAGAACTCAAGACCACCGTACTTTTTCTTAATGATCATGGCGAAGAACTTATGATCTTTCAGGTATTGCCAAACTTCTGGCGGTAAGTCCGCGAGTTCATGGGTCACTTGGAAATCACTCACCATGGCGCACACTTCATTCACAGGGCCGTCTAAAAAGGCTTGTTCTTCCGCACTTAACTTAGGTGCTTGAATTGCGTGTAGCTTTTGCCACTCTGGTTTGCCTTTAAATAGTTCGGCTTCCCACCAGACGGTACCTGCGTCTAACGCTTCTTTTTCGGTTTGAGACATAGCTGGCAGCACTTTCTTGAAAAGCACTAACGCTTTGCGGCTAATTAAAGACTGACGGACGCCAGGAACCGCGAGCACAGCTGCGGCGAGAACGTAAATCGCCCAACCAATAACGCCAACAGTACCAGCTACTGTAAGAGCCAGCATGGCTGCGGTGAGTAAGCTAATAGATTTCACGAGAGACATGCGGTGGTAGAGCGTAATGCCTAGCACGATCGCCATCGTGATGATTGAGAGCAAGATGTCCATATATATTTTCCTTTTCAGACTTTATAAGTTTTGTACGTCTGCATGTTAGGTAAGAGGTCTAACCAGTTGGTTTAAGTGTAATCAAAATATTAAGGAAATGTAAAACATAAGATTGGATAAAAAGTGATCTAAGTAGAGTTAAAATTCTAAAGTTGAGATTTGAGTGATGGTTTCATGAGCAAGTTGACAAGTTTATTACCATCACTAATCTAAATCTGTTGGTTCACTATCGACACTAATTCTCGTTTGTGGGTAAACTCAGAGTAATCAAACCCGAGTTCCGGTTTATGAAATGTCCGATACCAAATTGGTATCAGAACAATTTGCTCAGTGAGTCAAGAGCTGACTGAAGCCGAAATAATAAAGAGAACGTCTTATGTACCATGATCTGATTAGAAGTGAATTAAACGAAGCTGCTGAAGTGCTCAACAAATTTTTAAGCGATGACCATAACATTGCGCAAATCGAAGCAGCGGCGAAAATGATTGCTGACTCATTCAAGCAAGATGGTAAAGTATTGTCATGTGGTAACGGTGGTTCTCACTGTGATTCAATGCACTTTGCCGAAGAGCTAACAGGCCGTTACCGAGAAAATCGTCCTGGCTATGCTGGTATTGCTATTTCAGATCCAAGCCACCTTTCTTGTGTGAGTAATGACTTTGGTTATGACTTCGTGTTTTCACGTTATGTAGAAGCGGTTGGTCGAAAAGGTGACGTACTGTTTGGTCTGTCGACTTCAGGTAACTCAGGTAACATCCTGAAAGCGATTGAAGCAGCACAAGCGAAAGGCATGAAGACGATTGCGCTAACAGGTAAAGATGGCGGCAAAATGGCAGGCCTTGCAGATATTGAAATCCGCGTGCCACACTTTGGTTATGCAGACCGCATTCAGGAAATTCATATTAAGATTATTCATATCATCATTCAGTTGATCGAAAAAGAGATGGAATAATCGTTTACGGCCACCGTTTCGAGCTGTGTTGTTAGGGAGTTTTTTAAACCATGTGTGAATTGCTCGGTATGAGCGCTAATGTTCCAACGGATATTTGTTTCAGTTTTACTGGGCTCATGCAGCGTGGAGGTCGAACCGGCCCACACCGTGACGGATGGGGGATCACCTTCTACGAAGGGAAGGGCTTTCGAACCTTCAAAGATCCCAAGCCAAGTTGTGAGTCTAAAATTGCAGAGTTGGTACAAAATTATCCCATCAAAAGTCGTGCGGTCGTTAGTCATATCCGACAGGCGAATCGTGGTGGTGTTAATTTAGAAAATACTCATCCCTTTACACGTGAGCTGTGGGGTAGGTATTGGACGTTTGCGCATAACGGTCAGCTCTCTGGCTATCAAGACTTGCATACAGGTCGACATCGACCTGTCGGTGAAACAGATAGTGAACTGGCATTTTGCTGGTTATTGAAGCAAATGGAAGATCGATATCCTGAGCCACCAAAGGATATGGAGTCGGTATTCTTATATGTTGCTAAATGTTGTGATGAGCTAAGAGAGAAGGGTGTATTTAACATGCTTCTGAGTGATGGTGAGTATGTAATGACGTATTGCACCAATCATTTGTATTGGATCACAAGACGCGCACCGTTTGGAAAAGCCGCGTTGCTTGATGAAGATGTGGAAATTAACTTCCAAGAAGAAACAACGCCACACGATATCGTTTCTGTGATCGCAACTCAACCTTTGACGGGCAACGAAGCTTGGCAGCGTATGAAACCTGGCGAATACGGCTTGTTTCACCTAGGTGAACTAGTCAAAAATAATGCCTCTGAACTGGTAAATGTGCCGTTTGCGGCGGCTAAGCCGGGCAATCAAGCGCCAACCGAACCGTTAGAGTGATGGTCTCTTACTCTGAATATAAAAATAAAGCTCGCTTAATCGCGAGCTTTATTTTTATGCGTTTTAAACCGAGGGCGGATACGGATGAGCATTCTTACTTTCTAGAGTGCTGGTAGTAGAGTCCTAGTCTCGCTAAGGCTTGCTGTAAAGACGTAACTGATAGAAATTTCTCATAAAACATCTCGTCAGTCTGAACGGTGAAGAACGAACCAGATTCAGAATCTACTTTCCGAGTGTTATGTTACTCAAGTGGTTATGGGATTTTTTAGAATGTTGGGTTTTAGGTTTCTAGTCTCACCATGGTTTTCTTGAATCAAGTTTATAAGTATTAAAACAACCAAGAGCAGCCCTCAGGCTGCTCTTTTGTGCCTGGAGTTTATTATTCAGGGCTACTCATCTGAGGCGTACCCATGTACGCCAAGCTCTGCGCCATCTAAATAGGCTTTACCATCCTTCATGATCAACCGCTCGTCTACCAGCCACTTAGCCACCATAGGGTAGATTCGGTGCTCCTGCGCCTGAACACGTGCCGCAAGTACACTAGCATCATCGTCTTCGAACACAGGAACTTTTGCTTGCAGTATGACAGGGCCACCATCAAGCTCTTCCGTTACAAAGTGCACACTCGTACCATGTTCTTTATCGCCAGCATCAATTGCTCTCTGGTGTGTGTGTAGCCCAGGATATTTTGGTAGAAGAGAAGGGTGGATATTGATCATCTTACCCATGTAATGAGAAACAAATGCGCTGCTCAGAATGCGCATGTAACCAGCAAGAATAATCACGTCTGGTTGGTATTCATCTATTTGACTCATTAGCTCTGCATCAAAGCTTTCACGCGAGCTGAATGCTTTAGGGTCGACAAAGTGACCGTCTACATCAAACTTTTTTGCACGTTCTAAACCAAAAGCATCTGCTTTGTTAGAGAACACGGCTGCCACTCGTGCGTTTGGCATGCTGTCTTCGCAAGCTTCCAAGATAGCTTGCAGGTTACTTCCGTTACCCGAGATGAGGACCACAAAGTTTTTTAGGGTATGGTTTTTCATGATGTCGAGAGCGCCTTGGTATTGTAGGTTGGAGTTATGTAGCTTCTAAACTACCTACTAATAGAATGGTTTTTAGTGTTCTAGATAGCAAAATGAGGACCTAGTCATCTAGTGTCCTCATTCTTCTTATCTTTTGAGCTCGATTTGCAAATTATTGGATTTCAACTTGCTCTTCGTTCGCGTCTGCTTGTGCGATTTGACCAATCACCCACGCGTTTTCGCCTTCTTCTTTAAGAAGAGCAACTGCTGCGTCTGCCTGGTCTTTCGGTAGTGCGACGATTAGACCTACACCACAGTTGAATGTGCGGTACATTTCGTGTGTGTCGACGTTGCCTTTCTCTTGTAGCCACTTGAAGATAACTGGCCATTCCCAACTGTTACCATCGATAACTGCTTTCGTGCCTTCAGGCAGTACGCGTGGGATGTTTTCCCAGAAACCACCACCAGTGATATGAGAAATCGCATGGATGTCGTGTTTCTCAATCATCTTAAGTGCTGACTTGATGTAAATTTTTGTTGGTTCTAGTAGGTGCTCACCAATAGTGCGGCCTGCTAGCTCTTCGCTCTTATCTGCACCAGATACTTCTAGGATCTTACGGATAAGGGAGTAACCGTTTGAGTGTGGGCCGCTTGAGCCAACAGCGATAAGTGCATCACCAGCAGCGACTTTCGTGCCGTCAATCACGTCTTCTTTTTCTACTACGCCAACACAGAAACCAGCTACGTCGTAGTCTTCGCCTTCATACATGCCCGGCATCTCCGCAGTTTCGCCACCAATTAGGGCACAACCTGCTTGAACACACCCTTCTGCGATACCTGAAACAACATCCGCTGCGGTATCAACGTCTAGTTTGCCTGTTGCGTAGTAATCTAGGAAAAACAGTGGCTCTGCGCCTTGCACGATAAGATCATTTACACACATTGCCACTAGGTCGATGCCAATCGTGTCGTGCTTGTTCATATCCAGTGCTAGGCGAAGTTTTGTGCCAACGCCATCAGTACCAGAAACCAGTACAGGTTGTTTGTATTTAGTTGGCAATTCGCATAGCGCGCCAAAACCACCGATACCACCCATAACTTCAGGGCGACGAGTACGTTTTACCGCACCCTTAATACGATCCACAAGCGCGTTGCCTGCATCAATATCTACACCAGCGTCTTTATAGCTAAGAGAAGAGTTGTTACCACTCACAGGGAAGTCCTCGGTATTAAGTTGGATATGAAAACGGCGCTATTCTAACAGTGCTTAAACATAGATAGCAAACGTTTGCGTCTGTTTTTTTCTTTAGTGATTTATCCTGATATCCCTGTGAAAATCATGTATAATCTGAAGGTTTGTTTAAATATTGCCAACTATAGCCGGAGATGGACATGAAAGTTGTTGAAGTAAAGCACCCTCTAGTAAAACATAAAATTGGTCTAATGAGAGAAGGTGACATCAGCACAAAACGTTTTCGTGAGTTAGCGACTGAGGTCGGTAGCCTACTTACTTACGAAGCAACGTCAGACTTTGAAACAGAAAAAGTGACCATTGATGGTTGGAACGGTCCGGTAGAAGTAGACCAGATTAAAGGTAAAAAAGTAACCGTAGTGCCAATCCTACGTGCAGGTCTAGGCATGATGGATGGAGTTCTTGAGCACATGCCAAGCGCACGTATCAGTGTTGTGGGTATTTACCGTGATGAAGAAACGCTTGAGCCAGTTCCTTACTTCAACAAGCTTGCTTCAAACATCGAGGAGCGTATTGCGCTTGTTGTTGACCCAATGCTTGCAACAGGTGGTTCTATGATTGCTACGATCGATCTCCTAAAAGAGAAAGGTTGTAACCAAATCAAAGTGCTGGTACTTGTTGCTGCACCAGAAGGTATTGAAGCGCTAGAAAAAGCACACCCAGATGTTGAGCTATACACTGCGGCAATCGATGAGAAGCTTAATGACAAAGGCTACATCGTTCCGGGTCTAGGCGATGCAGGTGATAAGATCTTCGGTACTAAGTAATTCTTTGATGTATTACTATGACTGAACAGAAAAAGGCTTGGTGAAAACCAAGCCTTTTTTGTATCTACAAGAGGAGAAGAGTAAGACACGCCAACTAATAAAGCGGCGCAAACGAACTATTTCGCGCTTTCTTCTTCCATTTGTGCGTTATCCACAACGTGGTTTTCACCTAAATCGTTTGGTAGCACAAGGTTAAGAATAATTGCCACGATACCGCATAGGCTCACACCCTGTAGACTGAACTCACCAATACCGAAAGCCATACCACCAATGCCAAACACAAGTGTTACGGCAACAATCACTAGGTTACGAGACTTATGTAAATCAACGTTATTCTTGATCAGTGTGTTGAGGCCTACCGTTGCGATGGAGCCGAACAGCAGAATCATGATGCCGCCCATGACAGGAACTGGAATCGTTTGAAGAACCGTACCTAGCTTACCTACCAATGCAAGTACGATTGCGGTGATTGCTGCCCAAGTCATGATCACAGGGTTAAATGCTTTGGTTAGCATTACCGCTCCTGTTACTTCACTGTAAGTGGTGTTTGGTGGAGCACCCACCATCGAAGCTGCGATAGTTGCCACCCCGTCACCTGCGATTGTGCGGTGAAGGCCTGGTTTTTTCAGGTAGTTTTTACCTGTAACGTTTGAGATAGCAAGCATGTCACCTACGTGCTCAACCGCAGGTGCGATAGCGACAGGAATCATGAACAAAATTGCGTTGATATTGAACTCTGGCGCGGTGAAGTTTGGCATGGCTAGCCAAGCCGCTTGTTCTACGGGAGTGAAATCAACCACACCGTAGAATAGAGAAACAGAGTAACCAGCAAGAATACCACCAACAATAGGAACGAGCTTCAAAAAGCCTTTTGCAAAAACGCTGAGTACAATGGTTGTGAGCAGTGAGACCGCCGAGATAATGATCGCAGCATCACCATTAACTAGCTGTGCAGCTCCATCACCAGTTTTACCTACCGCCATGTTCACTGCTGTTGGGGCAAGGCCAAGGCCGATAACCATGATCACAGGGCCAACGACAACAGGCGGGAGAATTTTATGGATAAATCCAACACCGCGCACTTTGATCATCGCCCCAAGAGCCACATAAACTAAGCCCGCTGCCATCAAGCCGCCCATCGTTGCACCGATACCCCAAGTTTGGATACCGAACATAATAGGAGCAATAAACGCAAAAGAAGAGGCAAGGAAGATGGGAACAGAACGTTTAGTCATTAATTGGAAGAGGAGAGTGCCGACACCGGCACCAAAGAGGGCTACGTTTGGATCAAGGCCAGTTAGGAGCGGCACAAGCACCAAAGCACCAAAAGCGACAAAGAGCATTTGAGCGCCTTGTAACGCGTTTTTCATAATAATTCCCTATTTTCAAGATACGCAGACAAATCCGGCGAATACTATCATCCTGCAATCGTTTGCAATGTTGCATAGATCAAACTTTCGATTGAATTTTTCTCATAAATAGCACTTTTGAGAGTTGCTTGCTTGCAAATTGTCCTCTTTTACGTGTCTTGCGTGAAGATGAAAAATGGACAGCCTAACTTGTTGAGATAGCTTAATAAGCAATGAGTTTATTATAAAAAATAGCACTGAAGCGCTGGTTGAGGCCCGAGTTAACAAAGCTGGTCATAATACAGACAATTTACTCAGTACTTGCCTTGCTCAAGATTTGATAGTTGCTTATTATTCGGGTTCTTGTTCAGAGGATTATAAAAACTATGCGCTATTTAGCTCTCTTACTGATAGGTTGGTTGTCCCTACCAGTATATGCATTAACTCAGGTGGATATCTATCGTGCCGAAGTGGTTATCGACAGTGAGCAGAACGACGGTGAGTCTTTGGCTCGTCAACAAGGTATGCAGGATGTGATTGTTCGAGCGACCGGTTCTCAATCCTCTTTAAGCAATCCAGTGATTAAAAAGGCACTCAGCTCAAGTGCGCGTTACATTTCTCAACTGAGCTATGGGCAGGTTGATGGAAAAGCGAGCCTAAAAATGTTGTTTAACAACGACCAAATCAGCTCTCTTTTAACACAAGCACAATTGCCATCTTGGTCGCCAAATCGTGCCAATATTTTAGTTTGGATGGTTGAAGAGCAGGGTTACGATCGTAACATTGCGTGGGAACATTCTGAATCTTCAAATGTTGCAGCACTTCGTAGCGCAGCGAAATTAAGAGGCCTACCAATCACTATCCCGGTTGGGGATTTTGATGATGTGACCGGTGTTAATGTCTCTGATCTTTGGGGCGGCTTTATTGAGCCAATTGGTCAAGCCAGCCAGCGCTACCCAGCTGACGCCGTTTTGGTTGTACGAGCTCAAGGTGAACAAATTCGTTGGACACTCTACGACCAGTCGCCAACGAGAATTGTAGAAGCGCAACGTTCTCCGCGTAGCGGGTCTGCATCAGGTGCTAATGCTATTGCAGAAATGGTGGATGGCATCGCAGACTACTATGCAAGTAAGAGTGCAGTTGTGGTTTCAGGAAAGTCTTCAAAAGCGCTAGCAGTGAAAGTCCTTAATGTAACCTCTGCAACGGACTTCTTCCGTTTAGAGAATGCGTTAAAACAACTTAATTCGGTTGCGGGTACAGAGATTAAGCGTGTTCAAGGGGACGAGTTAACGCTCAACATCCACCTTTTGGCATCACAACAAGCTTTTGAGAAAGAAGCTTCTTCTATTTCTCAATTAATGGTTTTTGAAGATCCTTTAGGTGAAGTTGATGCCCCAGCTTCAACTCAAGAAGAAGAGCCATTGGTTCAGAGTAATGAAGCAAAAGACGCCGTGACGCCAAAAGAAGCGCAGCCTGAAGTACCAGTAGATCTTGTGGCAGAAGCAAGTGACGAAACACAGCCAACTCAGCCGATGATTGTGGAGCCTGTCCGAGAACAGTATGACTTGATCTACGAGTGGCGCTCGGCATCGTAATCGCCTTCGTAGCGTTCCAGGCGTGAAACGCAAGGATCAAAGACCAATGTGGTAAGCATAAAAAAGAGTCGCAATAGCGACTCTTTTTGTTTTCTAAATTCGTATTCGAACCAATGATCAGTGATTGACTGCAATTGGCGTTATTTATTGAATTTCGCTTTTTCTTCTTTTTCTACTTGAGAGAGGCGTTTCAACTTAAGACCTAGCTCTTTGCCTCTCGCTCTAGCAAACAAAATATTGCCAGCGAAACCGAGTGAAGTCAGTATCAGTTCCACTGCCGCAAGCCAGCGTTCACCCCCATCCACATAAAGGATGGTCAGCGCATGCAAGAAATACAGCATAAGAACAAAGTTAGCCCAAGCATGAGTGTAAGGCTTACCAGCTAAAATACCAGGTAACGGAAGTAGTAGCGGAATACACCAAGCAATAGCAAGTGTTGTGCTGCTGAGGTGAGGGTGAGGGGATAACGCAAGCTGCCAAATAGCGACCCAGGCTAATAAGGCTAAGTTGCCAAATAAAGCCAGGTAACGATAGGTTTTAGCCTGTGTACCGAGTGGTGTTTGGTCTAAAGAGTCAGACATCGATTAACTATCCTTGATTTTACTAACAGACTTTTAGTTTTAACGCTGCAGTTGCCAGCCTTTTGCCTAATTGTTGTGCCAGGCGAATCTCTTCACTGCTTAGGGTTGCCTCATGGCCTACACTGCTGGCGCCATACGGAGTGCCTCCGGACTGCGTAGTGTGTAACTCTGGCTCGGAATAAGGAATGCCCAAAACCATCATCCCGTGATGCAATAAAGGGGTCATCATGCTTTGTAACGTTGTTTCTTGACCACCATGCATCGAGGACGAAGAGGTAAAGACACAAGCAGGCTTATCGATTAAGTCACCACTGACCCATAAAGATGTAGTCTGATCCCAGAAGTGCTTTAAAGGCGCAGCCATGTTGCCAAACCAGACGGGACTGCCAAACGCTAGACCGTCGCACGTTTTCAGTTCCTCTAGAGTAACAATTGGATCAGAAGGGGAGTGTGAGTGAGGTGACAATTCTTCAACTGTACGCAAAACTGCTTGGCATTGAGGAGTCGATTCGACTCCTCTTGCTATTTGTCTTGCCAGTTGTTTTGTCGAGCCATGACGGCTGAAATACAAAATAAGGATCTGGCAATCCATTTATAAAATATCCAACACTTGCTCTGGTGGGCGACCAATTTTTGCTTTGCCGTTAGCAACGACTACCGGACGCTCAAACAACTTTGGATTTTTCGCCATTGCTTCGAATAATTGCTCATCGCTGACGGAGTCTTCGCCTAAGCCAAGCTCTTTATATTCACTTTCTTTAGTGCGCATCATTTCACGTACAGATGAAAAGCCAAGCTGGGCGTACAGCGCTTTTAGTTCATCCACGTTAAGTGGTGTGTCTAGGTATTTGACGACTTCCGGTGTAACACCATTTTGCTCAAGCAGTTCAAGTGTTTGACGGCTCTTTGAGCAACGAGGGTTGTGATAAATCACGACTGACATGGTTTTCTCCATTTCGTTATTGTAATGCCATGAATCGATCTCTTTGGATCATGAGTTGGTCGATACGGGCATCGTATCGTGCTTGCTCTAAGCTGCCCAACTTGGCCATTTTACTTGCTTCACTATAATATTGAATCGCTTTATTCCAATTTGCTCGCAATGCCAAAATTTCTGCTCGAGCAGCCAACTCTTCATCGCTACGCCCCAGCGCGTGGTAGCTCTTCGATATTAGGTGCCAGCCATTTGTATCTTCAGGATAGTCATGAGTGTATCTTTGAAGAACTCGCGTGGCTTGATCGTTTTTATTGTCCTCAAGTAGCGCATTGGCGTAGTTAATGGTCAATACTTTATTTTGAGGGTTACGAGATAACGCTTTGCGGAGCATCTCGGTTGCTTTTTCTGGCTGCTTCTTCTCGATGTATAAATCCGTCATAGCGTCCAAGTAAAACGGGTTACTTGGGTCTTGTTCCAGTAACTTTTTCAAAATTGGTTCCGCTTGAGATAAGCGTTTATTGTCTAAATGCACGAGTGCTCGACCATAATCAAAAGCAGGTGTAATGTCCGCAGAGGCTTTCTTTTGGGTTCTCTCAAACCAGCTCAGGGCGGCTTGTCCATCAATGCCAGCGTAACGAGCCACAATGCGCGCGCGAGCTAGATGATAGTCTATTGAAGGCACAACACGCATTGGAGGATAGGTTCTTGCTCGCGCACGGCTATCGGTAATTCGATCTTCAGGCAGAGGGTGAGTCAGGAGCATTGGTGGCGGTTTACTCGCATAACGATACTCATCAGCAAGACGGCCAAAAAACCTTGGCATTGCTTGAACATCAAAACCGGCTTTTGCTAGTGTCGAAATACCAAAGCGATCCGCTTCTTTTTCGTTTGCACGAGTGTAGTTGATTTGACTTTGCATGTTGCCCGCGGTTGCTGCTGTAATTGCAGCCATCCCCGCTTCGGGTGAGGCAATTGAAAGCAGTAGTGCCCCCGCAAGTGCGGCTAATGTGGCCGGAGAGCGGCGTGCTTGTTCTTCCATACTCCGAGCAAGATGACGTTGTGTGACGTGCGCTATCTCGTGAGCGACAACAGAGGCCAGCTCACTTTCTGAACGAGCATGAAGAAACAACCCAGAATGCAGCGCTACATAGCCACCAAAAAACGCGAACGCGTTGATATTACGGTCGCGAATCATAAAGAAGTGGAACGGCGTTTTTACATCATTCGCATTGGCCACTAATTTGTGCCCAAGAGAGTCAATATATTCATTGATGACAGGGTCATTAACGATAGGTTTACTGGCTCTGAGCATACGCATATAGGCGTCGCCATAAATCAACTCTTGGTCTATTGAAAGCGTGCCACCAGCAGCTGTGCCAATGTCTGGCAAGTCAATGCTATTGGCATAAGTTGTCGGCGAACTGATGGCAGCAGCAAGACATAAGCAAACTAGCGAGCGAGTGCGTTTTAACATACGTTTAAAAGGTTCTCCAAAATACATAAGCATGTGGTTACAGGTCGAGAGCCTATTAACAGCGCCACATACGTTTTGGTTATCCGTGAGGATATAAGCTAACAGTAAGACCGGAAATAAATGAATTGGTTTCGTAAATTATTTTACATCCGAGCTATTTCAGCATGTGGTTAAATCATGTCAGAAGTGCTAGCACCAGCTCAAAAAGCCGTTACAATACAACCCTATCATAAGTGCAGAGCAATACAATGGAATCCATGTTACTTGATTTGCGTGAGCAACGTTGTCCTATGGCACTGTTACTTGCAAAGCGTCATGCTGCTGAGGTCTTTCAAGGAGAAGCAAAGCAGTATCATCAACTTGTCATTCAAGTGGTGGACAACAGCTCTAAACGAGACATTGTGAACTATCTTAGTGCCCAAGGGTACTCGGTTGATTGCCAATCTACATCAGAGCACTACACATTGACTGTCTTCAATAAGGAATCCGCATAAGATGTTTGAAATGGTTAGTCGTTGGTATAAACGACGTTTCTCTGACCCTCACGCAGTAAGTCTCGTCGCGATCTTGCTGTTTGGCTTTATCACCATTTACTTCTTTGGACACTTGATTGCGCCATTACTTGTCGCGATCGTTTTGGCTTATCTACTTGAATGGCCAGTTGTCAAAATGTGTCGTATGGGCGTGCCGCGCACTTTGTCGGTTATTATCGTGATCTTGGTCTTTGTCGGGTTAATGTTAATTGCGTTGTTTGGCTTGGTTCCGACGATTTGGACTCAGGTCGGTAATCTAATTAACGATATTCCGAACATGTACAACGGGCTACAAAAGTTTATTGTCACATTGCCAGAGCGCCACCCTGAACTAGCCAATTTAGAAATAGTAGAAACCGTGGTGACGAACGCCAAAAACCAAGCATTGGGGCTGGGTGAAAGTGTCGTCAAAGGGTCGCTTGCTTCATTAGTTAGCATTGCAACGCTAGCGGTATATTTGATCTTAGTGCCACTTCTGATCTTCTTTTTGCTTAAAGACAAAGAAGAAATGCTGCGAATCGCAAGCGGTATTCTGCCGAAAAACCGTAAATTGGCGAATAAAGTTTGGCATGAAATGAACGAGCAGATATCAAATTACATTCGCGGTAAAGTGTTAGAGATTTTAATCGTGGGCGGTGTGAGCTACGTGACTTTTGCCCTTTTAGATCTTCGTTACTCGGCGTTGCTTGCCGTAGCCGTTGGTCTGTCGGTTTTGATTCCTTATATCGGTGCGGCGGCTGTTACTGTACCTGTTGCCATCGTTGGTTTGTTCCAATGGGGTTTAACGCCTCCGTTTTATTGGTTGTTGCTTGCTTACGGTATTATCCAGGCGCTTGATGGTAATGTCTTGGTTCCTGTTCTGTTTTCCGAGGCAGTAAACTTACACCCAGTTGCTATCATTGTGGCTGTATTAGTCTTTGGTGGGCTGTGGGGTTTTTGGGGGGTGTTCTTTGCCATTCCTTTAGCGACATTAGTCAAAGCCGTATGGCATGCATTACCAAGCACGGAAGAAAACGAACCTGTCGAACAAGAGTAGTTGTTACCAAAGGTACGATGGTTAAAAGAAAGCCCAGCAGTTTGCTGGGCTTTTTGTTTGTAGAAAAACAATAGCGTTTAAGCATTTTCGTTTAAGTAGTTTAATACGGCTTCGTGGTGATCTTTGGTTTTGAACTTGTTAAACACGTGTTCGATCACGCCTTCTTCATTGATCAGAAAGCTAATGCGGTGAAGACCGTCGTATACTTTGCCCATGAATTTCTTTTCGCCCCAAACGCCGAACTGGTCAGCAACGGCATGGTCTTCATCAGAAAGCAGAGTGAAGTTTAAATCATCGCGCTCGATGAACTTGCCTAGGCGCTTTACAGGGTCGATGCTTACGCCGAGTACCACCACGTTATGTGCATCGAGTTCAGCTTTGATGTCACGAAGGCCTTTTGCTTGTGTAGTACAACCCGGCGTCATCGCCTTAGGGTAAAAGTAGAAAAGTACTTTCTTGCCTTTAAAGTCTTCAAGAGAAACGGTATTTCCGTCTTGGTCGAGCAAAGAGAAGGCTGGCGCTGGCGAGCCTGCTGTCAGCGTATTCATTTTGATTTCCTTTACTTTATAGTGTGTTTTTAATGAAATTCAGAGAACCTTGTACGTTGAGCGACTTACAAAGTTCATCGAAGTCTTCTTGTAACTGCATCAAATTAAAATCCGCGCTTACAGATGCAGTAATCGCAATGTGAAACTGGTCAGAATCGAGTTGAATTTTCGACTTGCTGATGGTTTGCGCGCTAAGAGAGTCTAAACCAATCTGCTGATCAGCGAAGAACTTAGTAAATTTTTCAGTTAACCCAGGGCGGTCTTCAGACTCAATAAACACTTCCATGGTGTAGCTGTTATCGAGCAGTTCGTGCGCCGCTGTGCGTTTCATGATCGTAATAAGGTCATGTTCTTGGCCAAGCAGGGGCAATTGTGTTTCAACTCGAGTCACGCTGCTGGCGTTCCCAGTCAGGAGCATGATCAGCGTAAATTCGCTGCCAAAGATAGCGATACGGCTATCGACTATGTTACAACCAGCTTGAGTAACGAGCTGTACGACTTGGTTACAAATGCCTGGACGGTCCGTTCCAACTGCTGTAAGTACCAGATGTTGCTTCATAAATGAGCTTCTTGTCCTTTCTTCAATAGAGAGATGTTAGCACAGATATTGCGAAGAAATATCGAGCCAGTTCTTTTTTAGTCTATAAAAAGCAGGAGGATGTTGAGGGGAGCGGTGGGAAATAAACAGTAAATGCAGGCTGTAGGATAAACAAAACGTTTGCATGATGTGCTTGCCTATTGTCTGGCCGTTTTATTCACTTAGATCTGACTTGGCTAACAAGACCAAAGAGTATATTTTCCTTGCTTGTGCTCTTCAGTATTTTCCAAATCACTGATAGATTCTAAAGTCACTCGAAAGCCCAACACGATTATCAATATTGCCGTTAATCAAACCAAATAGAGCAATTAAGTTGCTAGACCTCTAACAACTGGTAATTATTCATTCATTTGTACTTTGTAAGCGAGTTTACGCTCTTGTGTTTTTCAATCGCATTACAGTACCATGCAGAAAGAGTTAAATGAGGGAGATAAACATGTTTTCAGGAAGTATCGTAGCGCTGATTACGCCATTCAAAGCAGATGGCGAAGTAGACTTTGACGGTCTGCAAAAGCTAGTAGAGTACCACGTTGAAGCGGGTACAGACGGTATTGTGGCAGTAGGCACAACAGGTGAGTCAGCGACACTGACCATTGAAGAGCATGTAAAGGTCGTTAATAAAACTGTTGAGTTTGCCGACGGTCGCATCCCTGTGATTGCTGGCACGGGTGCAAATGCAACCCATGAGGCAGTAACATTTAGCAAATTACTGGCTGATTCTGGTATTGCTGGCTTCCTGAGTGTGACACCGTATTACAACAAACCAACTCAAGAGGGTTTGTTTTTACATTACAAGGCAATTGCCGAAGCGAGTGATGTGCCTCTAATTTTGTACAACGTACCAGGCCGTACTGCTGTTGATATGCAGCCAGAAACAGTGGCACGCTTGTCAAAGCTTGATAATATCGTGGCTCTAAAAGATGCAACGGGCGATTTGGAACGAATTGCAATTCATCGTGAACTTTGTGGCGAAGATTTTATCTTACTAAGTGGCGATGATGCGACAGGGCTGGATTTTGTGAAACTTGGCGGCAATGGTGTTATCTCGGTAACGAACAATATTGCAGCTAAAGACATGGCAGACATGTTCCATTTGGCAAGTGAAGGTAAGTACGAAGAAGCAGAAGCGATTAACCAACGCTTGATGACTCTACACAAAAACCTTTTCATCGAAGCAAGCCCTATCCCAGTAAAATGGGCAGCGCAAAAGCTTGGTTTGATTGAAGAAGGTGGTTTGCGTCTTCCTTTAACTACGCTTTCTGAAAAATCGCAGCCGATCGTCGAGCAGGCGCTAACAGACGCCCATATTTATTAAGATTGAGTTACTAGGATTGAAGTTCATACTGGGGGCCAAAGCGCCCTCGGTGTTTTAGGAGTATAGATGAAGCTTTCAAGCCAGTTAGTGTTAAGTTCATTAGCTGTATTCGTATTGACTGCCTGTTCAGGTGGTGCCAATCAACGTCGTCAAGCAAAAGATGACTTCGAGTATTTGAACTCCCCAAATTTGGGTGAGTGGAATGTCCCACAGGGTGCACAGCCTCAGTTTTACCCTAACTACGAGATCCCTCAGGGTAACTACGCTGGCGGTGTAGGTAAAGATGTCGACATTCGTCCACCTCAACAAGTCCTAGAGCTTATTCCCGGTGCACGTTTGGACCGCAGTAGTGATGGTGAAGTGACACTTTGGCTACTTCGTAAAGATGAACTAGATAAAGTTTGGCAAACGGTGCAAAACATGGTCGCGGCTAACGAGATTCCAGTTGAAAGCCAAACAGACTCTCGCATCGAGACAGGATGGGTGACTTGGGATTCGCCAGATGAAGAGCTAGAAATTGGCAGCCGATATGAAATCGTACGCGCTGAAGCAAATGGTCGACACGGCTTTAAGGTGAGCCTTATTGACTGGCGTGAAGGCAATCAAGTGAAAGAAGTAACGGCGACCAACCGTGAGCGCTACAATGTATTCATGACGAACTTGGTCACCGCTCGCTACGACCAAGAAGTGCGTGAAGAAGCACAGCGTAAAGCGCAAGAGTTGGTTAAACAGATCCCAATCACAATGGGTAAAGACCGCAGCGGACTTCCTGTGATTATCGCGCGTGCGCAATACAACATGCTTTGGCAACGTTTGCCTAATATTCTACCTAAGATGGGCTTTAAGATTGAAGAGCGTAGCCAGTCTCAGGGTACAATCACTGCGAAATATGCGTCTCCGGATGATGAATTCTGGAACGATATCGGCGTTAAACCAGTGGAGTTAGCCGCTGGGAAGTACACATTCTTACTTGGTGATTTAGGCAACCGTACGTCTATCAATATCACCGACTCCTCTGGCAAGCCAGTAGAAGAAGAGTTTTTGAAATCACTAGCGCCTGTATTGGCTGCAACAGTGAAGCAGTAAACAAAGCGAGCTTAACGCGGCGTGTTTACTTAATGATAGAAAAGGGACCTAGTGGTCCCTTTTTTGATGTTTAGATTAAATGTGTCGAGATGAAGCTGGTGAGTAACTAACGAGGCTCGTTTTTGTTTTTATCTTCTTCAGCGTAGCGCTGTTTATCCAATGTGTTCAGCTTATCTAAATCGTTCTTACGGCTTTTATCCATCTGACCAAACTTCATTTTTGCGGTATATTTGAGTGCGGCAATATTACCAATGACCACGCTCAACACTACAATAATAATGACCCAAGGATTGGTTAGTATTTCTATCATAGAGCCTCCGGCGGCGTGATATTGTGAATAAATTTGGCAACGACGTTATCCAAATTATTCAGTATGACGTCAATCCCTGCAATGTTGTCGGTCTGATTTTGTTTAATCAACTGGCTTCTGAGTACATCAAGCGTCAACTGCTCGAGGCATTGCTGCCCGACAGCGCGGTGACTAATGTGCCAAGGCTCAATCGAAACGCCACCTAAATCATGCTGATAAGGGAAGAAGAAACCGAACCGACCAAGGTTGGCTTTTAACCATTGGTAGAACGCCTGCTGGTGGCCTTCAAGATACTCCCAAGGTTCCAACTTGAGTTTGGTGTCAGCAGGCAATAAATTGCGCGCATAGACATCAAAATCACAACCCCAATGATGACGACTTCCTCCGGGCAATGCCGACCAGCGCAAAATGGCCATCAATTTCTCTTCGTCATTTAACTCTGCTTTATTCAAAGGGCGGGAGTTGATATCGAGAATTGGCAACTCACCAGAAAACTTCCCGTTCCAGATGGCTTTTTGGCGATTAAAGTCACGAAAACCACTGGCGATTTCCATTTTGAAACCTGCTTCGGTTGCGGCATTAATCATCTTCAATAAGTCATTGACTACTTTAGGGTGAAGCATAAATGCCTTTTGCCCCACTAGTGTGGATTGAAGATGGGAATCAGTGATTCCGGTGAGTTGCTCTGGTGTCATTGTGTTCTCGCTGATTACTTCGCCAATAGGTGTTTCAACGTGTTTTCGTACATGTCCGTCAACTTTTCAAGATCGTCGACTTTCACACACTCGTTCACTTTATGAATCGTAGCGTTAACAGGGCCTAACTCTACGACTTGACCTCCCATTCGAGCAATAAAACGACCATCAGACGTACCGCCAGTTGTAAGTAGCGCTGGCTTCGTATCATTGACTTCGGCCACAGCAGCTACAACCGCGTCTAGCAGTGCGCCCGTATCGGTCAGGAATGGGTCTCCGTTGAATGTCCATTTTAGGTCGTAGTCCAGCTCATGCTTGTCCAATGTTTCGGTAACACGCTGAACAATTGCGTCATTGTTAAGCTCAGTACTAAAACGTAGGTTGAACTGAACATGGAACTCGCCAGGAATAACGTTAGACGCACCAGTGCCAGCCGATACATTCGGGATCTGGAAACTAGTCGGTGGGAAGTAATCATTCCCTTTGTCCCATTCTGTCGTCGCGAGTTCATGAATCGCGAGTAGAGACTCGTGCACTGGATTGCTGGCTAGGTGAGGGTAGGCCACGTGACCTTGTGTTCCTTTTACCGTTAAATCACCAGTGATGGATCCACGGCGTCCATTTTTCACTACATCGCCAACCACGTCGGTGCTGGATGGTTCACCAACAATACACATATCGATGTTCTCACCACGTTCCATCAACGTTTCTACAACGCGAACGGTACCATTGATAAATGGCCCTTCTTCATCTGACGTAATCAAAAAGCCAATTGAGCCTTTGTGGTCTGGGTTTTCTTCAATGAAGCGTTCGACAGCAACGACCATAGCAGCGAGTGACCCTTTCATGTCAGCTGCGCCGCGGCCATGCAAGTAACCATCAATAATGGTCGGTTCAAACGGATGTGTATTCCAGTGTTCCAATTTGCCAGCTGGTACCACATCGGTGTGGCCAGCAAACGCAAATAGCGGCGCTTCTGAACCACGTCGAGCCCAGAAGTTCGTGGTGTCTTCAAATACCATCACTTCAATTTCAAACCCGAGTGCTTTTAAGCGCTCGATCATCAAATCCTGACAACCTGCGTCTTCCGGCGTTACGGACTGTCTACTGATCAGATCTTTAGCAAGTGCCAATACTGGACTGTCTGTCATCCTTGAGTATTCCTTTATTTAAGAGTTGAAAATGCTAGCGTATTGATCAGCTTTAAAACCGATATGAAGTTGATCATTCACTTTTAAAATTGGGCGTTTAATCATCGCAGGGTTTTCTACCAAAAGAGCGATGGCGTTTTCCTCGTTAAGTGTGTCTTTCTGCTCTTGCGCTAATTGGCGGTAGGTTGTGCCACGTTTATTGAGCACCTGTTCCCAACCTAAAGCGCGACAAAATTCACTTACCATTTCTGCATCAATGCCTTGCTTACGGTAGTCATGGAAGTCGTAAGCAATATCCTCGGCTTCTAACCATTTCTTGGCTTTTTTGATCGTATCGCAGTTGGGAATACCAAACATGGTAATCGACATAGTGTTTCCTTTTTCTTTGTTCTATTTTTCACTGGCGCGGTTAAGACGCACTTAAGTGATTTGGGCTGTTAAAGCATCCTATCAAGAAGCAATCAAACTGACAAAATGCGGTGGAAAATATTTTCAGATAGATTGAGATAACTAATGTCACATAACTTATTTACGATGAATGCGCTATAAATCGAATAAAAATTCGTCTAAATCAAATGGAAAAGTCGAGTTATTGATCAAACGCAACACCTCGCTGAGCAAAAACGAAATAATGAATCAGCACAATTTTAGGAGGTGTCAATGGAATTGAGTCCTGTTTTTGCAAGGCGGCTATATTTGGCCTTGTTGGTGGAAAACCTAGAAAGGCCGAATGTGCCAAAGTTGATCGAAAAAACGGGGTGGCCTCGTCGTACTATTCAAGATGTACTCAAGGCGTTACCTGGGATCGGCATTGAACTCATATTCGTTCAAGATGGCCGACGTCATAATGACGGCTATTATCAACTTTCAGATTGGGGGCCTTTTGATAGCCAATGGGTTCTAGAGCGGGAGAGAGATATCGCTAGCAGTCTTGGATTTCGTGCATAAGCCAGCAATTGCTGGCTTTTTTCATATTCAGGCCTCATCCATTGCAGCGGTAGGCGGAACCCAGCACGCTAAATGAAGTGATAAAATCTTGTGGGGAAACCATAAAAACGGTGTCCGCATCGATAGCCGCTGCATTGTTTTTTAAATCGTTCATCGCGCCTTGCATCATCGCGTCATTAGTCATGAAAATGTAGTTATACCAATGGCCTTCACTTCCGGTGACTTCGCCTTTGTATTCGCATCGCTCAGGGTTGAATTGCGCGTCAATGCGAATATGAACATCTTGACTTTGAGCATGAGTAAGGTGAGAAGGCATCGTGCAACCCGTTAGAAGCACGACAAAAAGTCCAAGTAACAGGCGTTTCATTAGCTATTTCCCCAATACTATGTAAGCAGCAAAGCCAATCCAGCTCAGAACAAGTAGTGTCCAAGGCAGTTTGCTTGATGAATGGTTTGGCGCATCGTCGGTGATATTGTCTTGTTCGATAATCTCTTCATGCTGACGTTGTTTTTCACGTTGCTGTTTTTTCTTCGCTTTATCGGCTTGGCGGTTGCGCTCTTTTTGTTGTTTCTTATATTGCGCGATGCCTTTTTCGATACCTTGAGCGATAAGCTTGGTTTGCTCTTTGGTTTGGCCGGGCTTTTGCGTGGATTTAGCAATTCTCATCGCTTCGGCTTGTGTTTCTTGAGAAGGCACAGGGGTGGCAGGAGTTCTTTTTTTCATGTTTCTCATCAACGTCGCTGTAAATCTTTGTTTAGTTTACCTGTGTAAGGTGCTGAAATGAACTTCAGTTCTCATCTTTGTTGGCTTGCAACTCTGAAACGATAGGTTAAAGTGACGTTTTTATCACATAAAGAAGAAGATGTTGTGCGCTATTCGTTTGACCAATATGACGCTCATGGATTTTTAAAGGCGCCGATCATTTTATGGGTGGGATGGATGTTTCTTGTGCGTTCATGGGTGGTGTTTGCCATGGCTGGTGTAAGTCGTGATAGTGGCAGTAAGCTACTCGCTATTGTTTACCCAGATTCAAGTACGTTGTATTTGGGTTTGGCGATGGGCATTCCAAGTTTGCTTCTTATGTGGTTAATGGGGCTTCGTCATCCCGACAGAGGATGGGTAAACAGAATTACTCGCTATGGTCGCGAGATCACTTTGATCTTGTGCGGTATTCAACTTGCTCAGACCATGTATCATGTGTACCTAGAACATGGAGTGTTTAATTGGGCAAACGCCCTTACCATTACCTTATTAGCTTGGTTTATGATCTATCTTCTAAATGGAAGATGGGTAAAAGACTGTTTTCATGTGCCACAATTGGCGCACGATGAACAGCAGCATTCAAAGAATTAAAAACAATAACTTCCCACTCTGGGGCAAAGTAATAGAGGAAACCTCAATGTCACAAGCTCAAACGGCGATCGTGCCAGAAGCCGGGCCATTTGCACTGTACACTCAACTCAAAGTGAACCAAAACCGTGAAAACGTATTAGAAAAACTGAAAGCACTGCCAAAGTTGGTGGAAGAGTTAAACATTACCCAGCCGGGTGCAGCGCTGACGCTTTCTATCGCATTCACAAAATCGTTTTGGGAACACCTTAATGTAGACGCGCCAGAAGAGCTTATTGATTTTACTCAACTTGGCGAAGGGGACATCGTAACGCCTGCATCGGATGTCGATGTACTGATTCACTGTCACTCGACTCGTCACGACTTGCATTTTTACGTGTTGCGTAAGTTCCTAGAAGAGACGGCACAAGATGTCACCATTGTGGACGAAACATATGGGTACCGTTACCTTGATGCTCGTGATATGACAGACTTCATTGATGGCACAGAAAACCCGAAAGGGGAGGCTCGCGCTGATGTGGCTCTAGTAAAAGAGGGCCCATTTGCTGGAGGCAGTTATGTTATGGCTCAGCGCTTTGAACATAACCTTGCCGCTTGGAATCGATTGAATGTCAAAGCGCAAGAAAAAGTGATTGGTCGTACCAAGCCAGACTCTATCGAGCTAGAAGACGTTCCTGCTGCATCACACGTTGGTCGAGTTGATATCAAAGAAGAAGGTAAAGGTTTGAAGATTGTTCGCCACAGCTTACCATACGGGACGGTGACAGGGCCTCATGGCCTGCTGTTTATTTCTTACTGCAATACACTTCATAACATTAAAGTGATGCTAGAAAGTATGTACGGCGTGACAGATGGTAAAACAGACCAAATGCTTCGTTTCACAACAGCGGTAACTGGTGCGTACTTCTTCGCGCCTTCGCAAGAAATGCTCGCAGAGCTAGCCATCAAGTAAGTTGTCAGACTTTATTTCTTAAGCCCTCCAATGGAGGGCTTTTGTTTTCTATTTCTATTCCAATCTCTTTTCAAAAAACACTAAACTTTTCTGTTACTTGGTCGATAAGTACTCAAAGCCTTAATTTTAGGACTCTTTATTCGTGGCGATCACCGTTAATACCAATGTTGCAGCACTTGTCGCACAGCGTCACTTGACCAGTGCAACGGATATGCTGAATCAATCCATGGAGCGTTTGTCTTCAGGGAAGCGTATTAATAGCGCAAAGGATGACGCTGCGGGTCTGCAAATTTCCAACCGTCTGCAATCGCAAATGCGTGGTTTGGATGTCGCGGTACGTAACGCGAATGACGGCATTTCTATAATGCAAACCGCTGAAGGGGCGATGAATGAAGTGACTAACATTATGCAACGTATGCGTGATTTGTCGCTTCAATCAGCTAACGGTTCAAACAGCAAAGCGGAGCGTACTGCACTGCAAGAAGAAGTCTCTGCTTTAAATGATGAGTTAAGTCGTATTGCAGAAACGACCTCCTTTGGCGGACGTAAATTGCTGAATGGCACATTCGGTACATCGTCTTTTCAAATCGGTGCAACGGCTGGTGAAGCGGTACAAATTGGCCTGCGGACCATGCAGCCGGAATCTTTAGGTAGCTTTTCAATGAGCTCATATCAAAGAGTCAGTTCAGATTGGACGGTTCAAAACGGAAATAATGAAATTGTTATCAGCTACCGTGATAACAATTTTGAAGAGCAGGAGATCCGTATTGAAGCTAAAGCTGGCGACGATATAGAAGAACTCGCGACTTACATTAATGGGCAAACCGATAAAGTGAGAGCGTCTGTTAATGAAGAGGGGCAACTGCAGTTACTCATGTCCCACAAGGACGCCATAAAATACCCTGGACCAACCTTCAGTGGTGGCCTGGCTGATGAGTTAGAACTTGGCAAGTATGTCACCGTAAATAGAACGGTAGATAGTATTGATATTAGCACGGTCGGTGGCGCTCAGATGGCGGTCGGCATTTTAGATGATGCTTTGAAAACGGTAGATGGCAGTCGTGCGGAGTTAGGCGCGTATCAAAACCGCTTTAATCATGCGATCAATAATCTCGATAATATCCACGAAAACTTAGCCGCTTCCAACAGTCGTATCCAAGACACTGACTATGCCAAAGAAACTACGCAAATGGTGAAGCAACAGATTTTACAACAGGTCAGTACCTCTATTCTGGCGCAAGCAAAACAAGCGCCAAACCTAGCATTGACCTTGCTTGGCTGATGAACGGCCGTGCCCGAATTTAACGTAAAACCTGCCTGTATCGACAATTCGAAAAGAAGCTTTAGCGAAAAATGAAAGTTTTTTTGCTTTTTTATCCGCTTTGTCACGATTACCCCTCCAAACGAATTATTTTCAAAAAAATACAAAATTTTCTCTAAAGAAAACAGGGCATGCGCCGTTAATAAAAGTAACTTTGAGAGAACTACTTGGTTTTCCGAGACGTCGGAAACCGCTACACCGGAAAATCAATTGGAGAAATCACCATGGCAGTGAATGTAAACACTAACGTATCAGCGATGACCGCTCAGCGTTACCTAAACAACGCAAACTCAGCTCAACAAACTTCTATGGAGCGTTTGTCTTCAG